>MNKP01000136.1 GCA_001920875.1 Acidobacteria bacterium 13_1_20CM_2_55_15
CCGCTGGCGGGATCCACGCCGGCAGCAGGGTTTGTTAATGATTGCGCGGCGTCTGGAACACGAACCTTCGGTGCAAGGAGTCAGTGCCCATCTCCTGGCAGTTGGTGAGAAACCCTAACGCCGCCAGGCATAGGGCCGCTCCTGAATGGCAGTCATCACTGCAGTGCTTCTACCCGGTCTTGATGGAACGGGTGAGCTTTTCGCGCCGTTCGTCGATGCTGCTCCCGTTGGGGTCAGCACGATTGTGGCGGACTACCCGACGAGCGAGGCATCGGTCGACATCCTTGAGCGGCATGCGCGAGAGAAAATCACAGATCACTGCATTGTTATTGCGGAATCATTTTCCGGGCCAATCGGTGTTCGGATCGCAGCGGATGTCCGGGTTCAGGCGCTAGTCTTGTGTAACTCGTTCATCAGCAGCCCCATCTTTCCGGCGCTTCGTTATCTGGTAATCCCGCCTCTATTTACAATTCCACTCCCGAGTCTCGTAATTCGCTCCGTTCTGTTAGGTCATAAATCCCATCCAGCGCTCGTGGAGAACGTACATTCTGTACTTCGGCGTCTGCCTGCAGATGTTATTGCGCGCAGGGTTCGACAGGTTCTACAGACAGACGAACGGAGGACAGTTAGATCGCTTTCCAAGCCCATTCTCTATTTGCGGGGGCGCAATGATAGGCTGGTGTCGGAACGCAGCTGGAAAGAGCTTCAAACAATTCGCCCGGACGCTCAGGTTGTCGGGATTCCAGGTCCGCACATGCTGCTTCAGATATCGCCGAAGGAATGCTGGCGATCAATTGTAAGGTTCGTCGAGGAATCCGCGGCGGGCTAACAAAGCGTTTGCAGACGTCACGGCGCGCTGCAATGATAGGCGACGCAAGAAGGACGTACTGGGCTTCGCGATGGGATTGTTGAAGGAACTCCGACTCCGCTTTCGGCCTCCCCGAATGGAGGATCCGGATTTTGGTGTGCTTCTCTATATGCATATACCCCATGCGCCGGCGAACTCCTATTGGGAAGGCGAGTGGCTGTTTCCCGCAACTCGAACGAAGGTGGCCATTGCGCTACCGGGCGGGCTCGACGGTCCGGACATTAAGGCGAGGGCTTTTTACCTGGAGCTCTCGACGCAATTCGATCACGTTGTAAAACAGGTTTGGCCGGCTCTGGATCGTGTGTTTCGCGAATGGATTGGACGGCCACTCGATACGGACCTTTGGAAAGACGTTCGACTATCTGGATTCGGCGTCGAGCCACTTAACATTGTGCCGATCACCTGGGACGTCATGTTCGAGACAACCGGCGAGAAATGGCTGGCTATCACGGTTCCTTTTGTCGGCGACTCGCCGCAGGATCCCGTGGTCGATACCTAGCCGGGACAGAACATAAACTCCCATGCCTCTTAGCAGACGAGAGTTGAAGCAGCGTTCCTCTGAACTGAATGCACTGATGCACGATTGGGATCCTATCGGAGTCATGCGCGACCCGAACTGGCCGCGCGACGAATACGAGTGGCTGGTGGGGCCGCTACTGACGTTACTGGAGTCGGGTGCAACCGAGGCTGAAATCGGAAGCCGACTCCGCAAGGAAATTGTCGAGTACTTAGGACTTTCGCCGGAGCATTACGATTTTCCGGCAATGGGGGCACGCGTGCGAGTTTGGTTCGATCGGGCTGGCGGGACCTTCAGGATCCCTTCACTATTTTCATCGCGCTTCTGGACGAAGGAATTGATGCTTGGCGGCCTGTTCAGGCGCGCCCACTTGGTGACAACCTGTTTCGCATTGTCGGTGTAGAAGCCGATGTGAGTGACGAGACCTGGCAGTTTCCGGCAGGAGCGATCGTGAGATGTGAGCCAAAGCAGTTCAGTGACGGTCAAGCCGGAATAGTGGCCGTGGAGTGTGTCGAGGGCCTCTAATGAGAGCGATTGAAGAAGGCGCCATCAGTATCAGCTTCGACAACGTTCTCGCCGAGCATCTCGCTGCGGAGCGGCTGTACTATAAGTCGACTACCTTGGCAAAAGTCGACAAGGTTGTGGCGGCAATTTTGCTGCTCTTTGGCGTACTCAGCACTTTCGGGGCAGGCGTGCAGTGGTGGACTCTCGTCTTTTTACCGGTTGGCGTCCTCGAATGGTTCAACTTGCTCACTATCCGACCGCTCGTGAACCGATACGCGTTCCGCCGGAACCCAAAGTTCAGTGAGACGTATCACCTGAAGTTCGATCGGACCGGAATGCAATTCCGGACCAACTCGATAGACTCTCACATCACTTGGGATGATTTTACAAAAGTGCTCGAAGACGATCAGTTGTGGCTCCTGGTGTACGGTGCGCGCATGTACTCTGTGATTCCGAAACGCGCCTTCAAAAGTGACGACGAAGCGACGCGGTTTAGGTCATTGGTCACGGAGCGGATTCCTGGTCGAAAGGGAAGTGCAGCATAGAATCTATGCACCGCGACTTTTGGGCTGAGCGCCGGAAGCCGATGCAGTCAACGGCACAACCGAAGGAGGCCGCGTGCGATACGCCGTTCAATGGATTGTTTGGTCCGTTCTCATGGCTCTCGTCATGGGATGGTTGGCTCGAAGTCGATCCCGCAGCCGCGCGGCCTCAGATGCCGCTTTGCTTTATCACCCGACCAGCACGCTGATAGTTGGCTTGGTGGTTGGTGGACTCTTCCTCCCGTATCGAAGAGCCCCAGCCACTCTTTCGGCAATCAATATGTCCGTCTGATGCAACACAACAGATCCCTATCCGTAGGTCAATCGGCACAAACCCTTGCCGCGTCTACTTTCCAAGCGGCCGGACGAAGAATGGTTGTGCCCAAAGCGTTTCGAGATCCAAAGATCGGAGAAGAATTGGCCCGCCAGGAAAGGTCAAAGCGGGCAGGGACAGGCGGACAAAAGTAAGTCCGACAACTTCTTCCTGCCGGCGGCTGTCATTCGGCTTCCCGTCTGCGCTGGACGCTCAGCCGATGGCGACTGAGGATTGGCCTGTGGTTGTGGTCTGCCTTCAAGATTTCTGTTGGAGAAGGCTGCAACGAAACAGTGCGCCCTCTCCAGTCATAGCAGTGATTGGAGAAGGATTTTGCCATCGTTCACAAACCACTGCGATACACATCGACGGTTACGATTTCTGAGTTACTTTCTTTTCATGGACGTGCGGAGGAGAGGCTTTCTGGAGTTCGTGCAGGAACGGTTCCACAGTGGGGTTGCTTCGCACGCTTTTGCCCAACAGAATCTGCTCTCCTGTTACTTCGTTTCCGTAAATTTTGCGATTCGCACTGTCATCCATCCCGACCACAGAACCGTCGAGTGAAACTCCGGCAAAGAGACCTCTACTTCGTGAATATGCGAACGCACCCGAGCGGAGAAGTATGTCCGTACCGACCTCGGCCTTTCGACCAACAGGTCCCGCAGTCGCAGATGCATCCACACCGAGTTTTACTTTCCCTTTCAACAGACCCCTAATGCCATCTTCGTCCGTGAATACGAGTACAACGTCAATGGCTTGCACTCCAATTTGCAGACCAAAGCTACCTCCTCCGATCTCAACATAAGCCGGCGCGCTCCAGCTGCCATCCTCGCGGCGCTGGGACAGTAAGCCCTTACCCCATTGACCGCCGAATCCGAAGGCGCCCTTCACAACGTGCGGTATCACCGCGATCGCGTGTGCACGTGCCATCAATTCATCGGGGATAGCGTTTTCGGGAATGTTCATTATTGCTGTCAGAACCTTAGCAGCATTGGCCGCACGTTCGGCCTCAGCTGATTCTTTGGATTGCTGCGCCGCCAATGGATTTGCAAAAGCTAACATAGCGAGTAGGAACAGCAGTCCGATAAAAATGGAATTTCGCTTCAACATAGAACCTCCTCAATCCGGACTAATGTGCATTCCTTGCGGGCCCGTCACAGTACCCTTCGTCCTTGAATCACTCTGAATTCTTCCGCTATCGCCTGACACTCAGCCCAATTCTCCACAGAGGCTTGCGTCTACCATCACTGAGCGGCGCTGCCTGAAGCAGATACTGGAAAATGTGATAAACGGGATGTGCAGCGTTGGATCTATCTGCGTTTCAAACCGCGATACACAAGGTAATGGCCAATGCCGGCCCGCGTCAGTGCACCTTTTCTATGCAGAAGAGCGAGTTCGTCTTCTGCTAAAGCTACGGAATCGATGATGTAAATTTTCTTACCATGGCTCCCGATGTGGGTCGTGAAAGCCATTCCTGCTTTTGCCAAGTCCGCGATCGCAGCGGTCAGGTCAGCCGTTGTCAACATTTTGCCTCCGATTACGCCCATTGTTGCACCACGCACGACGGCCTTCCCCTGAGAGACGCGTTTTCTGGACAGCGCTTGAGAGCGATCACTCGGGCGTTTTCTGCCGTTACAGCGCCGTACCCCTGACATCCATGTTGGTGAGACCGGTCCGTTTCCCATAGTTGACCGCCTTTGTCGCTCGTTCGACATTCCCGGTGATCTTATGGACAGGCTTGTTCGCACTGCCGTGAACCTGAAGTTGGGTTGGATTGTATGCGTGCCCCGCTTGCATCGTTATCGCTGCCACAAGCGGGATACTTGGAACAAAGGGTTTCATTGCTTTCATCGTTTCGTTCCCATTCGGAAAAACGAAAAGGAGCACAGAGCCAACCAAAACGCGGCGGCGGAAAGCCAGAGTTCAATTAACTTCAACAAGAGAAAAGATCAAAGGGCGGTGGAATCCTGAACGCTGAACGTATCCCAAAGACCACGAGACGCGCGAATTAGGGAATTGTTGCCGGTCCGTTGCGAACCCTGAACGATCGGTTTTGTGCGACGGCGGACACATCGGCTCCGCTCGATTGGATGCTTTGGGTGCGTCGAACCGTTAACCGGCCGAGTGTAGCCCGGTTATTCGTTCAGACTTCCTTTCAGTTCCAACGCCAACCGATCATTACGCGGTTGCAGTCAACGACATCCCAACGACTTACATGAAGCGGGCGATGTTACGTTGGCAATTATTTCTGTGTCGCTGCAGACGTGTGATTACCGGAAGTGACCTCGAGCCGAAATTCTCTTTGACCCGATTCGACTCGGCCTTCTAAACCTCTGTGCAAAAACGTGGAAAAAATCTTGGATAAGAGGCGATCCATAGAAGGGCATAGGTCATCACTGGGGGCATGGTTGGGGGCGGAGATCTCTACAAATTCCTTTATATCACTCGGACGGAGTCCCACGGTTGCTGATGGAGAGCGAATTGCCTCGGTACTTTTCATGATGCTTTAACAACCAATTCTAAGACTTGGGGGAAAACTATGTTTAATTCCAGTAATTCCAGTGATCAATCCATTCCATCAAATGCCATGAGAAAGGGAATCGGGTGGGTGCCTGTTGTACTCGTTACGAATAGCGTGTTGATCGTGATCCTCGGTTTTGGACTATTTTCTCAACGTGCCGATCTCAGCGACCACATTGCGAAACTCGAATCCATGAGCCAGGAAATCAGACAGGCTCAGACAGAAGCTGTGAAGAGAACAGATAATCTCGCCTCTGATTTCGACCTGATAAACAAGCGTGTCGGTGTAACAGCGGACGAATTGAATCAGGCAAGACAGGCGGCACAAAGTTTGAAACGCCAGCAGGAAGAGGCCGCAAAGGTTCTGGCGGCAAAGGCGAATTCGAGCGATGTCGAGAGCTATAGGCTAGAAGCCGCGGCCAAAATGACTGAGATCAAGGAAGATGCTAATACAAAGCTCGGAACCGTTTCTGGTGAAGTTACAGGTATCAAGCAGGATTTAATTTCAACCAAGGAAGACTTTGGGCGGCAATTGGTCGATGTGAAGAACGTGCTTAATGAAGGCATCGCACGTAATTCCAGCGAATTGGCCGATCTCCGTAAAAAAGGCGAACGCGATTATTTCGAGTTCGATATTCGCAAAGATTCGAAGCGCCCAATGCAGCGCGTGGGCGACGTTCAGCTAGCGCTTACGAAGGCTGATCCTAAAAACCATAAGTACAGTATTGCAATCCAGGTCGACGATAATCGTCTTGAGAAAAAGGATCGGACGAACAACGAACCGGTGCAATTTCTTGTCGGTCGCGATCAGCTCAGATACGAACTCGTCGTGAATTCGGTTGATAAGGACCGGATCCGTGGATATCTAAGCGTTCCTAAAGACAAGGTCCTCGCTTCAGAGGTACCCATCCTGCGCCAATAGCCGCCGACAGAGCGGGGAATGAGGCGAGCTGCACGAGCGCGTGCCTACGCAATGGAGGGAGGTGGAAATTCAGGTCGTTTTGGGAAACACTTAGTTTCCGGGCGGGTGACCACCCGCCATCAAGCGTTGGCTCGTTTCCTTCTTTAGCTGCAAGTGTTTCAGCACGGTTGTGGTTGTTCAACAAGTTACTGTCCGGGTACCGAAACCATGCAGCAGAAGCCGCCGATGGCGGCTGGAGGAAGGCGGATCGGCAGAACCCTCACATTCCCGGAACTGGCCTTGCCAGCCCGCTGGCTGCCCCGCCGCCATCTCCCAGAGGGAGAGGGCGGGTCTTAACGCTAATACGCCAGGTTCGGGCCGAGCCATCGTTCGGCTTCCGCGACAGCTATGCCTTTTCGGGCGCTGTAATCTTCCACTTGGTCCCGGCCAATTTTTCCGACACTGAAGTACCGCGCGGCGGGATGCGAGAAGTACAAGCCGCAAACGGAACTTGCCGGAATCATTGCGTAATTTTCGGTGAGTTGGATACCGGCCTTCTGCTCGGCATGGAGCAGATCAAACAGCGTCCCCTTTTCGGTGTGATCGGGAAGCGCGGGATACCCGGGCGCCGGCCGTATCCCACGGTATCGTTCATTGATGAGGTCCCCGAGCGTCGATTGTTCGCCGCGTCCGTAGCCCCAATCCTGGCGGGCTCGTTTGTGGAGCCACTCGGCAAACGCTTCGGCCAGGCGGTCCGCGAGGGCCTTTGCCATGATCGAATTGTAATCGTCGTGTTCTTTTGCGAATCTGGCGCAGAGCTCGTCGAGACCGGCTCCGGCTGTCACAACAAACGCTCCGATGTAGTCCAGCACATCCGCAGACTTTGGGGCGACAAAGTCGGCCAGCGCCTGATTGAACTCGCTGGCGGCCTTTCGAAGCTGCTGGCGGAGCGTATGAAATCTGGCCACTACCTGTCCGCGTGATTCATTGGAGTAGAGCTCGATGTCATCGCCGACAGCAGAAGCGGGCCAGAAGCCGTAGGCGCCGCAGGCGTGAAGCAGCCCATGCTGGACGATTTCGGTCAAGAGTTGTTGTCCGTCAGCAAACAATTCCTTGGCCCTATTGCCGATGATCCTATCTTCAAGTATTTTCGGGTACGTTCCGCGCAATTCCCAGACATGGAAAAACGGCGACCAATCGATAAACGGAATCAAGTCGGCTAATGGTACCTCCTTGAGAACGCGTGAACCGGTGAAGGCCGGCTGCGGCGGCGTCCCGTTTGATGTCCAATTCAGCTGAAGTTTTCGGCCTCTCGCTTCTTCCAGAGTAACCAGTGGAACGTCAACACGACGCCGGAGGTACTTTTCCCGGCTTTCTGCCTGATCGTGTTGGACTCGCGCCATGAATGCGACGCGCGTTTTGGCGTTGAGCAGATTTCCCACGACGCCAACGGCTCTGGAGGCGTCGGCCACATGCACAACGGCGTGATCGTAGGCGGGAGCAATCTTCACCGCGGTATGAATGGCGCTGGTTGTTGCTCCGCCGATGAGCAAAGGCGTGTGAAAATCTTGACGGCGCATTTCTTTGGCTACATGCACCATTTCATCGAGCGACGGTGTAATCAGGCCGCTCAAGCCGATCATGTCGACGTTCTTGTCCCTGGCCGCGGTAAGTAGTTTGTCGCAGGGAACCATCACACCGAGATCGATGATTTCGTAATTGTTGCAAGCGAGCACAACCCCCACAATGTTTTTTCCAATATCGTGGACATCACCCTTAACCGTGGCCAGCAACACTCTGCCTTGAGCGGCAGCACCCTCCTTTTCAGCTTCCATATAGGGGATGAGCTGCGCCACTGCCTTCTTCATCACACGCGCGCTTTTCACGACCTGGGGTAAAAACATTTTCCCGGACCCGAACAGATCTCCGACGACGTTCATGCCATCCATCAACGGACCTTCAATGATGGACAGCGGCCGAGCATATTTCTGTCTCGCTTCTTCGACATCCTGTTCGATGTAATCGACGACGCCCTTAATCAAGGCGTGTTTCAAACGGTCCTCGACGCTTCCCTGCCGCCAACTGTCCTCCTTGAATTCGGATTTCCCGCTCGTTTGGACGGAATCGGCGAATGCCAGCAGCCGTTCCGTGGCATCCGGCCGGCGATTCAACAGAACATCTTCAACCAGCTCGAGCAAATCCTTCGGGATCTCCTCATAAACGGCAAGCTGGCCGGCATTGACGATACCCATATCGAGGCCCACACGGATGGCGTGATAAAGAAACGCCGAATGCATCGCGTCGCGCACCACTTTGTTTCCACGAAACGAAAACGAGATGTTGCTGATGCCGCCATTGACCTTCGCCAACGGAAGAGTGGCTTTAATGCGGCGCGTCGCTTCGATGAAGCTGACCGCGTAATTGTTGTGTTCCTCGATACCGGTCGCAACAGTAAGGACATTCGGATCAAAAATGATGTCCTGCGGCGGGAAGCCCACTGCTTCGGTCAGGATGCGGTACGCCCGTGAGCAGACTGCCACTTTGCGGTCCGTGGTATCGGCCTGACCCTTTTCGTCAAAGGCCATCACGACGACCGCAGCTCCGTAGCGCCGGATCTTTCTGGCGTAATCTTTAAAGACGTCTTCCCCTTCTTTCAGGCTGATGGAATTGACGATACCTTTGCCCTGAATACATTTCAGTCCGGCCTCGATCACGGGCCAACGCGAGCTGTCGATCATAATGGGAACGCGCGCGATGTCCGGCTCGACCGCAATCAGATTCAAGAATCGCGTCATTGCGGCTTCCGAATCCAAAAGCCCTTCATCCATATTGACGTCGATGATTTGCGCGCCGCCTTCCACCTGGTCGCGCGCGACACTGAGCGCTTCCTCATACTGTCCGGCGAGAATGAATTTCGCGAACTTCGGCGAGCCCGTGACATTCGTGCGTTCGCCGATATTGACGAAACTCAAGTCGGGCCGGAAGGTCAATGGCTCCAGACCGCTCAGTCGAAAGTACGGCTCGGGGCGGGGAATCGCTCGGGGTTTCAGTGCGCGTACTGCATCGGCGATGGCTCTGATGTGCTCCGGCGTCGTTCCGCAGCAGCCGCCAACGATGTTGAGCCATCCGTTACGAGCGAACTCACCCAGGATTTCCGAGGTTTCATCGGCGGTCTCGTCGTAGCCGCCGAAGGCATTCGGCAACCCGGCGTTTGGATGGCAGCTCAGGTAAACCGGCGCGATCTCGGAAAGTTCCTCGACATAGGGCCGCATCTGTTTGCCGCCCAGAGCGCAGTTGATGCCAACCGAAAGAAGACTTGCGTGCGATATCGAGTTCCAAAAGGCTTCAATGGTTTGGCCCGAAAGCGTGCGGCCGCTGTTATCGGTGATCGTGACGGAAGCCATCACCGGTACCCGGCGCCCTGTTTCCGAAAAATATTTCTCGAAAGCGAAAAGCGCAGCCTTCGCATTGAGAGTATCGAAGATCGTTTCGGCGAGCAGCATATCGGTCCCGCCGTCGACCAGACCACGTGTTTGCTCGTAATAGGCAGCGACGAGCGCGTCAAACGTGGCGGCACGGAACGCGGGATTATTAACATCCGGTGACATCGAGGCCGTGCGATTCGTCGGCCCGACGGATCCGGCGACGAACCGAGGGCGGCTCGGATCGGCCGTCATGAATTCATCGGCAACTTGACGCGCAAGTCTCGCGCCCGAGAGGTTCAGTTCATACACCATCGATTCCATTTTGTAATCCGACAGGGAAATGACGTTTGAATTGAACGTATTCGTCTCGATGATGTCGGCACCGGCTTCGAGGTACTGCCGGTGGATGTTTTTGATCAGTTCGGGTTGCGTGATGTTGAGAAGGTCGTTGTTCCCCTTCAATTCGGCGGGATGATCCTTAAACTTTCCGCGATAGCCGGATTCATCGAGCTTGAAGGCCTGGATCATCGTCCCCATGGCTCCATCCAGGATGAGGATGCGGTCCTCGAGAAGTCGCCGGATTTCCTCTGCTACGTTTCGGAGGTGCTTCATGCTGCTTAAACTATTCTATACAACTTGACATAGAATTGCGGCACGACGGACCCGCCCCGGCCGCCGCGGCCGCTGCGGTCGCACCCTGGAAAATCCGGAGTGACTTCTGTATAGTGGCCGCCGAACTTTGGAGTGGAGCGGAGAGATGCCGGAAAGCGCGAGGCAATTGGCTAAACGACTATGCGAAGAAATCCAGAAAAAGGGAAAAGACCGCGGTCTGCTGATTGCGTTTGAAGGCCCGGACGGGTCGGGTAAAACCACACAACGAAAACTATTCAAAGAATGGCTCGCAGGAGAGGGCTACGAGGTTACGACGACAAAGTGGAGTTCGTCGCGCCTGATCAAGCCGATCATCAAGGCGCGTAAGAACATGCGGTCCATTAATCCTGAGGAGTTCTGCCTGTTGCATGCCGCCGATTTCCGGCACCGGTTGGAGAATGAAATCGTACCGGCTCTTATTAAAGGCAAGATGGTCGTCGCCGATCGTTTCTTGTTCACGGCCCTGGCGCGCGACGCGGCACGAGGTTTGCCTTTGGATTGGCTGTTGCATATCTACTCTCCCCTGTATTGGCCGGATATTGTGTTCTATTTTTCGGTTTCGCCTGAAACCAGCGGAAAGCGTATAGCGGCCACCCGTACTCCCAAGTATTACGAGGCCGGGCAGGACGTAACGAACATCAGCGACCCCTTTGAAAGCTATCGTCAATTCATCGGCCGTGTCATCCAGGAGTACGAGGCCTTGGCGGTGATCTTCAAATTCATTCCGATTGACGCCGAGGCGCCGATTTACGATCAGCACCTTCAGATCAGGCAATTGTTTCAAGAATCTCGCCAACGTCCCTGGCTGGAGTGGAACGAAGAAGCGATCATGGATTGGGCGAACATGCTCCCCCGCGGCCGTGAGGTGGGTATTGGATCCTAATACTATCTCATCGGGGCAACTTCTCAGTCTCGATGTGATCGACGGCCGCGACTCGATTCATGGAGCAAAGAGGCTTCTCAAATCATGCGCCGGCGAAACCGGAATCTCGAATTGGGATGCGTCCAGCATCTTCTTCGAGATGCACGGTCTCGAAATTGACGAACGCCCGTCTCCACGAACCCTTGTTTTTTTGTACGCCGCTGATGTCTCTTTTCGCCTGCGATGGGAAATCCTTCCCGCGCTCCAAGAAGGCAAGTGTGTGGTCGCTGTTCCGTATTTGGAGACAGGTTTCGCGCTAGGGGCGATCGCAGGATTGCCGCGCAAGTGGCTGAATGAAGTGTTTCGATTTGCGCCGAAAGCGCAGGAAAGCTATCGCCTGACCACACGCCCTTCCACTAAACTCGCATCGCCGACTACCGGCTTTATCGAATTCTGTTCCAGCAAAATCGGGCAGGACCTCCGGCCGAAATTTGCTTCCTATTTCGACGATCTCGAGAGACGCGGGCGCTGCCGCTCGCTCTAGTGTCCTAGAATGACATCTCCGATGATCCGTTTGCCGTTGTCACACGGACCGTGACGTTGCCGTCGACATTGAAGGGAAGTTGGGCGTAGATCTGAGAAGCGGAAACATACAACAGTTGGATCGGATTGCCGTTTACCGTCACGCTGGTGCCTACCATATCGGTCGGCGGCACCGGAGTGCATGCGAATGCCTCCTCGCCCGCAAGCGCGCGGCCGAGGATTCGCACCGTAGCACCCGCGATCGGCCCGGGGGTCATGACGACGGGTTGAACGGCTGGATCATCTGAAAACACTGGACGAGGAGCCACGGGGTAACTGTCGATTTCGACGCCATCGTGGCGGATAGCATGAAAGATAATCTGGGTACCGCGGACCTCCGCGCGCAAATAGTGATAATCGGATTTGCCGAACGCGACGACCGGAAAGTCGTAAACGGGATAGAGAAACGCGCCGCCCCCGCCGGAAGAGATGTAATTGGTCCCGATATCGGACGTTAGAAAGGCGGATTTCCGCGTCGGCCGGCTTCGCTGGTAGCTGTGTTCGTGTCCTGTCAGGACGACTTGTATCCCGTAAGCCTCGAGTATCGGTACCACATACAGTCGGACCAATGCAGAATGATAATCATTCATATTTGGCCCCGCCGCAAACGGCGGATAGTGAAAATAAACTACGCGCCAAAATTGTCGAGTCGACCGAAGATCGTTCTCTAACCATCGCAGCATTGGCCCAGCGGGCCGGCCGATTTGCGGATCGGGATAATCGCGTTCGAGCGATTCGTGTCCGTCGAGTGACACAAAATGGACATTTCCCCAGTCGAACGAATAGTACTTGTGACGATCTGCAAAAGGTACGTTCTCAGTCGGCAGCGCGTGAATGGCTAAATAAGGGGCTGCGGTGGGTCCATAATCGTGGTTGCCGAGCGATGGAAAGAACGGCACCGAACTCATGGTCTGGTAGTAATAGTTGAAGTAGTTCCTTTGGTACAAACCGATAGTAGTTCCAGGAGCACCTCCAGGGTTATAGACAACGTCGCCGGTATGGATCACCAGTGAAGGGCTTTCGGCGAGGATTCTTTGCGCAATTGCGTACTGCTCCGCCGAGGCATAGCCGCTATCACCGAGAACGATGAAGTTGAACGGTCCCGGACCGGCAGTACGAAAATGCGTGGCGCCCCCAGGCGTTACTTCCAATCCATTCACAGAAACCCGATAGACGTAGTCGGTCGCCGGCTGCAGTCCGGTAATATTGGCCTGATACTGAACGAAGTCCTTAGCCATGCCTGTGTCGGCCGCTGTGAAAATGCGGCTCTGCGCCGCTACGCGATTGAAGTTGATGCCGTCCGAGCTGCACTCAACGACTCCAGCACCGGATTCAAGAGTCGCCCATAGCACCGAGATTCTGTCGTTTCGGACGTTTTGGATATAGGGATATCGTGTGGTGGTGATGGTTGGCGTGGCCGTGCCCAGTCCAGGGTCTGGCAAACCAAAATCGCCATCTTCATCCCGCAACCGGCGCAGCTTTCCAGTCGCGACGGCGCCTAGTGCTGTGATGAAATTCCGGCGATTCATTCGTCCTCTTCGTCTTCCTCATCCTCCTCGGGCAGCCCGCTAGGCCAGAGGTTCATAATGTTGGCTTCATTACCGGCCATTGTCTGGAAGTAATCATACAACCGGGCCACCAGGGGCGCTTGGTCAATGACCAGTGCGACCTCACGGCGGGCGTCAAGACTTGGAGGCGAGAGGTGGATGCTGCCGATGATGGCCGTGACGCCGTCGATTAAAATCATCCGGCCATGCGCGACCAGGCCGTCGATACGAACGTCTCCGATCACTTTCACCGGAACACCGTTGCTTTGCTTCTCGCGAAGCAGCGCGAGGATCTCCGGATCCGTCACTCGATGATCAAGAATTCCGATACTGGTTTGCGCGTATCGAAGCCGCTCCGTCAGGCGCTGGCGCGCCTGATCCGGCGCTACAATCAGCCGGTTTGTTATACCGCTGAGCGGTGCCGTTGGAGTATGGCAGTCATGCTCGAAGAGCATCTTTAATCCGTTGACAACGTCAGGATCTTCGCTGAATACAAGAAAATCGCGCGTGCTCTCGAAGCATTTGCGTGTGAAATTCAATGAAGTAACAAGTGCCGGTCCGTCATCGGCGACGATGTATTTCGCGTGATATTTCATCACGCTGCTTTGGTAAGGCTGGACGTCGGCGCCAAGACTCCTGAGCAAGAGAGTCAGTTCTTGCAGTTTTTTCTTCCAACCGCGGGCCCTTTGTGTAATCAGGATTCGGACCTGGACTCCCCGTTGGACGGCAGCTGCGACTTCATCGAGAATAGTGAAGTCATCACACCGGAACATCGAGAGTGTGATCGTCTGCCGAGCAGAGCGCAAAAGCTCCAGAACGGCATCGCGACGGGCCGCGGGCGCGAGAACAAGCCGGTCCATTCCTTGACCTATTTGTTCACCTGATCCCATGAAGCTGCGCGCAGTATAGCACTCTCCTTGAACGAACGGCTGCCGAAGCAACCGGCGGCTGTAGCGGCGGACTATTGTGACGAGGGCGGAACGTAGGTGCCGGGTGGAATCTTGGCAGTTGGGATATTACCGAGAATTTGCATGTTTCGCGTGAAGAAGAGTTCGGCTCCAAACAGCGGGATATCCGAGAGGACAAAGACAAAACCCCCATCGGAAGACCGGTTTTGTGTGGCCGGGATCCATTCGCTGAGGAGCTTGGCGACCTTCGTACCAAACGGAAGCGAAAAGTCCGTTTCGCCGATCAGAGAGCCGTCCGGATTCAATGCGTAGAGCTTCACATTAGCCGTTCCTCGCGAGTTTGCATTTAGCAGCGCCAGACCCGTCCACCAGGGAGCCAGATCCACGATCTGCGGAAACAGCAGGTTGGTCAGCGCATCGACCTGCGGCGATACGACAGCGACGCCCGAGGCCACCGTTTCCGCGTATGCGAGAAAACCAGTAATTGAAAGCGATGACGCGGACGAGACGCGAATCCAGCCATTTTGAAAACCGGTCGTGAAACCAAACATGTCGCGCGCCGTTTCACGAATGCTTCCGTTGGGTTGAACCGTGCGTTGCGCAGTCCGAGTTGTTCCATTCTCGGCAGTGAAGACGATGCTTACATCATTCGGCGTACTCACGCTCAAGTTCGTGAGACTGAGTACGCTCTTCCAATTTGTAGTCCCTCGGACGCCGTCCACGAGATGGGGAAATACGATCGTTGGGGTTGATGTTGATGCGGGCAGCGCATTCAAAACGGCCATTGAAGGACTTGCGATAAAGTCGCGCGCAACGACAACGGCCGCAATCGTATTGGTTGCGCACGCACACCTTAAACGCATGTGCGTGGCCTGGTTCAGATCCGCCTTGCGGAAAATGTCTGCAACATTCGCTTTGAAGAATCCGTTTGACCGGATTCGCTGCGGGAATCGTTCGTCGATGTTTAAGCCGTCGCCGTTGAGCAAATCCATGATGACAGTCACGTCCAAACTACCCGTATTGGCCACATGAATCTCTGAAATCGGGGTGATCATCGGCACAACGAGCTCCGGCGCAGAAGCAGCAGGTTCCGAGCCGTCGCCGATATTGGCGAAATCGCCCCCGAACCAGAACCCCTGCAGCCCTGCTGTTGCGCTGCTCACTTGAACCCATGCGGCGACCAGTGTGGCGGGAAACAATTCGCTGGCAAGCTTGGCGATCTGGCCGCGCGCTCTAATCCTTTGATCTGAACTTTTCAAAGCAACGCCGTCCGGTCCGAAGAGAGTGAACGTGGCAATGGCTTCGGTCGCGCCAGGGTTGACTACGGCAAATCCAGTGGTGTCAAACTCGAGAGGTCCGAGAACGTGGGGAAAGTTCAGTATCGATTGCGCCGGCGAGCAAATCGGCAAAAAGACAACGCAGATAAAAGCAACAACAGCCTTCTTGATCAAGCTGCCCCCATCATGTCTTAAGTGATGCGCCGGCCGCAACAGTGACTTGACGGAGGGCGAGAAGCGGCTTGGACGTCTAACGGCCCTGCGGTTTACCGGTCTGAGCCGCTGCCGCGCCAGCCTTTTGCAGGGCTTTCACATCTTTGAGCACGACTGTAGCGCCAGTATAATTCTCGAGGATTATGGTTTTTGCGGTCTTGTCGGCCGTCACCTTGGCGAAGACTGACGACTTGCCCTCACCCGTTCCCCTTCTTCGGTTCAATCGCAACTCAATCACTGTGAATTCATAAGCATTGGCGGTTGCCGTTGCCGTGCCTTTCCAAATTTGGGGATTCCAGGAGCCCAGTGGTTTGTCTGTAGCCACGACGACACGCTCCCCACCGTCGGGAGCCACCGTTTGATAGGCATACCTTACGGAATAACCGGCACTCTCCGATGTCCAGACGTAGCCTAACGTTGGCTGCTTCGAGAGAACGTTCAGGAATTCCTTTTCGCCTTTCTCACTTAATGCGTTGAAGACCTGCTCGCGTTCGGCATCCGTAGACCAGCGCAGCAAATCAATCTTTACGGGATCGGGCGCGCCGGTGACATTTACAGCCGTTGCCGTGAAATTTTCAACGGTTCCCTTCACTTGTGCCTGCACACGTAAGATCGACGCAGCGAGTGTCCCAGCCACTACCAGGGCCAAGGCGGGGCCGCGTCGAAGAAGTCTGTTCGATTTCATCGGACCCTCCTCGAAATGACGTCCATCATGGAAGCGAAAAAATTATATTCAATTGGATACAATTTAGCGCGGCGAACTTGCCGGCCTGGGTGGCGGAACTGGCAGACGCACCGGACTTAAAATCCGGAGCCCCGCAAGGGGCGTAGGGGTTCGATTCCCCTCCCAGGCATGGAAGCAGAGGAACTTAACTTACGGGAAGGTCACTTCGGGGGGACTGCTCACTTTTGGTGCGTCAAGCACAGCCCGCACTTCGACACACCGCAGCCACAATCCACCACGGTCGTCCGGCGTTGTGCGAAGCGCTGGGAAATCCTGGAATCATGCCCATCGTTATGCCGCGAGGATCAAAGGCGGTCTAATTTCAGCCAATGTGAGCCAAGACAAGAAATCCGTAAGCTGCTGAACTCTCTAAATCTATCCCGCGGGCCATACTTTTTTTCATGCGGGCCGCCACTGAACTGTTTGAATGAGCGAGTAG
>MNKP01000018.1 GCA_001920875.1 Acidobacteria bacterium 13_1_20CM_2_55_15
GTGCACGTGTGGTGACTCCAGGCGAATTCGTTGTGCCGCCCATATACGCCGAGGACATGTATCGCCCGAACATCTACGGCCTGAGCGGTGGCGGAGAGACGTTAACAATTGTCGATGCGCAGAGGCCGTAAATTGAAAAAAGTTGGCGCGGGGCTACTGATTCTGTTTCTGACGCTCGAAGTGTTGGACCGGTGTTTCTCTCTTCCGGCGCCGGGACGAGACTCGCCATACGCTACGGTGGTCGTGGCGCGTGACGGCACGCCTTTGCGCGCCTTTCCGGGCGATGATAACGTCTGGCGGCATCCGGTTTTGTTGAATGAGGTATCGCCCCTCTACTTGGACGCGCTTGTCCGCTACGAAGACCGGATGTTCCGCTGGCATCCGGGAGTGAATCCCGTCGCCTTGATTCGTGCGGGATTCCAGTGGGTGCGGTACGGCCGCATTGTATCGGGTGGATCGACGATCACGATGCAGGTTGCGCGCATCATTCATCCCACGCGCCGGACGTTGGCAGGCAAACTCGTCCAGATGGCGCGAGCCTTGCAACTCGAGCGACATTACTCCAAGAATGAAATCCTCACGATCTACATCAACTATGCACCGATGGGCGGCGTTTTGGAAGGCGTGGAAGCCGCAAGCCGCGCGTATCTGGGCAAGTCTTCCAATCGATTGACGCATGCGGAGGCGGCGCTGCTGACGGTCCTGCCGCAGCTTCCTTCGCGCCTCCGTCCGGATCGTTATGCCGAGCGCGCGCAGTTGGCGCGCGATAAGGTGCTGCGGCGCATGAAAGGACAATGGCCGGATGCGGCCATCAGCGATGCGCTGACGGAACCTGTTTACGCCCAAACTGTGCGCGCTCCAATGCTGGCGCCTTTGCTTGCCGAGCGCCTGAAGCGGAGCGCGGCAGGCCGGACGCGAGTGCACACCACAATCGACGTGGCGGCACAGTCCACTGTCGAAGCACTGCTTTTGGATCGCGCTCGCGGCCTGCCCCCGCGAGTTTCGATCGCTGCAATGGTGATGGATAACGAAACCCTCGACGTCCTCGCCTATGCCGGCTCCGCCGACTTCAGCGACAAGAACCGCTTCAGCGATGTGGACATGGCACGAGCCGCGCGTTCGCCCGGCTCCGCGCTGAAACCTTTTCTGTATGCGTTGGCGATGGACGAAGGTTTGATTCACTCCGAATCGCTGCTGGCGGATGTGCCGCAGTCTTTTTCCGGTTACGAGCCCGGAAATTTCCAACAATCGTTCCACGGGCCGGTTAGCGTATCGGAGGCGCTTCTGAACTCCCTGAACGTACCCGCAGTGGAGGTTTTGGAACAGTTGGGCTCTGCCCGGTTCGTGGCAATGCTTCGAAGGGGGGGACTGAAGCTGGAATTTCCGAAAGGCGCTGAGCCGAATCTGAGCGTGATTCTCGGCGGTGCCAGTACAACACTGGAACATTTAGTGGGCGCCTACTCGGCACTCGCGCGGAAGGGCTTGGCGGGAACACCCCGTCTTCTTTCGGATGCGCCGCTCGAGGAGCGCCGCATGATGAGCGAAGGCGCGGCTTTCATCGTTCGTGACATCCTCGAAACCGGCGGGCCGGTGGGCCGGATAACCGAAGGGCGTGGTCCATATCGCGGCTTTGCATGGAAGACGGGCACGAGTTTCGGCTTTCGGGATGCGTGGGCTGTCGGTGTAAGCAACCGGTATACGATCGGCGTATGGGTTGGCCGTCCGGATGGTACGCCGAATCCCGGGTTCTTCGGCGCGAATGTAGCGGCACCTTTGTTATCGGATATCTTCACCGCATTGCCCGATGGCCTGAACACCGCGTCAAATCCCAGGCCGGCCAGTGTGACCGAAGAAGTCATTTGCTGGCCTCTCGGCACGCGCGCTGACGGCGTCAACGCGCGATTGTGTCCCGTCCAACGCACAGCCTGGCTGCTCGACGGCGCAGCGCCGCCGACATTTCCGGATCGTTTCAGAAACGGACTGCCGGTGTTCACCTATTACGTGGACCGGATCACACGCCAGCGTGCTTTGCCGGAATGCGCGCGCCATCCCGTAGAAGCCTTCGAAGCAGCACGATGGCCCGCTGTGTTGGAACCGTGGCTCGATTCCGGGTTGCGGCTGAAATCGCTGCCGCCTAAGTGGTCCGCAGGTTGTATGTTGGCGCCCGACCCGGGCGGCTCCATCACCATCACCGGTTTGAACGATGGCGCCGTCCTACGCCGTCCGCCCGGCAAAGAAACTCCCAAAGCCCGGCTCGAAGTTCGCGGCACTGACGCCGAAGTCAACTGGATGCTCAATGGCCGATTTATCGGGCGCCAGAGCGCAGTCGTGCCGCAGATCGTGGATTTTACGGAAGCCGGCCGATACGACATCACAGCATTCGACAACTATGGCCGCTACGGCCGGATCAGCGTCAGCGTACAACTTGGACGGTAGACCTAATCGTGGCCGCTCACATTTTTTTTCTTCGCTCGTCAGAAGAAAGTGGATCGGGCAAGAACTGATAAGTTAAAGTTCCTGTTCCCCCGATCGAAATCCCTTAAAGATCTTTAGGTATTCTGCACAGGAGGTATTGCTATGTTCACCAGAATGAAAAAACTCAGCTTCGTGTTACTTCTCATCGCGGCTTGTCTGGCAATGCCGGTAACCGGTATGGCAAGCCAGAAACAGTTGCAGGGCCCCGGGCTGCATCGTGGCCATACGACGGCCCTGATCGCTGACGAAGTGCGCCATCAGCTCGTTACCCTGCCGTACTACAACGTTTTTGATTGGCTTGAAGCCGAAGTGCTTCCGGATGACACGGTGGTTCTCGGCGGGCAAGTGACCCGGCCAACTCTCAAGTCGGATGCCGAAGCCCGGGTTCGCAGCCTCGAAAGTGTCGCGAAAGTCGAGAACAAAATCGAAGTCCTGCCGCTTTCGACCATGGACGATGAGCTCCGGCTTGCAACCTATCGAGCGATCTTCAATTACAACAGCCCGCTGTTCCAATACTCGGTTCGCGCCGTTCCGCCGATCCACATTATCGTCAAGAACGGCCACGTTACACTTAAGGGGGTCGTTGCGAACCAGATGGACCGGCAACTTGCCGAAATGGCGGCGCGCCAGGTGTCGGGAGTGTTCAGCGTGGATAACCAGCTGATGTCCGAAAAGATCGAATCGATGAGTTAAGTAGCCCCGGGGAATCGCACCCCGAGGCTCTCCCAGAACCGTACGTGAGCGTCTCCACTCATACGGCTCCTATGGTGAAAACCTCACCGCGCTGGTGCTCCCACAATGCGAGTAGAGTCGGCTGTCGCTGAATAACGCGAAGGAGCCATTCCCAGGCCCGCGTGCGGTGATGGCGGAGCTTCTTGTATTTGCGACAAGCCCAGCGGACCAACGATTGGCCGACATGCCGCTCGATGGGCCGGAACGCCGAAGGCATGAAACGCCCGTAGTAGTTGAACCATCCTCGAAGTTTCGGATTGATCATCCGCGCGAGATCTTGGATGGACTGCGCTGTGCATCGATGCAATTTCCATCCTCGAATCTCATCACGAACTTTCTGGGCCGCATTCTTCGAGATCGCCGGACTGAAACTACAAAAGATCTTCCCTCTCCGACCGAATGCTTTCCGAGGACGAAACGTGAACCCCAGAAAGTCAAACTTCTCGTGAGAGTGAGTCTCTCGCCGATTGGCATCCTTGCAGTAGACCACTTTCGTCTTCTCTGGATGCAATTCCAGTCGACACTGCTTCAACCGTGCCGCTATCTTGGCACGCACCAAGTTCGCTTCCCGCTCTGTTCTGCAATGGACGATGATGTCGTCCGCATACCGCTCGAACGGCAGATGAAACCAACTCCGTCGCATCCACAAATCGAACGCGTAGTGCAGAAACAGATTGGCCAGCAGTGGGCTGATGACACCGCCTTGCGGCGTGCCACGTTCACGCTTCCGCAGATGTCCCTCTTCATCCTGCGCCGGTGCTTTCAACCAACGCTCGATATAGAGTTCGATCCACCTGTCTTTGGCGTGCTTCTTTACCGCGCGCATCATCAGATCGTGATCGAGATTGTCGAAGAAGCCTTTGATGTCCAGGTCGCAGACCCAGTCGTAATCCCAGCACATCTGCCGGGCCTGTCCCACCGCATCCAACGCCGACTTCTTTGGGCGATAGCCATAAGAGGCCGGCAGGAAGAGTGGGTCCACCACTGCTTCTAATCGATTCTTCACGACCATCTGTGCCACTCGATCCGAGACCGTCGGTATCCCCAGCGTTCTCTCTCCGCCATTGGCCTTCGGAATCTTCACCGTCAGCACTGGCGGCGGAAAGTAGCTGCCCGATGACATCCGATTCCAGATTCTGTAAAGGTTCTTCTTTAAGTCCCTTTCAAACTCCTCGATCGTCTGTGCATCAAGTCCTGCTGCTCCCTGATTGCTCTTCACCTTTAAATAGGCTTCCCAGACTTCCCAGCGTGAAATACAGAATGGTTTTGCTTCATCCTTCCGGCTCCTCCCATTGCTGGTTGGCCGAACTGACGTCGCTTCACTACACACACCCCCTTTGCTCCGTCGGCTTTCACCGACTTCTTCACTACTACGGGGTGTTCCGTCCCTTGGTGCCGCCTTCGTACTCTCGCCCTCGTGGTTCATGCCACTTGTGACTTCTCCGTTTGCATCGACACCGAAGGTTCCCATGTTCCGAATAACCGCCTCACCCGAGATCAAGCCACCTATATGCCGGATACCGTTCCGCCCGTAAACAGGTTCCGTCGGAACTTGTCCCGCAGTCTTCTAACAAACCGCGGTTTTGATATCGTCTGAGTACTTTTCGACATGAAAAACGGTGATTCACTTTCGTTCTTCTTCTCGGATGTCACTTGACCCAATCACTGCAGGGCCTTTTCCTTCTCTGCTCACTACCACAGCTTTTGGCTGCAGCAGCGGAAGGCAGTTTGGAATCCTCTCCTGCAAGACGATTCCGAGGGGCCTTCCCTCATCGATTACTCAGTTACGCAAAAGAGTCGTCTGTCGCCGACTCTTTTGCTCATGGCACACTCAGAATGCGTACTTCAACGCGAACTGCATGATTCTGGGATCGAGAGAAGTCCTGATCTGCCCAAAGGTGGGCGTTCCGAAAATCGTGCTGGGATTTCCCGGCCGGAAACTATTCGTGACGTTGTACGCCTCAGCGCGAAACTCTGCGGTTTGCGCGCCACGAATCCGAAATATTTTCGACAATGCTGCATCGAACTCCCATGTTCCCGGACCTTGAATGCTCGCGCGGCGCATATTTCCGAGTGTACCAATTGGTGGAAAAGAAAACGCCAACGGGTTGAGGTATATCGTTAGAGGACGGCCGGAGGTGTCAGAATAGGGGTTTTCAAGCACCTGATTCGGGCGCTGATTAGCGATACCGGTCAATGCTTGATCAAAAGGGGTGGTAACGGTCAGGAATGCTCCTGAAGACTTCCGGTAAATGCCAGAGATCCTCCAACCCGACGCCGCGAGGCGCAGAGTACGGTCGGCGAACTCCGGCGTTTCCGCGATTGCTGTTAGGTTAAAGATGTGCCGGCGGCCTGCATCGCAGTTGCCCCGATCAAAGCGGCGATTGTTCGGGTCCAGATAGCTCAGCCCTGCGCCCGGGCCGAATCCGTTAGTGTCACCGTAGTCGCTCGTGCAATAAGACAACGTGTAATTGCCGATCAGCGAAATTCTTCGGCTAGCGCGGCGATGAACCGAAACTAATAGGCCGTTGTAACTCTGCGTACCGCCGTCATCAAATTCATCGATTACTGCAAAGGACTGGCCCTGCTGCGGTCTCTCCAGAGACAGTCTGCGGCGCGCGTTCGTATTCCCGATGGCAGAGCAGGGATTATATGGAACCCCATTTAGCGTACACTGTCCCCCCGCGATATACATAGCAGGATTGAGAGGCTTGTCAACCCACATATGGGTGGTCTGACTTCCCAAATACGTTGCGGAAACGAGGTAATCCATTCCGATCTGTCTTTGAAAGCTCAGGTTCCATGACGAAACATAGGGGGTGTGGATGTTGTAAGGAGTCGTCTCATAAGATGTAAACGGCAAGAATGCTGCATTCTGATCAACTTTGATGGGAAATGGATTTCCGCCGGGAAATGATCCCCATGGCTTGTCCAAAGTAGCGCCAACTAAAGTAATCTGCGGACTCCAAGGCGCGATCCGGCCGGCATTGATGCGCCATCGTAAAGGAACGTAATCATAGGCCAGTCCATAGAAGGCTCGCAGCGACGTTCGCCCGTCTCCTGTTACGTCCCAAGCCACTCCCAGACGCGGCGCGAACTTCAACCACTGTTTGTGAATGCCCGACTTGTTTGGGAAACCTGGATCGCCGGGGAAGTATAGACCCGCCGGCGCGTTCTTGAATACGGTGCTCCTGGTGCCTTCGAGAAATCGGTTGTGATCGAAATTGTAGACTTTGCCGTTGGTACCCACTTGAGGAAGAAATGGTTCCCAGCGCAGACCATAGTTTAACGTCAGCCGTGGCTTCACTTTCCAAATGTCTTGTCCATATAGAGCAACCCAGGACTGCCTTATGTAATGCGCATTCGGTGCCGACTGGATAAAGGTGCTCACATTTCCTAACAGAAAATCCGCCATTGCCAGGCCAGTGAATAGACCGTTGAAAAAGTAAACCCCGGTAGAACTCGCGTACGAATTGAAATTGGATCTCCCCTGTGCCAGATTCGCCCCGAAAACAAACTGATGCAGACCGCGGATCATTCCCAAATCCTCTGCCATCTGATAATTCGTTGTTCTAAGCGTCGCGCCGCCACCCCCTATAGAGAATCCTGGGCCTACAGTTAAGGCGATGTTTTTGGGGACGTAGCTATAAGCCTGGATTCCCACGTCTGCAGGAGAGAAGAATTCTGGAGCCTTTTGGTCAGTAGTGTTCCGATTCACGCTCAAACGAAAGGCATTAACCATATTGGCGCCGAAATGATAGGTGTCACCAAAACCGTAAGATTGCGCGAAGTTGTCGAAGCCCAAAGTTGTCGTCGTCAAAAGATTGCCGGCATCGAAAGGACTAGGCACATCTAGATGCGTCCCAATGTATCGTCCGAAGAGGGAATGCCTGTCGCTCCACTGGTAATCTGCACGGCCTAGCCACTGTCCATTATTAGCTGTACTCCGGATACCATACCTGGTTTGCCCACACTCATCTGATGACGGTGGAAGTCTGCTCGCAATAGCGACGGCCGCTGCACTGAGTGATGTGCGATTGACCCGATTACCGACGAACGGCGGTCTCAAGGAAATCTGCCGACCTGCATTACAGGCTGCCGATGCGAAGGTCGAAAAATCGCCGGCCAGCATCGGCGTCGTGGGGATAAAAGCTAGCGACTGAGTCGGATCCTGGCGGACGGTGAGGCCCTGATACCCTCCGAAGAAGAAGAGCTTGTTCTGCCTGATGGGTCCACCCAGCATTCCGCCGAACTGATTGCCCTTCTCCGAACTTCCGGTTTGTGCGAAATAGTCTCTCGCATTGAAATCGCCGTTGGTTAGAAATTCAAAGACGCCGCCATGAAACCGATTCGTGCCCGACTTTGTTACAGCTCCAATTGAAGTCGCCTCGCCTTCAAAGGCGGATGGACCGCTGGTCTCCACCCTGATCTCCTGAACCGCATCCGGGAACGGCAGCGGCAAGCTCTGGTTAGTAAATGGGTCTCGGTTGTCAGTTCCATCAAGCCTATAGGCTGTGCCGAAGCCCAGACCGCCGGCGATATTGAGCGTGGCTGTCTGGACTGCTGCTCCGGCTAATGTGAACAGCTGAGTCACGCTGCGTACGTTGAGCGGCAACCCAACGAGCAACTCGTTTTCAAAAACCTGGCCGATACTTGAACTTCGCGTCTCCACCAGCGGCGCGTTACCTTGCACCTGCACTTGGGCTGCCCCCTGGCCAGGCACCATTTCGATATTGATCACAGGACTGCTACTGATTCCCAGGGGAATGCCTGTCCGCACATACGTACGGAATCCTGTCAAAACGGCCTCTAACCGGTAAGGACCAGGGGCAAGGTTCGGCAACACGAAGAGGCCAGTCCTGTCGGTGGTCACTCTCTGCGTGATCCCGGTATCGGTCTGAGTCACGCTGACTGTTACGCCCGGCAGTACCGTGCCGCCCTGATCCCTCACAATGCCAGTTATCTGAGCTGTCGCCTGACCCCACATGACGCAGCAGTTCAACAAACAGACGAGAAACCCGGACGAAGAAAGTCGCCACATGCGCTTCATCCGAGAAAGTCTACCCGCCAAAGAGCCTAACGTTTTGGAATTTTTCGAGCCAAAATCGGCGACGTGACGCCTAGTCAAGGGCGGGACGATAGCCTGTTCCTGCGCAAGACCGGTAATTCCTTCGAGTGGCTGCATCAATGACATTGTTGCTCTTCAGGTCTCCGACGCCTGTGCAATGCGCTTCCGCCAGACCTCCGCAGAGCTGCTCCGCAATGGCGTTCGCCTCGTTCTGCGGTATTGGGCCGGCTGAAGAAGGTCCGCCAGCGTCTCATCCAAGAACTCCATCGTAAGAAAATCGATCTCTCCACGCTCAGTGGGAACGGTATGAATCTCGAATATTCTGCAAACACTGGGATGCCCGATCTCGCTGGCGTGACGCACTTCTCGAGGCAGCCACCTGCGGAAACCGGACTTGGCGCACTTAATGGCTAGAACTTCCTGAAAACTGGCACGCGACGGTGCACGCGTGCTTGCCGACGAACAAGCCAGCACGAGCCCGGTGCACGCGTGCTTGCCGACGAACAAGTCAGCACGAGGCCGATGCACGCATGTTCGCCGATAAACAAGCCAGCACGAGGCCGATGCACGCATGCAAAAGCGGCGTGCATGCGTGCACGCAGGACGTGCTGGCGCGGAACCGATTCCGAGGGTACGCCGGAGCTCTTTAAGGCCAGCAATACCAGCAACATACGCGAATCCTTTATACCAAACACCAATGACTGCATGAACAGCAATTCGCCAATGACACCTATTGCGCAATTAATTTCAGAAGAGGCTCGAAGTTCGAAGCTATCTGTTCGTCCGGATGTGCTGACAGATCGAAAATAGCCTTGTCAGTAAAAGTTGTGGGTGAGTTCGGGCTCGGGCAACTTGCCGAGCGAGTGATGCGTTAAACTCCCCTGCACGATCTGAAGCGGCCGGCCGGCATCGTCGTAGGTATAGCTCACTGAGGGCTGACCAGCTACAGTCATCGTGCTGCGCCGGCCGGCGTTGTCGTAGACGTAGCTCACTGCTCCTCGGGGACCGCTTTCGGAAGTCACACGATCCAAGCCGTCATAGTTCACGGTGATCGTTCCAGTGACCGAGTCCAGGGCTTGCGTCAGGCGGTTACCAGCATCATAAGTGTTCGACACCGTGCTTTCGTACGTCGGCCCGGATCGGGTTCCGTAACCGATAAACGAAAGCCGGTCCAGGGCATCGTAGGTGAGCGTGGTAACTTTGTTGCGGCGGTCTGTGAATTGCACCATGTTCCCGACGCCGTCATACTGCGAGCTCTCGATGTTGAGCAGGGCTCTTCAACCGTCCCTTAACGGTAGGCAGTCTCCGAGGGTGTCGTTAAAATTCCGCTGCTGGGCGCATGGTTGCGTATTCCGGCGAAAGCCACCACTGAGTATAATTAGAGTGATTGTTCTCAACACCCTAATCAGGGTTCGACAACGGGAGCTTGCATCGAATTCGCAAAGTCGATGCGAAATCGGACCCATTGGCTGGACTAATAAGGATACTTCTCAAGAGACCCCTTCGCCTGTAAATGATTACAGCATCGGACCAAAGGCGGCTTTGCAGACGGAAGATTGTAGTGCGCGCGAATGAACCTCCGGCAACTGACCAACCATCTCCGCTTTGTAAATAGGACACATCTTCGATTTCGGAATACGGGATCCTCAATAGCGGCCAAAAACCAAACAGAGTGACGCGCAGGTGGTTTTCGGAAAGTTGATAGCGAAGCAAAAACCGTCCAAACAGCTGATACCCACCGATAAGCACTAGCAGTGCTAGAGCTACTTGGATGAACATTGTCTTCCTATGAGAGTGTAAGTAGCAGTCGAAGTCGGATACACGCTCCAAGAATAATAATACCTGTGGTGCGCAAAAACCCCATCCCTGACAAGATTGACATCGAATATCGCGATCCTTCTCCAGAGTCTTGACGATGATCCGGTCCAGGTCCGCGGGCACATCGGGATTCAGCCGTGAGATTGCAGGGGGAGTTTTATCGAGGATGGCTTGGAAGATTACCGCAGTTGTGTTGCCAGCGAAGGCCGGTCGGCCTGTAGCCATCTCATAGAGCACCGCGCCGAACGAAAACAAATCCGTTCGGGCGTCCAGCGTCTCGCCGCGAGCCTGCTCAGGTGACATATAGGCTACCGTTCCAAGCGCCGAGCCGGGGCTTGTCAGGTTGGGATCGTCTTCGGAAACTGCCGTTGGCAGCGACGAAGCGGCAGACGAAACCGGCGGCTGATAGCCCTGTAATCGCGCGAGCGCCTGGTTATAGATGTAGAGTGGGGCTTTATAGGCGGGCTTCGACCCGTCGTTGCCCAAGCCTGCCGTCGGCGAGCAATCCGAGCGTCGTGAACTTAATATCGATGGCGCGATAATGCCACGGCGGAGAGCCGAGATCAGGTGCCGACGCCTTGGATATGAAGGCTAGTTTCTGCACCGCAAAATGCGACATCTCTCCCTCCCAAAAAGATCGCACAGTCCGATGCGGCGGCTCGAAAGCAGCCCTTATGATGCTCGCATTGTGGTTGAAGAAGTGTCGAACATCCGATGTCTCCGCACCTTGTTTGCGCTTGTCCTCACGACTGCATTAGGAACCGTGAGCGCCAGCGCTGAAGAAATCAAGACCGTTTTCGTCATCGCGATGGAGAATCACAACTGGACTCAGCCGAACAACCAGTTCACCGGCGAGATCCAGCAGATTTACCAAAATCCCAACGCGCCGTTCATCAACAGCCTCGTAAACGGAACGGCATTTGCTGTTGTTAATGGCAAGGTGGTCCACATCAGTAGCCAAGTCTCCTATGCGACCGCTTATCACAATGTTTTGGCTACTACTCGCGGAGATAATCCGCACATCCATCCTTCCGAGCCCAACTATATCTGGGCGGAAGCCGGCACGAATTTTGGTGTGCTGACCGACACAGATCCTTACGCTTCCAGCGGCGGGACGAACCAGACTACACCGCTGCACTTGAGCAATTTTCTGAAACAAGCTGGAAAAACATGGAAGTCGTATCAGGAAGACATCGACCTTGCGCTCAATAGCAGCGGACAGCTTACCAACGTCCCTTTGCCACAGGATCAGTGGACTGTTCCATTGACCAGCTTCTCGGGAACCTTTGCCAGGGGGTACTTCAATGCCTACAACGGTTCCAATCAATACAACTATGCGGCGAAGCACAATCCGATGGTGTTCTTTACCGACACGAATGGTGGTAATGACGCGACGCCGAACAATCGACTGGCTAGCCACTACGCGCCATTGCAGCAGTTGTCGATCGATCTACTGAATGACACAGTGGCCGATTACAATTGGATTACGCCGAACCAATACAACGATATGCACACAGCGCTCACCGGCGGTTACAAGGGATTGACCGGCGATGCCGCCGAAATCAGACAGGGTGACGACTTCCTGAGCCAGATCGTTCCCATGATCATGGCATCGAAGGCCTACAAGAACCACGGAATGATCATCATTTGGTGGGACGAATCCGAATCAGATGGCGTAGCGGGCGACAATGCGGACGATTTCAATCACACAATCGGTGAGATCGTCATCTCTTCGCGCGCTCATCGAAACGTGAATGGCCTTCCGTATGCGAGCCCGCTCCCATACTCGCATTCCTCGGATTTGCGCACCATGCAGGAAATCTTCCAGGTGGGGCCGCTTCTAGGCGATGCCGTCAATGCGAATGACTTGTCCGACTTGTTCGGTCCGGGCGCCATCCCGAAAAAGCCTTAGAACACAACCCCATTCGCCGCTTCCGGGCCTCACCTGTGGGGGCGGCGAAACTTGCCTCGTTTTCCCACCTCTGCCTCGTGGGGACCGGAGATTGAACACATCCTCACCTATATTATAGGCGGCCCAAACAGCCCAAGCGCGCCACGCCGCACGGCATAAACCGCCGAGGTGATCGAGGTATCACGTCAAATCAACAGCTTGTGATCGAGGCATGTGCCGAGGCGCAGCCAGGGTGAGCGAGCCACCTCGGTAAACCTCGCCACCACCTCGACCGAGTACCTCGGTAGTAAATCATTCATTTCATTTATTACCTCGGACACCTCGGCTATTCTGACGCCATGGTCTTCATCGTTATCGAAAATTTCAAGGATGTCGCCGGAATTGGAGACCGATTCCGATGAGTTTTGGTCAACGCGTTAGACGACAGCCGTTATATAGTCCGATTGCCACATGGGCCGTGGCCTGACGGGGGCCACAGCGGTGAAAATGTGAGACTGTGAGACGCCTGCCGTTAAGTATCGCGTAGACATGGAAATGAAAGGCTGGGAAGGCATCTCACGCGGTGGAATGACCGTGAGGAGATTGAGACGAGTTGGGGGATAGATTTCTATTGTGTGTCTCACCGTCTCAGGGATTCCGCCTGTCGGGGCGCTTGCACATGCGTCATGTCTCCAATCCTTCTCCTGGTGAGAGGGATTTGCAATGTAGTGGCACTTTCCTTGACCGCATCTACTTCAACCCGCTCTGGCACAACGCCGATGCCCATTCCCAAGGTTGAGAGCGGGCCTGTTCAGTCCGGTTATGTGGTTCTGACGCCAGGCTCCGGCACGAGTACACCGACAGCATTTGTGAGCTATGGCTTCGTTCAGAATGGAAGCGTTCAAACGAAAGTAGGATTTCCTCCAAGCTCCCAAACGACGAGCGCATCGCTTGTCGTGGAGACCGTGCCGACCATAAATCGGACCTTCCAGTTTTTTCCGGGACCTCGTTGTCGATGGGGATCGCGTCACTGGTGCTCAGATTGAGCACGAAGGACGCATCTCGATTCGCTCTGCCAGGGCGACTCTGCTCGGAGCCGCGTTGAACATGACTTTGGCACGATCCATTCGGAGTTTCTACACGCTGAAACTCCACGCGGTGTCACCTCCGTTGAGAACGAGTCATCTCGCCTGATAGCCGGTGCGTAGCCCCAAACTCCGCACCGGCTTTTGCGCACTCGGAAACTGGCACCAACGAATTTCACGGTCACCAGCTCACGGTTCACAGGGAAAGGTGCTCCTCGCCTATTTTCCCGTGAACGCTGAAATTCACTACTCTCCAGAAACTTCATTGTAAAGGGACCAGCTGAAGGCCGAGTTTGGCAGCTTTCTTTTTCGGGTGAAGGATCTGCAATTGGGCGTATTTGTTTTCGTAGAACAACGGGGTCGAGCCCTTCGCGAAACACGAAAGTCCCGCCGCCATATCCGTGATCGCTGTAAACCGGAGCCATGCTGCCAGACGGGTAGTCTCACGCCATTGTAAAGACGGCCTTAACTGCCGAACCGGCCCCCACAAGATGGCAGACATCTCGAAGGATGGACAAAAGTTTCTGGGCTTTCGTGACCGTGCCACTAGGCACGGTCCGTTGCTGCCAGCGGACTACTGCCAGCCCGCCTCCGAAAAAGCTGCGGCAGACCTGGGCAGCTCTCGCCTCGAGTCAACATAACGCATTATGTGACGCCGCAACAGCCGGAAAACGCCCGCAAATGTCCGCCGGATACTCGCGGCATGGCGTTTGAAAAGCTTATTCTTAGAATCTGATCCGCTTTCGCGCGATCAACCGTGCTTGTCGGCGCTCTATGGCGCCTCCGTGTCGGGACGAATCGCCTTCGGTCCCAACGCAGGGCGCCGGATAATCCGTGCCGGAGATCAGATCGATCCCGAAAGCATGGATGCCCTGGCCAGCCCGCGCTGCGTAAGGGTCGCCGGCTTCAGCCTGCACGGCAATGTTGCGGTTCATGCGGCAGACCGTCCTCGTTAGAACGTTTGATTCGTTATTGCGCGCGGCCACCGATCGCCATGGAGCGTCTGGAACCTCTGGCCGAAGGTCGGCTGCTGTATCGTTTCAAACGTCCCTGGAGGGATGGAACCACGCATACTGTGATGGAACGTTTAGAAGTACTCGAAAAGCAACTCTTGCCTTAAATCCTGCCTACGTGGCCTCGAATGCGCGATGCGCCGGGCTTGTTCCATCGTAAGGTAGAGGATTCCTGAACGCTTCCGCCGGAGTAGTTTTTTCAACATGACCTTTCGCTCGATGAGCGGCAATACACGCAAATCCTTTCCGTTGAGGTAGAGCAGGTCAAACGCGATGAAGATGCATTGCCGCTGACGAAACAGCAGATCGCGGAAGTTCGGCCAACCGGACCGCGCGCCCAGAACACTGTGCCTTAAATTCCACGTCCGCAGGTTGACATAACAGCGCCGCGCGCTGTCAGCCGTCAGCTTTCGGCGGTCAGCCTTCGATGTTATATCTGTAACTTCTCCGCGTTTCGCGGAGAAGTTACAGATAAAGAAACTATCCTCCGCCCGCCAGTAGTTCTGTCTTTGACCAATGGCATCAATGTGCGTCAAAATGTATAACATGAAAAAAGCGACGGTGCGTGAGGTCCAGCACAATCTGCGGAAGATTCTTCGCTGGATCGAAGATGGCGAAGCAGTCGTAATCAGCCGGCGTGGCCGGATCGTTGCGAACCTCGTTCCATCGCCGGTAGAGAGCCAAAAGATCAAATGGCCTGATTTTAACAAGCGCATTCAGACGATCTGGGGAACTGTTCCGCCTGGAAAGCCGCCTAGCCGGATCATCATCGATGAACGGGATGAACGGTCTTGAAAGTCTATCTCGATTCCAGCGCGATTGTGAAGCTTTACGCTCCTGAGTCCGATACGGCGGCCGTTGCGGAGTATGTCCGCGGATTAACAGACCCATTACCCTTTTCGCATCTCCACGAAATTGAAGTGAAGAACGCGCTCCGCCTTAAGGTGTTCCGCCGGGAGGCGGATTCACGAAAGATCTCGCGATCGATTCGGGCGATCGAAAGGGATGCCGCTATGCAAATCCTCAAACGTCCTGAATTGAATTGGCCGGACGTCTTTCGTCGCGCCGAGGAACTGTCGAAGAAATTCTCATCCCGGTCGGGATCGAGGTCGCTCGACCTCCTGCACATTGCTTCCTGCTTACTGTTGGAATGCAGAAAGTTCCTTACGTTTGATGATCGCCAGGCGGCCCTGGCTCGGAAAGCCAAGCTTAGCACTGTGCGACTGCATACTCGAGGTCGTACCCGGCTCAGGCCGGTGAACTGACGCCGAGAATCAGGAAACGAAAGGGACCAGCCCTTCGGCGAAAGCGTTACTTGATGCCGGCTCTTGGGCGAGCCGATCTCCTTTGATTATATCAGTCCGGCGCACGGCGTTACCTGCGCCATGGTTCCGCGGGCCCCAGCGTCACGCTGAGTACGGCTTCGGTGATGACGAAGAAAAGCCAGGTTTCGAATTTCAAGGAAAAATCAACGTTTGGCGGGCACCTTCTGTTTCACTTCTTCGAACCAGTTCAACACGATATTCATGGCATTCGCCGACGTTACTTGTTCGTTCTCTTTGATCATCACGAAGCGGTGGCCGTCAGACGTGACATCATAGGTAGTTGGTGGGAAGAATAAGCTTTTCAAACGCCATGCCGCGAGTATCCGGCGGACATTTGCGGGCGTTTTCCGGCTGTTGCGGCGTCACATAATGCGTTTTGTTGACTCGGGGCGAGATCTGCCCAGGTCTGCCGACAGCTTTTCGGAGGCGGACACTACTACAACGGGTATCGAAGTCATGCTGCGCTGAAGGGACAAACTCCGATCGAAACGCCCGAATCCAGAGGCGCGAGTCTCAAATCATATCGTTGGCAGTCACATTGTTGTGGGTTATACGAAACACCGGTCGCGGCATGAACAGGAATTCGCCAGCGACAGCCAGAGACTCCGGCGGCTCAGGATCACCTCGCATATCGGTGAACCCAATACAGCCTTCGACTGAGAATAAAAGTCTCGGCAGCCGCAATGAGATAGATTTCGGAGCTGAATCCTCACCGTCCACTTTCTCGCTGGCTACGCTTCTCTTTCGACGGTCGCCCGCCGGAAGGCAAGACTCGCTACCGGCCTGCCTGCTGCGGCTTCAGCCGGACTGGATTTTCACCAGTTGGACTCTGTCGAAGGGTTTCATCCGCTCATTGGAATTCCCCTTTCCCAAGCTTTGCTGGCGCGATATTCTTCACGAGTGGTTCGCTTACCGGTGAATCCAATGGAGCGGCTGTCGGGAGACCAGAACGGATAGTCGGCATCTTCGGTTCCCGCCAACGGTTGTACCTATCCACCGGCGGTCATTCTCGACGCACGTGCCTGCTGACTCGTTCAGAATTCGAACGCCTGGAGCACAGTCGCGACAAACTTCGATAAGACCTCCGATGCCGCCAAAATT
>MNKP01000140.1 GCA_001920875.1 Acidobacteria bacterium 13_1_20CM_2_55_15
GACATTCTTACTGAAAAAACCCAGCGGGTACGGAATGCGTATGACCACGAACTTGCCGTTGACCAGCGCGGTCACCGCTTCGCCGCCATTCGTCATCGCAAGCGGCACGTTAGGTCCGAGTCCTAACGTGTTGTAGCGATCGACCCAGACATAGTAGGCGTGCTCCGCGCTTCCGGGATCGGTCACGCCCTTGAACTGCGGTCCGGGGTATTTGTACAGGGTCCAGCCTTCCGGACAGTGCTTGCCGGTTGCTGCAGCCGGCCCATTGAGCGGGCCCTTGCATTTGCGCCGGTCGAAGCTGGCGAAATGTCCGCTCGAGAGTGTGGTCCAAACCACGCCATTGAGATCGAGATCGATGCCGCGCGAACCGTATCCTTCGTCCGGAGGAAGATACACTTCGGTCAATGCCGTTTGCGGCGGATTGGGACCGGGCACGAGACGCAGAATGTATCCCGGCTGGTCCATGCGCGAGAAGCCCACATCCATCGATTGGCCCCAGATCGAATCGTCGATAGGGCTCGGCTGAACACCGTAAAAGGCGGCCATCACGCGTTTATCCTTCGCCGGATCCAGAGGCTGATTCGCTTCTACGTACGCGTCGCGTTTGCCGTTGCCGTTCGTATCAATGATCAGCGGCGTCCAGCCCTGCGACTTCACCTCGTCGCCGGTCTGCTCGTATAGCTTCGTGTCCAGCCAGCCGACTACACCGCTTGCCGGTCCGCCCGCGCTTGTCCACAGTGTGTTATTGGCATCCTTGGCGAAGTACAGATGCTGCGTGGAGAAACAGGTATCGATCAAGGACCACTTGCCTGTTTTGGGGTCGTACATCGAAAGCTGGCGGCCGGAGGTCTCCAGAGGGACGACCTTTGCGGAGGGATGATCCGATCCGGCTTTGCAGTAGGCGGGATTGGCGTCCGGACGAATTCTGGCGGTGAACCAGACGCGGCCCTTCTCGTCCATGATCGGATTGTGGATGCTGGTGTGGCCGTCCCAGATCGGCTCGTCACCCCAGTACGGCGAATGCCCGTGGGTGAGATCCAGGGATGAAGGCGTCTTCGGATCGCGGTACGGATGCTTTATCTGCAATGCGGCGTTCTTGATCGGATCGAGGACGGGCACCATGTCCGTGCTTTCCTCCGTTGATCCGTAGATCGGCCCGTTCGCATTGACGCGCGGATTGCGCTTGTCGGTCGATATCGCATCGTGGAGATAGGCCTTGGCCATGGACCATTCCCACATGCTGATGACGACATTACGCTCGACACCCTGAGGCCGCTGCGGTTTCTCGGTGGGCAGTTCTCCTCGAGCAATGCGGTCTGTCCAGTCCGCAAATAACGACAACGCTTTGGGACCGAATTGGCCGAGCGTGAGAGCCATGTTCCCTCGTGCTTGTCCAGCTTGTACCCGGTGGGTCCATGCATCGAGCGAGCTGGTGGTTGCGCCCCATTCCTTCTCGAGCGTACGCATGCCCTTGGAACCGAGCGCGTGACACGACTGGCACGAGTTCTTCACCGTGTCGATCCAGTAATGTTGCGTCTTCATGATTTCCCGAATGCCGTTGCCGTTCAGACCGCTGCCTGGGAACTCGCTTTTTGGCGGAATCTGAAGCAGCGAGTACCAGTAAACGCCTGGATAATATTCGGCCGCAGCGGCCGCGCTCGGCGCCGGCACGGCAGTGAGATTGAGTTGCCGCCCGATTTCCGTCTTCACCTTCTGGGAATCGACTAGTCCGTACCCGCGCACCCAGACGTCGTAAGAAGCTTTGGGAAGCTCGGGAATGAGGTATCGTCCTTGATCGTCGGTGACGACGACCCTCGCGAACTTCGTCGGCAGGTCCGTCGTTTCCGCGATGACCCACACGCCTGCTTCCGGCCCCTTCGAACTGGTGACGACGCCTCCAATCTCCGTACTGCCCACCTGGACCGCGGACGCCGGCGCCCGCTGCGCCTTAAGGCCCGATCCTGCGCCCGTCAGACACAGGGCAATTCCCGCGATGACAGCGATCTGCACGTGCAAACTCTTTTTCATTCGTTTTCTCCTTATTAGAAACTCGCAGCCCGTGACGAAATCGACTGTAGCGGCGGTCTATTTCTTGAGGCTGCGCGCTATCGCGCTTGCGCTTCGCGGAGCGCCGCTACAGCAGGCACATCGGCAGTTTATTTTAGAACGGAGTTCGGAGAAAATCCCGATTTCTGCAGAAGCTTAATGCGACATGTGGGCTGGAGCGGCTCGTAAATCTTGAATAAGAGATGGAGAGGGTTTGCTCTCGATATTGAATGACTCGGACCAGCGGAAAACATCGTACGATTCGATTTGGCGCCGCATCAGTTCCATGCGAATCCGTTGCTCGGATTCTGTCATCCGAAGTGCACTAGCCACCAATTCAGCCACTTTTTCTGTGTCGTGAGGATTCACCAGCAGTGCTCCATTGCGCAACTCCGCGGCGGCGCCCGCAAATTCACTGAGCACCAGCACACCGCGATTGTCGATCCTGGATGCGCAGAATTCTTTGGCAACAAGATTCATTCCGTCTTTTAAAGGCGTGATCAACGCAACCTGAGCTGCCCGATAAAAGGCGAGGAGTTCGGTACGTGAAACGGCTCGATAGAAATAATGGACGGGCACCCATCCTGGACTGCTGTATTCACCATTAATGTTGCTGACTAAACGCTCGATACGGCGCCGTAATTCGATATATTCCTGAATGTGCTCGCGACTCGGGACCACGAGTTGGATCATGGTAACGCGGCCGCGCACTTCGGGATCCGACCGCAGTAACGTCTGAAATGCGATCAACCGCTCCGGGATTCCTTTGGTATAGTCCAACCGATCGACACCGAGAATGATGGCGGTTCCTGAACATCCTTGCCGTATCTTCTCCGCCTCCGTGGTCACATCCGGTCCGGAAGCCTCCGCAGATAAAGCTGAATAGTCGATGCTGATAGGGTAGGTGCCGATATTCGACCAGTGGTCTTCAAATCGAACCCGCAGCCTTTCTCCAACACCAGAAACCTGAACGCCTGGTAAGCAGCGATGAAGTGATTCGACGAAATTCCGGCGATCACGGGGCGTTTGGAACCCAAGTGAATCAAAACGCATCAGTGCGCGCAGCACTTCGGAACGCCACGGCAGTGTCTCGAACGTGTCAGGAGCCGGAAAAGGGATGTGATGAAAATAGGCAAGCCGCTCGATCACACCGCGAGCGCGCAAGTTTTCGGCCAGCATCATCAAATGATAGTCATGCACCCAAATGAAACCGCCGTTTCCGGCTACGCGTTCGACTCCATCCGCAAATTTTGCGTTCACCGCACGGTAACCGGCCCAGTACGTCGAATCGAATTGACAGCGCGACGGCAGGCCGTGGAACAAGGGCCAGATGATTTCGTTGGAGAATCCTTCGTAATAGGAGGCCTCTTCGGCAGGTGTCAGAAAGACAGGTTCGAGGCTGTAATTCTGCTGCGACGACCACCGGTCCAGCGATTCTGCGACCGTCTCGTGATAATCCGTACCTGTCCAACCGACCCAGCATCCACCGGTCTCGCGAAGAACCGGGGTGAGCGCGCTGACGAGGCCTCCTCCACTCCATTCCAGTGAACAGTCGCTCGCAGTGGTGCGTACAGTGACCGGGAGGCGATTGGAAACGACAATTAGACAGTCCGATGTACTCATAGTTTGTCCCGGCAGGCGAGCTTCCAATCAATCAGAAACCCAACCAGTTCGGCCGGCGGTCGAAGCCAGATTTGAGCTGCCGTAAAGCGGGACTTCGGCTTGACCAGGACGGTCAACCCGCGGCCATTCAAAACACGAAATGCATCCTCGTCGTCCACATCGTCGCCCAGATATGCGACGGGTGTCATGGGATTGATGTCGCGAAGAAAATGCCGGACCGCCTCTCCCTTGTTTGCCGATCGAAGACGCAGCTCGACTCCTTCGTCGAATTCTGCCAGGGTCAAGTCCGCGCGAGAAGTCATCGGTTTCAGCGTCTGATAGGCGCGCGAGCGGACTTTCAGCGTCTCGGATGAGTCCAACCCTCTCCAGTGCACAGCGACAGCAGCGAGTTTGACTTCGATATGAGGGCCGAGGCATTGCTCATCTAAACGCACCTCGGCTTCTCCGAGTGCCTGAAGGGCATCGTCGTTAACATCGATCTCCTCGTACCGGCCGTCCGAATATAAACGCTCCACACCATGACTGCCCCAGATTTCCGGTGGCGGCTGGATTCCAAGCAGCCGCGGAATGTCGCGGGCGGAACGGCCGCTCACAATGATCAGCCGCGTGCCGCCTGTCCTCATAATTTCGGCCAACGATTCGGAAATACCGGGATAGGGTGACGCGTGCCGCCGATCACGCGAGAATGGAGCTACGGTCCCGTCATAATCCAGCATCAACACACCCTGTTTCGCCGCAGTCAAGCTCCTGAAGAAATCATTGTAAGCGGCACTCACAATTGCCGTTGCACGCATACCTATCTCCTTCTGCGCCCCTCTGGTGTTCCACGAGTATGCTGACTTCCACGGAATTGGGGAATACAGCGACGGCTGTATTTTGGGAGGGGAATCAGGTTATACAATACCAGAACGAACCACAAAAGGCACAAACAAAAGAATATTTCCGGTTTTCTTGTGCCGTTTAGTGCTCTTCATTGTGCCTTTTGTGTACGTTGCCCCGACTTGTGAAGCCCGTCAGGAAATGATCCGTTTGCGGACGGCGTAAAGGACGATCTCTGCGGCGCTATGCAGGTCCAACTTCTGCATGATTCGCGTGCGATGTGTCTCTACTGTGTTCGTACTGAGATTGAGCATCGAGGCGACCTCTTTATTGGAGCGGCCTTCGGCCAGCAGCTGAAGTATTTCTTTCTCGCGATCCGTGAGCAGATCGTAAGAATCCTCCAGCCCGCGCTGTTGCAGTTGGCGCATGTAATCCTCGAGAAGCGTGTTGGCGATGGCTGGACTGAAGAACGGCTTGCCCTGCGCGACGGCCTCCACGGCCTTATCGAGGTCCTGGTCCGCACTTTCCTTGAGCAGGTATCCCTTCGCTCCGGCAGCGAGAGTCCGCGTCAGGTAAGTCTCATCGGAGTACATACTCAAGATGATCACCGCGATCTCAGGGTTTTTCTTGACCAGCTGCGCAGTGGCCTGTATCCCGTTCAAGTTCGGCATAGCGATATCCATGATCACGACATCGGGCAACAGTTCTTCCGACAAGCGTACGGCTTCACGACCTTCCGCGGCTTCTCCAACTATTTCGAATGCTTCGTTCTGTTCCAGTTGCAGGCGTAAGCCTTTGCGGACAATTCCGTGATCATCGGCGATCAGAATCCGAATTCGCCTCATGCGGCCACCGCCGCAGGAATCTCCACTTTGACCGTTGTTCCTTTGCCGACTGCCGACGCGATGTGCAATTTTCCATCCAAGGCCTGAACCCGTTCCTGAATTCCAAGAAGGCCAAGGCCGCCACGCAGGGAAGGACTGAATCCGATTCCGTCGTCCTGGACGAGGACGGCGATGCCGTTTCTTTCTTTCGAGACCGAGACGAGGACGTTTCTGGCCTTTGCATGCCGCGCGCAGTTTGTCAGTGCCTCCTGAACCACGCGGTAGATACAGGTACGCTGAGATTCCGGTAGCTCATCGAGCGCGCTGTTGACCTGAACAACAGCCGGCACTCCGGTATGGCGGGAGAATTCGCGGCCTTGCCACTCGAGCGCCGCTTCGAGTCCGAGATCATCCAGCATTGACGGCCGCAGTCCCATGGCGAGGTCTCGGATGGCGCGCATGGCGTCGATGTTCAATCGCTTGACCTCTTCCATACGCTTCTCGAATGCGCCGGGATTGGAATCGCGCAGCTTCTCCAGATTGCGTAACTCCATTCCGAGCGCCGTCATCTTCTGGCCTACCTCATCGTGGAGTTCCCTGGAGAGAGCCGTCCGCTCCATTTCTTGCGCTTGAACCAGCCGATTAGAGAGACGGCGAAGGTTGTTCTGTGTTTCTTCGATCTGCTTACGCTGCGCATCGTGCCTGCGCTCGAGCACCAAGACACGATACGTGGTCAGCAGCGCGACGAAGCTTCCGAGAACCAGTGCGACGGTCATCATTTGTAGAAGAAATTCATGAAGCACGTCTTGACTGTTCTCCAATCGCTGTCTCTCTCGATCGAGGTTTTCGGCATTCATCTTTGCCATCTCTCGCGCAAGACTCACAACGGCCTCGCGCCGCGGCAGCACCTTGCGTGCAAGAAAAACCCAGCTTCGCTCTGATTTTTCTTTGGGCGTCCAGTCGAAAATCGGGTCGAGCGAATCCCAGTAGGCTTCGACCTCGTTTTGAAGGCGGCTCAATTCGGGACTGTCGTTTTCCGGAACCAGCTTTGAAAGTTCGTCCACTCTCTGCTGAAGGGACTCGCGAATGACCAGGAGTTGCTGCCGGTGGTGAGGAGCATTTTGGGGAGAAGGATCAAGCAGGTAATCGCGCAGCAGGATATCCGCCAGGTACACATCTGTGGCGATTCCCCGCCGGAACGTCTCCGTTTGCACATATGCATCCTGGGCGGCATGCATATCGCGGTATATGGCATCGGCCCGGCGGATTGCACCGAAGCCCAGAAAGGCGATCAGCACGATGAGTATGCTGAAACCTATCGCAAGTACAAAGAGAGAGGAGCGTGAGTTCATAGGCCAAACCTTGATTATTGCGATCCGCGCCGCCGGGAAAAATACAGTGAATACCGTATTTCGATACCGCAATTCCGGTAGTTGCGACAGGAGTTAGCCCATTCCCCTCCTCGCAGAGGAGGGGAATGGGCTACTTGCTCGGTTCGGCCATCGATTTCCGGTATGCTGCCGCCTCTGTGGCTGAAGGAATCATCTCCATCAGGTCCGTGCCGGGCGGGATCAGCCGGAGCGGAAGCTTGTCCCGGGCGGTCCAGGGTTTCGTGTACGTCTTGGGATCGTCGAGAGTGACGGACAACTCCAGTGTGGTCTGATTCAACCGGTGGTAACGCTCCACAACGCGCAACTGATCGCTGTGCGGGTCGCCGGCATTATCGAGCCACGTCCGGTCATCGGTGCCGATGGTTTCCACGACAAGTGTGTAATCGTCTTCCCAATGGCCAACCGAGTAGCCGTACCAGCGCGGGTCCGGATCTTTGGGAAGCTGCCGGCCATCGGTCCAGATGACGCGCCATCTCTTCTCGAACATGTAGAGCATGAGGACCGACTCGGGCGTGTGCAGGATTTGAACCGGACGCAGTTCGTACAGAATGATCCGCGGGAATCCCGTCGGATCGCCCATCGTCGATAGCGGATCGTTGACTTCCGCCATCGGAACCATGCGGATGCCGTTTCCCGATTTATGCGTCTTCCCGACCTCTTCACCCCATGGCGTGAGCGGAGGCGTCGGATAACCAGTTCCGTTGATGCCCGCGTTTCCCGCATCCCAGATTCCCGTAACATCCCGGCGCGGCGCCGGACCCGACGCCGTCTCTTGCGGGCTAGCCGCCGGCGCGCGGCCTGGGTTGTTCCAGGGCTGGTACTGCCCGAATGACTCAGCCGACAACATCAGGACTGCGGCCGCGATGAAACTGAAGCGAAAGGCGCCCGCCATGTATTACTTCTCCGGCTGCTGCGGTAGGGCCGCATCGGGTTGTGGTCCGATGGCAATGAGTGTCTCGCCATTCGCCAGCAAGACTTTGACAATCCTTCCCACCGGTGCGCCGTTCTTTACTGGCTGCAAGGCGACGGTTACCGGATCGCCGGCTTTAAAAGAAACGCGCCGCCAGCCTCGAGAAGACATGGTCGTGGGATTCTGTGTTTCGACAACCCAGCTGCGTACCGTGCCTGTATCATCCTTCGCGTCAAATTTCAGGAAACAGTGAGGATTGGCCCAAATCCACTCCGTCACCGTTCCCTTCAACGTGAGCTCTTTCTCGGTATCGAAGGTCGCGGCACCGTGATGAGCGACGAGCGGCACTGCCGTTGCAAGCACGGCGGCAGTAATGAGCAACATTTTCATAACTCCTCCATGAATCACCTACTGACGACGCGGTGCGGATGGTGTTGGCTTCGCGAACCACGATGCATCGATCGTAAGATTGGGTTCGACAGACGTGAGCTCGTATGTCGAACGGCCATCGAGCCATGTCACGGTCCATTTGAACGGCATTTTCACTCCCGCGACCTCTCGATAATCGGTATAGTCCACACGCGTCACGACACGCCCGACCGGAGAATTCGAGAACCACACCAGGCGCGACAGCAGCCCGGTTTCGACATCGAAACACAACGTTGCAGTTCCTCCGTTGGCGGCGGTTCTCTGAACCACATTCACTTCACGATCATTAATGAGCGTCGGGAAGCCCACACGCCAGTTGGTGAGGGACTGTTTAATCCGCGCAGGAAAGAATACCTCAGACTCCAGCTTCACGCCATCAAGCTCCGGGCCGGTGATGGCGAGCGCGGGCACCGGCTTATCGGTGGCGGGAGCGGCAACCCAGGCCGAGTTACCGTTCAACGTCCATGTGGTGTCGCCCGAAGCAGGGTGCGCCGTGATTGTTCGCTGGCCCGGCCCTCTGGCATACATCTCGAATGGGCTTTTTTCGGCATCGTCATATGCGCTGTGGGCGTAAATTCTTTCTCTTTTTTCAATAGCGCCTGGCGTGCAATGATCCATTCCTCTCGTGACGACCTTCGGCATAGTTTCTCCTGGTTAGAGCGTTAGAGACCAAACTGGAACGGTTCGGAACAATTGTAGCCCGGCTGCGTTATGATGATCGCCATGAAACTCACACGACTGGGTCTCTCCGTAATCGCAGCAACATTATTTGCATTACTTGCTTCTTACGCACAGACATCTTCCCGGCTCGACGCCGCCTTCGAAAAATTTTGGGCTGCAAAGTCGCCGAATGAAGCCGAACGCATGGTGGATGACATCATCAAGACCGGCGTCACATTCGACGAAGGGTTGCGCCGATTGAAGGCCGGACGAACATACACGAGTCAGAAGACCGGAATCGTGATGCTGAGTCACCGCGCGAAAGATGGCGTAGAGTACTTTTACGCGCTGAATGTTCCGGCGAATTACAGTCCTGCGCGGCGCTATCAGGTCCGTTTTCAGTTGCACGGTGGTGTCGGTGGGCGCCAGACGAATCAGCCGCGCGGGAATGGAGAATCGCCGCTACCGGGAGCCGAGCAGATTTATGTGGTTCCTTATTCCTGGGATGCCGCGCCGTGGTGGAGCGACGATCAGGTTTTCAACCTCCGGGGCATTGTCGATGCCATCAAGCGCATGTACAACGTCGATGAGAATCGCGTCGTTGTCGCTGGAGTTTCCGACGGCGGCACCGGCGCGTATTACATCGGAATGCGCGATACGACGCCCTATGCGAGCTTTCTGCCTTTGAATGGTTTCATCATGGTCCTTGCCAACCGCGACATCGATGACGGCCAGATCTTCCCGAACAATCTTCGCAACAAACCGATGTTCGTCATCAACGGCGGCCGCGATCGTCTTTACCCGACGGCCGAAGTCGAGCCGTTTGTGAAACACCTTGCGACGGCGGTCAACGTCGACTATTACCCACAGCCCGAAGCCGGTCACAACACGATGTGGTGGCCCGAGATGAAGGACGTTTTCGAAAAATTTGTCGCCGATCATCCGCGCGATCCGCATCCGGACAACTTGACATGGGAGGCGGTGACGCTCGATCACAACCGCGCACATTGGTTGGTGATCGATCAATTCGGGACGCAATCCGGCGATGCCAATCCGATGCCGGATCTGAATTTGATGGAGGACCAACCGCTCTTTGAACGGTTCCGGCAGCCGGGCCGCGTCGACCTTACGCGTCGTGGCAACGCGATTGAAGCCACAACGAGAGGTGTCGCCGCATTCACGCTTCTTCTCTCGCCTGAAAAATTCGATTTCGATCAGCCGATCAAAGTTACTGCCAACGGCCGATCCGTTTTCGATGGCCGCGTCCAGCGCGATCTCGAGACCCTCCTGAAGTGGGCCGCCCGCGATAACGACCGCAGCATGCTCTACGGGGCCGAGCTGAAGATCAAACTCTCTCGGTAATTTCAGCACTCATGATTGGAGGAA
>MNKP01000031.1 GCA_001920875.1 Acidobacteria bacterium 13_1_20CM_2_55_15
CGGTGAGAACGTCACGCGTAGTTCCGGGAATCTCGGTCACTATAGCGCGGTCTGCGGCGACCAACCGGTTGAACAAGCTGGATTTCCCAACATTTGGTTTCCCAAGAATCGCTAAGCGTAAGCCCTGATTCAGCATCCTTCCGTAATCAAAGGTCTCCTCAAGGCGGCGCAGATCCGCCGCTAGCGGGCGCACCGACTCGGCGATGGCCGCATTTGCCGGAACATCCACATCGTCTTCCGCAAAATCGATCCCGGCTTCCAGATGCGCGATGATATTCAGAAGCCTTTCCTTGATCGGCCGGAGCCGAATCGACATGGAGCCTTCCATTTGTCTCATGGCAATTTTGGCTTGCTGCTCCGTTTGGGCTTCAATGAAGTCGCGGATCGCCTCCGCCTGGACCAGGTCCAATTTTCCATGTGCAACCGCGCGTAACGTGAATTCGCCGGGTTGCGCGATCCGCGCGCCCATGGTGCGGCAGCTCTCGACAATGCGCTTTAATGCGAGCGGACTTCCGTGACCGCTGATTTCTACGACATCCTCGCCGGTGTAGGAGTTCGGCGAGCGAAAGAAGGTAACGATGACCTCGTCGATCTTATCGCCACGGGAATCAAGCCAAGTCCCAACAGACGCCGTGCGATGCTCTAAAACAGGCGCGGAATGCGGCCTGAAGAAACGGAGCGCGATGGCCGCAGCTTCAGCTCCTGAGATTCGCACGACACCGATCCCACTGCGTCCGAGCGGCGTAGAGATCGCCACAACCGTTTCATCGCTTGAAACGATTTTGTGCAATCCTTCGCGCATGCTTCAGCTCCCGGACGCTTCTTTCGGTCTGGTTCGCGCGCCGAGTTTCGCCTCTGCGTGAGGTGACCAATACTTGTTGATGAACACTTGCTGGATGATGCCGATGAGATTACTGGTTAGCCAATACAGGACCAAGCCGCTGCTCTGTGACCAGAACATAAAGGTAAACATCAACGGCATGATCATCATCATCTTCGCTTGAGCGGGATCTACGTTGGTTGTAGGAGTCAGCTTCTGCTGGACGAACATGGAGATGGCCATCAGGATAGCTAGAACAGGAATGCTGTATGAGCCAACCTGAATGATATAGTCCGGTTGCGATAAGTCCTTGACCCATAACATCCAGGGTGCTCTTCGCAATTCGATCGAGTAAGAGAGCGCGCTGTAGAAGCCAAATAACAACGGCATTTGTAGTAGAAGCGGCAGGCAGCCGCCCATCGGGTTTACACCGTGTTCTTTGTAGAGGTTCATCATTTCTCGCTGAACCTGCTCCCGCCGCGGGTCGGTTGCTTTAAGCTTCTTGTACTGGTCCTGCAACCGGCGCATGTGTGGCTGGATCTTTTGCATTTTCAGCATCGAGACTTGCTGTTTCAGTCGTAGCGGAAACAACACGACATTCAGTGCGATGGTCAGCAGGATGATCGCCCAACCGAAATTGCCGATGTAGCTGTGGATCCAGAGCAGACAGAAAACCAGCGGCCGTGCGATGAATTCGAACCATCCGTAATCAATGATGTTGGCAAGCTGGGGATCGGCCTTGCTCAACCAGTCCCGGTGCTTTGGGCCGACGTAAATGCGTATGGCTCTGCCCTCCGGGACCGAGGCGGCTACGGACAATGTCAGCACCGATGTCTTTGCATCTGGCGCAGGATACTCCTGCTTCCGAACCTTGATCGGTGCAGGACTGTCGGGGAACAGAAACATCCCGAGAAAGTATTGATCTTCCACGCCCGCACGGATCGTCGTGAAATCCTGCTCCTGGTCTTTCAAGCTACGAAGGTTCACACGCTTGTACGCACTGTCGGTCTGGTAAACAGCATTTTTCTTTGCGGGATCTGTTCGTTGGTTTTCTGGAAGAGATTGGTCGCCGACGCCGCCTCGCCAACTGATATACGATGGGATGTTCTTTCCGTCCTTTGCGACCGCCACCTGCAGCGCAAATTCGTAATTTTCCCGATCGAATTGAAAAACCTCTCGCATATGCAAACCATTCGCGGCTTTTTCGAAAGAAAGAAGATCGCCATCTTTGCGTCCCACAAATGGTGCACTACTCAGTTCTTCGTCGAGAGTCTTATCGCCCGTTGTTACGGCCAACGGCCATCCGACTTTAGAACCGGCGGATTGATCGATCAGCTCTAAGGGATGCCCTTTGTCGTCCGAATACGCTTTGAGCTTGTAACTTTTAAGCACACCGCCGACATTCGAGAATGTTGCGGTATAGAGCGGTGTATCGACTTCAAACTCTTCGGCCTTTTCTGCTCGTAATTCTTTAGTCGAAGCCGCTAAGACTTCGCTCTTTTCAGCAGGAGGATTCGGAGGAGCAAGGCTTTTAGTGGGCGGCACCGGTGTCGGCGTCTGGACGTCCGATGGCGTTTCCGTTGGGGCCGACGGCGAATACAAAGCACGAAATGCGTACAGTACGGCGAAAGATAGAATGAAAGCGAAAATGACGCGTTTTTCCATTACAAACTTTCTATCTCACGGGATCGAATCCCCCGCGGTGCAGAGGATGACATCGAAGCAGCCGGCCGGCGGACCGGACACCACCCCGAACGAGACCGAATTCTTTTATGGCGTCGCTGGCATATTCGGAACACGTAGGCGTGAACCGGCACGCGGCTGGCAGCCAAGGCGAGACAATAAGCTTATACACGCGCACCAGCTTTAATGCGAGAATTGGCACCGTCGCCGCCAGCCTCATCTCTCTGCTCCAAGCAGCGCCATCAGTTCCGCCCGCAGTTCATCAAACTTGCGATTCAGGGCTGCCCGCTTCGGATTTACAACAATGTCCACGCCTCGCTGCAGTCCTGTTCTTGATGTACGTAGAATTTCCCTGACCCTTCTTTTGACCCTATTGCGCTCGTGCGCCTTGCCGAGCTTTCGAGGGGTGGTCAGACCAAATCGGCTGTAACCCAAGGTATTCGGCAAGACAAATACCAGAAAGGAACGTGACGTTTTCTTCACACCTTTTGTGTAGGTGTTCTGAAATTCAGCGGACTTTCTCAAACGAAAATCTTTTCGAAATGCGTTTGCCTTTGCGGCAGGGGATCGCCAATTAAGTGTAGTCAACGTCAATAGTGCTCGACGGACACTCGTTTGCGGCCTTTATCTCGCCTGGCCTTCAGCACGAGCCGTCCCCCGCGGGTCTTCATCCGAGCCCGAAATCCGTGTGTTTTCGCGCGGCGCCGATTGTTCGGTTGGTATGTCCTCTGCGGCATTCCTTGTACTCCTCGGAAACTTAAAATGTAGCACAGGGGCTTTCTAAAAAGCATCCGATTCATCGTTGAAAACGGAAAACGAAAGTGCTACCCTTTCGCGTTTCTCACGCCAATTGGACACCTTGTTAAGAGGAAACCGAACAACATTGGCCTGGGTTTTCCACATCTGTGGAAATTTCTGTGGAAACCTTGCCCCTTCGTACGTGGTCAACCATGGATACATGGCAACAAGTTCTCGATATCGTTGAAAAGAAGATCAATCAGCAGAGTTACAACACTTGGTTCAAGCCGACACAACTGATTAAACGCGACGACACAGCGCTATACGTGCGGGTACCGAATGCGTTTTTTCAGGATTGGTTGAATGACCATATCGATGTCGTGCTGGAAGCCGCCCAGTCTGCGGGAATGGGCCAAATCGATGTGATCTACATCACGGAAAAAAACCCCACTGAGGTTACTAATTCGCCATCGCAAGGCAAGTTGGATTTTGACTCTATCGACAACACGCTGAATCCGAAGTACACGTTTGACACATTTGTCGTGGGGTCCTCGAACCAGTTTGCACACGCGGCCGGATTAGCCGTGGCTGAAAAGCCCTCCAAAGCCTACAATCCGCTGTTTCTCTATGGCGGTGTGGGCCTTGGAAAGACTCATCTGATGCATGCGATCGGGCACATGATCAAGCTGAGTAACAGGCAACTCCGATTAACTTACGTTTCAACGGAAAAGTTTACGAACGAAGTCATCAATGCAATCCGGTACGACAAGATGCTTAGTTTCAACGAGCGGTATCGAAATAATGATGTTCTGCTCATCGATGATATTCAATTCATCGCCGGCAAGGAGCGCACTCAAGAGGTGTTCTTCCATACCTTCAACTCGCTATACGATACACACAAACAAATCATCGTTTCGGCCGATTGCCCGCCCCGCGAAATACCAACTCTCGAAGAGCGGTTGCATTCCCGTTTTGAGTGGGGCCTTATCGCGGACATTCAACCTCCCGATCTGGAAACTAAGGTCGCGATTATTAAAAAGAAGGCTGAGAGGCAAAACATCTTGGTCCCCGACAATGTAGCGCTCTACATTGCCAGTAAGATCAAATCGAACATTCGAGAACTCGAAGGCGCGTTAGTCCGATTAATTGCATACTGCTCGTTAAAAGGCTCGGAGATTACATTACCCATGGCCCAAGAAACACTGCACGACATTCTCGGACCTGGTGAGCGAGCAGTAACAATCGAGATGGTTCAGAAGGCGATCGCCGATCACTACAAAATGCGGGTCCAGGAACTCAAGGCGAAAAATAACTCTAAATCGGTTGCGTTGCCTCGACAGATTTGTATGTACCTTTGCAAGAAACTGACAGGAGCATCCTTACCTCAGATCGGAAGGGAATTCGGCGATAAGCATCACACGACGGTCTTACATTCAATTAACAAAATTACTGAGTTGATTCAGCACGACCGTGAACTTGGTAAACAGATTCAGGGTTTCATGGATTCGTTCAAATAGCGACTGTGTTCTGCACATGCCTTACGGATGCCTGATTAAGCGCAAGTGACAAAGGCACAACAAAAAACAAAGGCCTATCGAAATTTTCCCCTGTCTGTTATGCCACTCCGTGAATCCCATGTGGACCTCATGTGGAAAACTTGGAGACTACAATTAATCACAATGTATCCACACGATCCGCTTGCATCTTTTCAACAAGCAAGTTCTCCGTAAATAGCTGCGTCCGTGGATGCTGTTTCTTTTGTCACAGATTTGAAGGGCGTTACAATTAAGAGAATATTAGTAGCTTATGGAATTTACAGTCAGAAAGTTTGATCTTCTCCAAGAACTTACGTTGATCCAAGGAGTGGTTGAGAGGAAAACTACCATACCAATTCTGGCTAATGTTCTCGTTCGTGCAGAAGGGGGTGAGCTTGGGATTGCAGCGACGGATCTAGAAATCGGGCTTAAATCCGTGTGCGTTTCAAAAACTACGGTGCCGGGTGCAATCACTCTTCCCGCAAAGCGTTTATATGAGATTGTTCGGGCATTGCCGGACAAGGAAATCAAATTTAAGCGCGGTGAGGCCAATTGGGTAACAGTAACCTGCGGTAATAGCCGCTTTCGAATTGCGGGGTTACCTCAAGATGACTTTCCCACGCTACCTGAGACGAAGAGTACTATTGGGAAAATTCCCGCAGATGTTCTCGCAAAAGTAATCTCAAGAACAATATGTGCCATCAGCACAGAGGATTCAAAATATACGCTCAGTGGGGCGTTACTTTTGCTGAAACCGGGATCCATCACGATGGTTGCAACCGACGGACATCGGCTGGCGCATGTCGAAAAAGCCGAAGCGATGGAAGATGTTAGAGAAGAGATCAAAGTGATTGTTCCTAGAAAAGCAATGGCGGAGCTGATTCGAATCATTTCTGAAGCTGCGGATGCAGAATCCGTTGGGTTGTCGCGGGATGATAATCACTTGTTTTTCAATATGGGAAAACGTCTGCTAATCTCGCGTATGCTGACTGGGCAATTTCCCAATTATGAAGCTGTCCTGCCGCGAAACAACGAATGTATCGTAACCGTAAATCGTGAAGAGATTGCGGCTGCGATTAAGCGTGTTGCGATTCTGTCTGATGAGCGTTCGCGAACAGTAAAATTGACGTTGTCAGATGGGACGATGGAAATAAGTGCGAGCCACTCAGACCTTGGCGAGGCCCATGAAACTTTGGAGGTTGACTATGGTAAGGATAGCCTTCAAGTGGGGTTCAATTTCCAATATCTTCTGGATTTCCTAACAACTGCAGACGAACCCGAAGTCAGTTTCGAATTCAAAGACAGCGAAAGTGCCACCCAGCTCCGAGCCCAACCGACTGGCGATTACACCTATCGCTATGTCGTCATGCCAATGCGCATCTAGGAGCGATTTCCTTTCAGCAAAGAACTACAATATATTGATATATAACCTCGGACGATACCCAAGATGAATGGCTAGATGCGCCAATGCGTTCGGAAAGTTTCCCCTCCCGAAAGTGGCCCAAACCTTGCTAAAATAATGGTTACTTTTCTGTCCGAGGAGACCCCCTATTAGAAGCGCGCTTTCAGAAGGGCTACGGCTCGTCGCTAAAGAAAAACCAACGGATTTTTCTCTAAGTGCTCCGAAGAAAAGAAACCTGACCGCCGCCATTCTTGCGGACGCCCAGCGAGCTAATGCATGACAGGACGAATTGAATACCCCGGCAATGGTGGGGTCGAACAACCCCTGCAAACTGAGGCGGATTACAGCGCCGAGCACATCAAAGTGCTCGAGGGCCTGGAAGCTGTCCGCAAGCGGCCGGCGATGTATATCGGGACGACCGGCACTGAGGGACTACACCATCTTGTATACGAGGTAGTCGATAACTCTGTTGATGAAGCTCTTGCGGGTTTCTGCACGGAAGTCCATGTCGTTATTCACATTGACAATTCCGTTACTGTCATCGACAACGGACGAGGCATTCCGACTGAAGTGATGCCCAAGGAGGGAAAGCCCGCCGCGGAAGTGGTGTTAACCACGCTTCATGCGGGCGGGAAGTTCGATAACGCTGCCTACAAAGTCTCGGGAGGATTGCACGGCGTTGGGGTCTCGGTGGTCAATGCTCTGTCCGAGTGGCTGAATCTTGAGATCTGGCGAGGCGGCAAGGTTTACGTCCAAGGCTACAAACTCGGAGTGCCGACGGGTCCGCTTGAGATGACGGGACATACGGACCGCCGGGGCACCAAAGTCAGCTTCAAACCGGACGACAAAATCTTCGAAACGAACCAGTTCAGTTTCGACGTTCTTTCGCAACGATTACGCGAGCTAGCGTTCCTCAATAGGGGATTGCTCATCACTATTGAAGATGAGCGTGACGAAAAGAAACACGAATTCCACTACACGGGCGGGATCGTTTCCTTTGTCGAGCACCTGAACAAAAATAAGGAACCTTTACACGACAAGGTCATCTACTTCGAGGGAGTTCGCGAAGGTATCGACCTCCAGATCGCAATGCAGTACAACGATAGCTATCAGGAGCAGATCTTCACTTTCGCCAACAATATCAATACTCACGAAGGCGGAACGCACATGATCGGCTTCAAGTCCGCCTTGACGCGAACGCTGAACAATTACGCCCTATCCAACAATCTCTTTAAAGAAGACAAGGAAACGCTCTCCGGCGACGACGTCCGCGAAGGGTTGGTTGCGGTGATCAGCGTGAAACTTTCCAACCCACAGTTTGAAGGACAGACCAAGACAAAGCTCGGAAACAGTGAAGTAAAAGGGATTGTCGAGACGCTCGTCAATGTTGGATTGGGAGACTATCTCAATGAAAACCCGTCGGTTGCACGAAAAATTGTCAATAAGGCTATCGAAGCCGCACGGGCCCGCGATGCCGCGCGCCGCGCGCGGGAGTTGGTCCGGCGAAAGGGAGCCCTGGACAGTATGTCACTGCCCGGCAAGCTGGCGGATTGCCAAGAGCGATCGCCGGAACGGGCGGAAATTTTTATTGTAGAGGGCGATTCGGCTGGTGGTTCTGCCAAACAGGGCCGGGATCGCCGCACTCAGGCGATTTTGCCGATCAAGGGAAAGATCCTGAACGTGGAGAAAGCCCGCTACGATAAGATGCTCACGCACCAGGAAATCGTAGCAATGATTACGGCGCTCGGCACAGGTATAGGTCAGGATGATTTTGATGCGGCGAAACTGCGCTATCACAAAATCATCATTATGACAGACGCCGACGTGGATGGATCGCATATCCGAACCCTCCTGTTGACCTTTTTCTATCGCCAGATGAATGAACTTATCGAGAGGGGCAACATCTACATCGCGCAGCCGCCGTTATTCAAAGTGAAGAAGGGCAAAAGCGAGCAGTACATCAAGGATGAACGGCAGATGTCACGATTTCTCTTGAAGAAGGCAACGGAGAATCTAGTTATCGAAGTTGGCGGGCAAGAGCTCAAAGGGCGGGATTTGACGAGTTTTCTGGAGAAGCTCATCGAGCTCAACGGTGTCTTTACGCGGGTTGACCGCCATTTTCGCGATGCCCGAATTGTCGACCATTTGCTCAGCATGGATGCGGAAAGCCGCGCGTTTTTGGCCGACCAGCAGAACATGAAAACCTTAGCCGAGAAGGTCGAGTCCTTCGGATATTCGGCCGAGATCCTGACCGACGAAGAACACAGCGTTCAGAAGCTGCTGTACCGGCAGGGGAGCCAATCCCCCAGACTGGTTGGATACCCGCAATTGTCGAGCCCCGAGTATCAACGGTTGCTCGTGCTGCACAAGGCCATTGGCAGCCTCGATCAACCTCCTTTTACAGTTAAGCTCGATTCCACAGCAACAGTGCTGAGGGATCGTCAGTCCTTGATCGATCACGTCATGGAACTCGGAAAGAAGGACTTGCAGATTCAGCGCTACAAAGGTCTCGGCGAAATGAATCCGGAGCAACTCTGGGAAACGACCATGGATCCGGAAAAGCGGACGTTGCTTCAGGTTCAAATCAATGACGCCGTGATGACCGACGATATTTTTAGTGTACTCATGGGCGATGCCGTAGAGCCCCGAAGGAGGTTCATCGAAGAGAACGCGCTGGAAGTGAAGAACCTCGACATCTAATCCATGGCAGACGAAATCACACCACCCCCACCACCCCTATCGAATCTCGTCCCGGTAAATATTGAGGACGAAATGAGGCGGTCGTACGTCGACTACGCGATGAGTGTCATCATCGGGCGGGCTTTACCCGACGTGCGCGACGGCCTGAAACCCGTTCACCGCCGGATTCTCGTCGGCATGCGTGATATGGGCCTTGCCTCGAATCGTGCATACCGCAAGTGCGCCAAGATAGTCGGCGAGGTCATGGGTAACTATCATCCACATGGCGACAGTCCGATCTACGACGCGCTTGTCCGTATGGCCCAGGACTTTTCCTACCGATACCCCCTTGTTGACGGCCAGGGCAACTTCGGTTCAATAGACGGCGATCCGCCGGCGGCGATGAGATATACCGAAGCGCGCATGGCCCCTTTTGCAGAGGCACTTCTCGAAGATATCGACAAAGAGACCGTGGACTTCGTCCCCAATTATGATGAAGAGCGCGAGGAACCGTCGTATCTGCCGAGCAAAGTCCCTAATCTTTTGGTCAACGGCTCCAATGGTATTGCTGTCGGTATGGCGACCAACATGCCGCCGCACAATCTGACGGAAATTTGTGAGGCCGTGATTCATTTGATTAACAATCCACACGCCACGCTCGGCGACATTATGACGCATGTTCCGGGTCCTGATTTCCCCACCGCAGGAATCATTCACGGCCGGAGTGGGATTCGGCAGGCTTACGAGACAGGCCGCGGCACCATCACCATGCGTGCTCGCGCCTCGATCGAACGCCAGGGAAAGGACCGCGACAGCATCGTGGTTACCGAGATTCCGTATCAGGTCAACAAGGCTCGATTGATTGAAAAGATTGCAGAACTGGTCAATGAGAAACGGTTGGAGGGGGTCGGCGACGTCCGTGATGAGAGCGACCGGCACGGAATGCGCATCGTCATTGAGCTGAGACGCGGAGAGCCGGGTCTTGTCATACTCAATAACCTATACAAACTCACGCAGATGCAGACGACCTTCGGCGTCATCAATCTCTCTATCGTCAACGGCCAGCCTAAAGTTCTATCGCTAATTGAACTGCTTCGTTCCTTCATAGAGCATCGCGTCGATGTCGTGCGCCGCCGCACAGAATACGAATTGCGCCAAGCGGAAGCGAGGGCGCACATTCTGGAGGGTCTAAAGAAAGCGCTCGATCACATTGACGAGATCATCAAACTGATCCGTGCCTCCAAGACAACGGCGGAAGCGCGCGAGGGCTTGCTGGCAAAATTTGAATTCACCGAGATCCAGGCGAAAGCGATTCTCGAAATGCAGCTCCAACGGTTGACCACATTGGAGCGGCAAAAAATTGAAGATGAGCTCAAAGAGATTCGGGAAAAGATCGCCGAACTGAAAGAAATCCTCGCGAGTGATGCGAAACTGCGCGAAGTGATTGTTAAAGAACTCCGCGACGTTCAGAAGAAATACGGCGATGCACGGAGGACTGAGATTACTGAGGAAGCGGCCGAGATCAGGCTCGAGGATTTGATTGCCGAGGAAGACGCCGTCATCACCGTCACACATAGCGGCTACGTCAAACGAACTCCGCTTTCGGTTTATCGACAACAGGGTAGAGGCGGCAAGGGCCGAATCGGCATGAAGACGAAAGAGGAAGACCCGGTCACGAATGTCTTCGTCGCGAACACCCACAGTTATGTGCTCGTCTTTACCGATCTCGGGCGGTTGTACTGGCTGAAGGTTTACGAGATTCCTGATGCCAGTAGTGCCGGGCGGGGAAAAGCCATCGTCAATCTGGCGAATTTATCGTCCGAAGAAAAGGTGCGCGCACTGCTCTCAGTTAAGGACTTTGATCCCAACGTGTCCGTCCTCATGGCGACGCGAGCCGGACAGGTAAAGAAGACCTCGCTCGAGGCCTTCAGTAATCCGAGCGCCCGTGGGATCATGGCAATGGGCGTCCCCGATGATGACGAATTGATTGCAGCGGAAATCGTTTCGGCAAACGAAACAGTATTCATTGGGACGCACGATGGCATGGCTATCCGCTTCGCTCATGATGAGATCCGTGAAATGGGACGGCAAGCATACGGAGTCATCGGTATCCGGCTCGAGGAAGGTGACTATGTCGTCAGCATGATCGCCACCAGTAATGAGAACGACATGGTGCTTTCTGTTACTGAAGGGGGGTTTGGTAAGCGGACCGCCGTCGAAGAGTACCGCACGCAGGGCCGGGGAGGCAAAGGCGTCATCAACCTCAAAACGACCGAAAAGAATGGGAAGGTCGTCGCCATCATGCGGGTGCGGGAAGATGCCGACGTCCTCGTGATCACTGCAAATGGAAAGCTGATCCGCGTCAGCTCACAGGATATTCGCGCCGTAGGCAGAGCGACGCAGGGCGTGCGCTTGATTCAGCTCGAAGAAGACGACAAAGTTACTGCCGCCACACTCATCGAACCGGAAGGAAAGAGCGAAGACGAGGCGGCTCCGACCGTTCACTGATGCACTCCCTCTCCCCGGGGGATAGGGAGTTCTGATCTCCCTGTTATCAAGTCAATCCCGATTGACGGAATCGAGAACACCAAATGCTTTTTGAGGGTCAGGTAGCTTTGATTCCCAATTATCAGATTCCCAAGAATCGAACGTACTGTACGGCTTCGTCTGGAGATCTGTACGGTGCGTTTGCAGAAATCTGCTCCTAAGAAATGGCCCCGGTAAAAGCGCCTGTACATTCGTGCAGCCCGCGCCAGTTCCTGCCCGATTTCGCCTTTGATTCTGGAGGCGTACTCGTCCGGTTTGTCGATCGTTTCCGACAGGAGCTCCGCCGATTTGAATGCGTAGTGGATGCCCTCGCCCGTGATCGGATCGACAAGTCCCGCAGCGTCTCCGATTAACGCCCAGCGATCGCCCGAAATCCGATTTGCTTTCCACGAAGCCGGACTCAAGCACGGAACCGGAGCGCTAAAGAATTCGGCGTGCTTGAGGTGATCGGGGCCCAAATCAGCAACGATGAAGTTGGAAAGCAGCGTCTTCGCACGGGCGGTCCAACCAGGTTCACTCCGCGTGATCAACCCGTAGGAGATGTGATTTGGGCGGGGAAAGGACCAGATGTAACCCTCGAGGCCCGGCACGAAGTAAATCTTCATGTGCGCCGGGCCGCTGCCGGGAATGAAATATCCCATCGTTACAGCGAGTTCCTCGGGCTGCAGAGCAGTTGCCACGGTCCGGCGGACGAGGCTCGTCGCCCCGTCGGCGCCGATTAGGAAATCCGATTGCAATGAAGTCTCACGGGATAAGAGGCGCCAACCACCCGCAACCATGCGCTCAATGTGGTTGACACGGCTCTTTAGAATGGAAACCCCGGCATTTTCTGCAGCGTCTAAGAGATATTTGCCGAGTTCACGCCGGGATAGTACAGCAATTGGTTTGGCGGGCGTAACGGTGACGGAGTTTTTATCTCCAAAATAGATCGTGATTCGGTCAATGTTCTTGCGCGGCAGATCCGATGTGAAGATTTCAAAGTGGGAGAGTGCCTTCGCAGTAACGCCTCCGCCGCAGGGCTTTTCCCATGGTGCTTGGGCGTCAATGAGAGTTACGGAATGTCCGCGCCGGGCGAGAAGTACTGAAGCCCATGCGCCGGCTGGCCCTGCTCCGAGGACGGCTATGTGCATGAATTTTTAAAGATCCACATAGGAAGGGCGTGTATGTTACCAGAAGGATTATTGCATGATTGACAGAAGCCAGCACGAAATTCCCGCCGACCATCCAATCCGAGGCTTTTTTAAGATATTAACCGAGCGTGGAATGGGCCAACTGAATTTGCGCGATCGGGACACCATCCAGTACATCACAAACCTTCTGACGGAATTTGTGCAGATCGAAAATATGTATCGCATTCAGGATGAGTCGGGACGGCGGTTGCAGTATTTATTCGAAATGCTCAAGCAGGCCAGCAGCGAGATGTCACCGACGCTGCGTCGCGATTGCTACAAACACGTAGGCGATCTCACACTCTTCAACCTCGGACTCTTTCCCGAACACCTGAGTTACGGACGTCACACCGTCAGCCCCGACTATTATGCTGAAACGGGCCGACGGTCCTACACGATCGTCGCAGAAATGGATTCCTCACCGCGTAGCGTGACTATATACCGTAAGCTCTCCGAACAGTTCGAGCAGTGCGTCATAGGTCTGAACTGGG
>MNKP01000039.1 GCA_001920875.1 Acidobacteria bacterium 13_1_20CM_2_55_15
TGCCGCCCCAGCTCGCCACGTGCAGGGGCGCAGTCTTGTCGTCGGTAGTCATAAACGGATCGGCGCCGCCTGCGATCAACGCGCGAACCGCATCGATATTCCCGCGCGAAGCGGCAAAAAGCAGTGGGGTCGCGCCTTTAAAGCTGACACCCGCGTTGTAGTTGCGAGGGGAATCCTTCGTGGTCCGGGGATTTGGATTCGCGCCGTGACCGAGGAGGGCCTTCACCAGATCCACGCGTTTCTCATCCAATGCCGCATAGTGCAGTGCTGTGCGGCCTCCGTCATCAGTCAGATTCGGATTGGCGCCATGGTTCAAAAGAAGAGCGGCAAACTCGGAGTGGCCGCTCGCGGCCGCAACGATGAGCGGGGTCATGCGATCGCTCTTCCGTATTTCGTTAATGTCGGCTCCGGCTTCAAGTAACAGGCGGCCGGAGCTGCCGTCTCCCTGCTGCGCAGCAAAGAGCAGCGCGGTGAAATCGCCCTTCGACCGGGCACGGACGTCTGCTCCATGATCGAGCAGAAGCTTCACAATTCCGATGTGCCTGCCGGCCACGGCCCACATCAAGGCCGACTGGCCTCCCTTCGATTCTCGAGCGTTCACATCAGCGCCGTGATCGAGCAGTAAGCGCACCGCGTCGAGATTCCCTTTGTCGGCAACAGCCATAAGAGGGGTCTCGCCCCGCACGAGCGTCGCGTTCACGTCCGCTTTCGCGTCCAAGAGGATCTCGAGAATCTCGATATTGCCGCCGGCGCTTGCGGCGTAGAGCGGGGTGGCTCCGTAATCGTTGCGAGCGTTGACGTTCGCTCCCGCTTTGATTAATAGATCCACCAGTTCAGGATCATTGCGATCGGCGGCAAGCAGCAGTGCGGTAGACCCATCGGGCTGAGCGACATTGACGTCGACGTGATTCCGCAGCAGTTCACGGACAGCGTTGCGATCTCCGCGCCGTACAGCGTCGATCAAACGCAAGTCGGCGGCGGACAGGAGGCAGGGTAGGAATAAGGTTGGAAGTAACAAAACCGAAAAAATTAGTAATTTTTGCATCAATGTTAATAGTAGCGGCGGCCTATTAAGGAATGAATTGAAAGGCGGTCCCTCTGGGAGAGGGCGGCGCGACAGCCAGCGGACTGGCGCGCCGGCTGAGGGTCGCAGGTCTAGGCGAATCTTGAGACCCTCACCCTACCCTCTCCCAGAGGGAGAGGGTAGATTTTCCGTATTGCCAATTCATTCCCATCTTTATAGACCGCCCGCTACAGCTCCAATCTCCCGGTGCTGTCGCCGAATGTCTCCGCCTGGATTCCAAGCTTTTCCAGCAATGCCAAATACAGATTCGCCACCGGTGTGTCTTTCGGATATCGGACGTGCCGGCCGCCTCGCATTGCCGCAACTCCGGGGGTAATCAAGAGCACCGGCAGATCTTTGTAAGTATGCATATTGCCGTCGCTGAGCGGGCTGCCGTACATGATCAGTGAATGGTCCAGCAGCGTACCGTCGCCATCAGGGACCGATTTCATCCTTTCCAACAAATAGTTGAACAAGGTGGTGTGGAACACGTTCACTTTGACGACCTTTTCAATCTTTGATGTATCCCCTTGATGGTGGGTCAATGAATGGTGCGGGTCTCCAAATCCCAATTCAGGGTAAGCCCGGCCGCTCATTTCATGGCCGATCATGAAGGTGCCGACTCGTGTGACATCGGCCTGGAAAGCGAGGACGTGCAAATCGATCATCAATTTCGCGTAGTCGGAAAACTTCTCGGGAATTCCGATCGGTTTCTCCATGGCCGGTAATTCTCTTGAGGATTGCTGCTCCGCCACCTGGATTCGCCGTTCGACGCTGCGGACTGCGTCGGCATACTGATCGAGCTTCGCCCGATCGGTTTCGCCGACAGAGCGCATCAGCTGCTTCAAGTCCTCAGAAACCAGATCCAGGATGCTGTGATGTTCTTGGAGGCGGGCTGCTCGTTCGCCCGGATCGGTGCTATCACCGATGAGCCTCTCGAAGATCGCCCGCGGACGATTTTCCATCGGAAGCGGTGTGGTGGGAGTCACCCACGATATGGTGTTGTAGTACACGCAGCTATATGCGGACTCGCACGCGCCGAGAAGCGAGGACTCCAATCCGATCTCGAGAGAGGAGAGTTGCGTAGACTTGCCGAACTCTTTCGCCGCAATCTGGTCAACGGAGACTCCGCAGTGAATATCAGCACCCGAAGTCATCTTCGGGTGCGTGCCTGTGAGATACGCGCTGCATGCCCGCGGGTGATCGCCGGCGATTTCGAATTCGAGTTTGTGCGCCTCGTTGTTCGCCAGACCGCTAATCACCAACAGGCGATCCTTAAACGCCGCCAAGGGCTCCAGAATAGGCGACAGCTCAAAGCCGCTGCCGGAAGCCGCCGGCGTCCATTTCTCCATGATGATTCCGTTAGGAACGGTAAAGAATGAAAGGCGTGTTGCACGTCCCGATCCCGTCTGTGCCGCAGAGGCGAAGGCGGGAAACATGGCATCCAGTACCGGTAATGCCAGCGCCGTTCCTGCTCCCCGCAAGAACGTGCGCCGGGGAATGCATTTTTTAAATATGGTCACGATAGCCAGCCCTTCTCATTTGGAACGGCACACTGGTGACGACGCCCATGATTAATGATGACCAACGGTAATCGTTGGAGGCGGCGTTCCGAATGATCTTGCGGATCGCCGGCATGTCGGTGGGTTCGACGCCGCGCCCCAAGGCATAAGTCAGGAGCCGTTCCGTCACTGTCCGGATGAACTGATCCTTTCTGCTGAGCAACACATTCCGGAGTCCGGCGGGCCCGTCGACCCTTGTTCCGTCCGGAAGAGTTCCGGAAGAATCGACACCCTCGCGCCATCGGCCCAGGCCGTCGAAATTTTCGAGCGCATAGCCGAGCGGATCCATGCGCGAGTGGCAACTCGAACATGCAGCATTGGATTGATGAAGTTCCATGCGCTGCCGCATCGTGAGATTCCGCACATCCTGGTCTTCCTTCAAGGATGGGACATTCGGCGGCGGTGGCGGCGGCGGTGAGCCAAGAATATTTTCGAGCAACCACTTGCCCCGCAGCGTGGGCGATGTCCGGTTCGGATATGAAGTTACTGCGAGCACGCTGCCTTTTCCCAGCAAACCCTTTCGCTCCTCCTTTGTCAAACTGACGCGCCGAAACTCGGTTCCGTGGATGCCGGAAATTCCATAATGCCGAGCCAGGCGCTCGTTCAAAAACGTATAGTCCGCACGCAATAGATCGAGAATGCTCCGATCCTCCTTGAGCATGCTTTGAAAGAAGAGATCCGTTTCTCTTCGAAGCGCGAAGCGTAGGTTCTCGTCAAAACCAGGAAAAGCCACGGGGTCCGGCAAGACATTCTCCATGTTCCGAAGATACAGCCACTGGTTGACGAAATTCGAAACCAATGTGTTGGCGCGCGGGTCCGCCAACATTCGCCGGACCTGCTGCTCGAGGACGGCCGGTTCTTTCAATCTGCCGCGCGCGGCGATATCGAAAAGCTCGTCGTCGGGAATGGTGCTCCATAGAAAAAATGAAAGCCGCGAGGCGAGCTCGAGATCACGGATACGGTAAGCAGTGCCCGGAGCAATCCCAGGCGGATCGATTTCGACGCGGAACAGGAAATTGGGCGACACCAGAATCCGCTCGAGCGCCATCCGGATTCCGTCTTCGAAAGTCCCGTGCTCGCGCGCTGCCTGATAAGGAATCAGTAACGTTGGGATCTCGTCCGCTTTGATCGGGCGACGGTAGGCGCGACGAGCTAAGGTCGTGATGATCTTGGTTGCGCAAGTTTCTTCGTCTTTGGGTCCGGACGGCCGGCAGATTAAAATCTTTCGCCGGCTGGGTGTGTCGCCTGGGACTTTCGCACCATACGGGCCGGCAATGGAAACCGTGCCGACACCTTCGAAGAAGGCCTGATTCCCCGTCAAATCCAGGATGCCTTCTGATTTCACGGTGTCCTTCAAAAACGTTGCCGCAACGATGTGAGGACCTGCTTTCACTGCGGCGCGCACTTCCAGGTCGTCGTCGGAGGCATTCACCGTAAAAAGCTTCAGCCGGGCGCCATCCAGACGAATATCCAATTCGCGCTGCTCGGAATTTCCCACAATCGTCGTCGCATCCTTGCCTCGCTGCAGGCGGACTTTGATCACGTATTCCGCATCCAGCGGGAACTCGTGCCGGATCGCAATTCCCCCGCGAGAACCGACAGGCAGATCGGCGTTCTCGCGTTCGGTTTGAACCGTGGCGGGATGAATCGGGTAATCGACAGACGTTTGACTGACCGAAGGATCGCCAACCGCCAGACGGCTGATGCTGGCCGCCGCGGAAATATATTTCTCCAGCAACATCGGCGAAACCGTCAGCACATCGCCGATGTTGTCGAAACCGTATCCGGAATCATCGGCAGGCAGAAGCAAGGCGGAATCGATCTCGAGCGCAATCAGATCGCGAATCGCGTTGGCATATTGCGAACGATTGAGCCGATAGGCCGACGGACGGCCCGGATTGGGCTTCGCTTCTGCGGCTTGATCAAGCGCCGTTTCCAGGTACGCCACCACTGAATCGTACGTCGCATCGTCCGGCCGCGGCCGCTCGGGCGGAGGCATCTCGCGCGCGCGGAGCTTGCGCAGTACTTTTTCCCAAATCGCCGGATTCTCGGCGGGATGATCGACTTCCGCTTTGTCGAGCATCAGGTCCGCCGTCTTCAGCTTCTCATTATGGCAGCTGACACAGTATGTATTGAGGACAGCGCGCTGAGGAGAGACTGCAGGGCGCTGGGTAGCGAACGTACTTAAAGAGCTAGCCAACAACAGCAGGAACCCGCCGGACCCCAAAAGTGTCTTCCGCATAGCGTTTTGAGCGAGGGGAATCTCCGTCACCATATCGCCATCACCATAAATCCGACGCACGCCTCACTTCAACCTATTATCGACGATGAACACATACGAGGCGGCACCGAAGAGCGCCATGCCTCCCGCGACGACAAAGGATGCGGAGAATGATCCGGTGGCATTGACAATGTAGCCGGTGATGATGGGCGCAAGAAGCCCTCCGATGTTGCCAAAAAAATTCTGAATTCCCGTCAAGGCTCCCACCATCGGCCGGGGTGCCAAATCGATTGGATACGAATTGACTGAACCGGTTGCCAGCCGAAGAAAACCGACGCAAAGCGTCAACAGCGTAACGGCAACCCACGCTTGCTCAACGTATGCCGCCGTGACGATAAAAACGGTCGATGCCGACAGGCCCGTTCCAATGATGCTCTTGCGAGAGAATGTTGTCGAAACGCCGCGTTCAATCAAGTAATCGCCGAGCCAGCCGCCGCCCAATGTGCCCACCAGCCCGGCCCAGAACGGGAGTGCAGCAATGATTCCGGATTGAAGCAACGTCATCTTACGCTCGAGGATGAGATAACCCGGAAGCCAACTGACAAAAAAGAAATAGGCGTATAGATACCCCATCTGGCCGAAGGCAATTCCCCAAGTCGAACGATGACGAAGAAGCCATAACCAAGGAGTCTGGGCCGCGGGATTGGGAGTGAGCGAATCCGGAAGCGCCGCAGATGGACCGCCGATCCGCTTATCGGGATACAAAGTGAACCAACCCAGAGTGAGCAGCAGGCTGGCGGTGCCAATACAGTAGAAGACCGCCTGCCATCCTGACCTTGCCAATATGAATGCGGCAACAGTGGCGCCGATCGCCAGGCCGACCTGGTTTCCCGAAAAAACAACCGCTATAACCCTTGCGCGCTCTCGTAAGCTGAATCCTCGGAAAACGGCAAGCGCTCCTGCAGGCAAGAGCGTTGTCTGTCCCAATCCAAAAACCATGCGCATTAGAAATAGAGGGACAGCCGACGCTGCGATCGGCAGAGCGACCGTGAATAATCCCCAGACTAGCGAGCCAACGCCCAAGACAATATACGGACCGAACCGGTCGACGATCACACCCATGATGGGCAGTCCCGCTGTGTACGACCAGTTCCAGCCCGATAAGACGTAACCCATGGCTTTCGGCGAAATGCGATACATTTCCATCAAGACCGGCGCGACAACGCCGAACGCGAACCGGATCATGAAGGAAAATAATTGGGCGGTGAAAAGTAAACCGCACGTGACGATCTTGTTCGCGCCCTCAGTCTTTTCGTTCATAATCGTTGGGGCCGCGGCAAGTATACTCTCTCCCTCTGGGAGAGGGCAGGGTCGCGCGAAATGACAATTGAACATTGAACGTTGAACATTTCTTCACGGAAATTGCCAATGTTCACTGTTCAATTGTCAGCTGTCATTTCAATGCCGGCTCACGATCGTTTGAGACCCTCTCCCAGAGGGAAGGAGGAACAAAATGTCGAAACGCATGTTGGTCGGAATTGTTTCAGTGGTCGCGGTTCTAGTGCTCACCCTGAGTGCGGGCACACCTCAAAGCACTGTCACGGGAGACCGCAAAGTCACGCCGCAGCAGTTTGAGCAGTGGAAGAAGGATCTCAACAATTGGGGCCGCTGGGGCAAGGACGACGAGATCGGTACGATGAACTTCATCACGCCCGCGAAACGGAAACAGGCTGCGGCGTTGGTGAAAGAAGGTTTCTCCGTATCGCTGGCGGCGGATGTGGATACCGAAAAGGCAATCGACAATCCGCAGCCCTATGAGCATGAGATGCTCGGGCTTGGCACCGACCGGATCGGCGTGGCATTCCATGGCATCGCGCATACGCACCTCGACTCTCTTGCGCACATTAATTATGACGGTGTGTTCTATAACGGCTACAAGCCGGACCCGGACCAGGTGAAGAAAGCCGATGGTCACGCGAAGAATTCGATTCACAATTTGAAGAACGGAATTTTCACACGTGGGATCCTCATCGACATTCCCCTGATGAAAGGAGTGAAGTATCTCGAGCCGGGTACGCCAATCTATGTCGAAGACATCGAGGCGTGGCTGAAAAGGGCCGGCTTGAAGCTATCGGCCGGTGACGCCGTGTTCGTGCGTGCCGGCGTCTGGGCGCGGCGGAAGGAAGTTGGACCCTATCTGCGCGGGAGAGCACCGGGCGGCAAGGATGCCGGTCTCGATCCTTCGGTAATTCCGTGGTTGAAGAAGCAGGATATTGCCATACTGGCTGCCGATCACCCACAGTATGTTTCTCCATCGGATGTTGTCGGCGCGGTTCATGACTTCGCTCTCGTTTCGCTGGGAATCCACCTGATTGACAACTGCGATCTTGAAGCTCTGAGCGCCGCTGCCGCTGTCCGCAAACGATGGGAGTTCTTGTTGACGGCCGCGCCGCTGCCGATCCGGGGCGGCACCGGATCGCCGATGAATCCGATTGCGACGTTCTGACAGACCTATGCAGAACAGTTCACAAACGAACGATCTCGCGTTCCTGAGTCTCACAGAATTGAGCGAACTCATCCGCAGCAGGAAGGTTTCGCCCGTTGAAGTCACGCGAAACATTCTGGAGCGCATCGAAAAACTTCAGCCGGCCTTGAATGCCTACATCACGGTTACGCGTGATGTAGCGATGAAGTCCGCAGAAGAAGCGGAATCCGAAATTCAGCAGAAGAAATGGCGCGGCCCTCTCCACGGCGTTCCTGTTGCCGTTAAGGACCTTTTCGATACGGCCGGGATCAAAACGACCGCCGGCAGCGCAGTGTTTAAGGACCGTGTACCCGATAAGGATGCCGAAGTAATCCGCAAACTGAAGGCTGCGGGCGCCGTGCTTGTCGGCAAAACCAACATGCATGAGTTCGCGTTTGGCGGAAGCTCTCTCGTGACGTACTTCGGCGGTGTTCACAATCCCTGGGACTTAGGCCGTATTGCCGGCGGCTCTTCCGGTGGGTCGGCTGCGGCGGTTGCCGCAGGTCTCTGCTATGGCGCGTTAGGATCGGACACAGCGGGCTCGATCAGAAATCCTGCGGCGTACTGTGGAATCGTAGGGCACAAGCCGACATATGGCCTGGTCAGCACGCGGGGCGTCATTCCTTTGTCCTGGACACTCGACCACGTGGGCCCAATGACGCGCACGGTTTCCGATACGGCTCTCCTGCTCGAGGCCATTGCCGGTTACGATCCGGAAGAAATCACGAGCGTCAGGATGGATGTGCCGAACTACACGGCGGCTCTGCGCGCACGGCCAACATCAATCCGGGTTGGTGTGGCGCACGATTTCTTCTTCGAGGGACTGGAACCCGAGATCGAGACGCCGACGAACCAGGCGCTTTCTGTGCTCCAAAAAATGACGGCGGGTATCACAGAGGTGACGATATCGGCGCGCGGGCAAGAAGACCTGCGAGCGTTAGTGCGCGCAGTTGAAGCGTACGCCTACCACGCCGAGTTCATTCGAAAAAGCGCGGAACTCTATCAGCCCGAGACTCTCGGGCGTTTACGCGCAGGCGCAAACGTCGGCACGGTGGCCTATATTCAGGGCCGCCAGCAGATCGAACGGACGCGGCGGAGTATCGGCCAGGTGTTTCGGACAGTGGATATCATCGTAACGCCGACCTGCCCCGTTGGCCCGCCGCGGATCGCCGACTTTGGCACCGACCGAAACGGCTCGCCCGATTTCCAGACGCGTAATATTCAAAACACTTCACCTTTCAACGTATACGGTTGGCCTTCGATTTCCGTTCCCTGCGGCTTCACTCGGTCGGGCTTGCCGATTGGATTACAGATCAGCGGTCCACTTGGAGCCGATGCCCTTGTGCTCCAAGTTGCCCACGCCTACGAACAAGCCACAGACTGGCACAAACGCAAGCCGAACATCGTGTGATCACCGGGGGTATTTTCCCCTAACTTCGGCCCGTTTTACCCACGCGGTAACTGTTTACCACCACAAAGCATTGAAAGCACTATTCTGCGAAGGGTAACAATATTGCCTCATGTTGACTGGCGTACGTAAAACCGCTATCGGATTCACCGGGGCGTTATGAAAAAAACTTACGAGAATGTGGATTTTGAGCCAGTAACTTTTGAGCCAGTAACTACGGAGTCTGGTACGCCGAATATACGTATCCTCCTTGTTGATGCCCACACGCTCTTCTTAGCCGGTTTGTGCTGTTTGATGCGAGACGAGCCGGGACTCACTGTCGTCGGGCAGGCTGTCAACGCCGCCGAAGCGATTGCCTGCGCTCGCACAAGGCCAGACGTCATCATCATCGATTTAATTCTCGGCAGCGAGAACAGCCTGGATTTTCTTGCGGATTTGATCGAAGCCGGAAAAGGCGCCCGCGTTCTGGTGGTAACCGGCGTGTCCGATCCCCAATGCCATCTGCGCGCCGTGCAGCTTGGGGCTATGGGTGTCGTGCTGAAGACCGAATCGCCGGGTTGTCTCTTCAAGGCCATCCGGAAGGTCCACACTGGAGAGATGTGGCTTAACCGCTCGATGATGGCCTCAGCGATGGCAGAAGCGTTTCGGGCGACTGCGGCGAAGAAACCGGATCCTGAGTCGGCTAAGATCGCCAACCTGAGTTCACGCGAGCGGCAAGTCATCGTGATGCTGAGTCAGGGATTGAAAAACAAGGAGATCGCAAACCGATTGTTCATCTCTGAAAAGACCGTGGGCCACCATCTGAGCTCGATCTTCTCCAAGCTGGATGTCAAGGACCGGCTGGAATTGTTGGTCTATGCCTACCGGCACAATCTGGCGAAAATTACGCCGGCTCCTGCTGCGAACCTTCCGGACCAACTCCTGGCCTCCTAGACTGCCTTCCGTCGCAACTCAGCGCCGCAACCCCTCTCGCTCGTCTAAGCCCCGCGGCATGGGCCATTTATCCCAAAAGAATTTCACAAAAATAGGGGAAGCTGCCGATGCGCAGCCGCCTCGCAATTCGTCAAGATTCATTGAAAACAGCACTGATCCGGAAATCAAACGGTTGTTCCGACGAATGGAGTAACCCAATTAGATTGACGAAACATCAGACGTAAGCTCTTATGGTTTTCTGAGAGTTCTTGGCACCATTCAAGCGCAGGACCCGTCTGGGTTGACGGCCGTTAGGATTCAGAGTCGCAAATCAGAGACAGCTATCAATCTGAAGGGAGAAAAGTTAAGGACGGTGCTTCAGATACGTGCTCGATCTAATTGCGTTGTCGGAATGGCGAGGAAAACGTAGTGGGAATCAAATTGGCCGGGTTGAGAGAGAAACCGCCTTCAGGTTCCCGCTTTTGCGACCTGATTTAGGAAAAGGACTAGAGAAATAGGGGCCGCTGAACGATAGCCGCTGGCAGGCAGTTACGCTTTGGGTCAAGGCGAATGGATGTGCGGCATCGGGTTTGATTCTGCCGCTGTGACTCAGGGGGCGGAGCCATGCTTAATAAGATACGCAGTACGAGCTACGATGTCGAGTGGGCGTCGGCCCGGTTAACTACGATCTCTCTAATCTCCTCGCCCACTTTCCCCCGACCAACGGCAATGGGTCTTGAGCCGCTATCTCGAAGTCATGCGGCAGCTGGGTTCTGGAATTGTGTCGATTTTTAAAAGCAACAAGGGATTTTCGAGAGCTGCGCTGGTTCCGGAAAAGCAACACAGAATTGTCACGAGCAGTGTGGATTTTTAAAATTTTCGCATCTTCTGCGGACATGGCTTGAGTAGCCGCCTCACCTGGAAGGGGCACCGCGCCTCCGGTTGATCCTTCACCAAGCTTGCGAGCGTTTCCGCGACGTCATTGCCTGAAATAACTGCTTAACTCTGAGGTTTGTAAACCACGACGCCAATGCCCAGACGGGGCGCCGCAACCGTCGTTCTGTGGAATGGAATAGCCGAGTGGAATAACCCAATTGGATTAAACCAATTTTCACCAAGACGAAAAGTCACACATAAGCTCTTATGTTTCGACAGCCGTTCGCACCGTCGAAGCTCAGGCCCCGTCTGGGTTAGCGGCCGTCAGGACTCAGAGTCGCAAACTACAGAGCGCGGATGGTGAGGAAATCCTCGTGGGAATCAAATTGGCCGGGTTGGGAGAGCGCCTGCAGATTTCGCTTTCACAAGTTGATTTTAGGAAAAGGTCTAGAAAGACGGTACACGCGCACAGACAAGAGCACGTCAGGCCGAGAACGGTTAGCTGTTCCATACCAGCGCTAGAAGGTGCGCTGTAGATCAGAGAAGCGATCATGGAGGATTCAAAAATTACGCGATTTACTGACTTGGAACCTAACGAGAAACCACCCCACCCTATAGCTGATGCAATTTCTTCCAACCATAGTTTCGCCAGACCGGAGGTTCGCGGGAAATTTCTTTACTGTAATGATCAAAAGCTATGGGTCAGAGGAGTCACGTACGGAACATTCCGGCCGGACCAACGCGGAAGTGAATTTCATAATCGCGATCGTGTGAAGACGGATTTTCTTCTGATCGCGGATGCAGGAATAAATGCTGTCCGGACATACACAGTGCCGCCCCTGTGGTTCCTGGATCTTGCTTATAGGCAGGGGCTGTATGTCATGGTTGGCCTTCCATGGGAGCAACACATTGCGTTCCTCGACGATCGCCAGCAGAGCGTCGCGATTCGCAAGCGTGTGAGGGACGGTGTGCGTCTCTGCTCGAAGCACCCTGCCGTGCTTTGTTACGCGATTGGGAATGAAATCCCAGCGCCTATAGTCAGGTGGCATGGAGCGCGGCGGGTGGAACGGTATCTTGAGACCTTGTGGATGGAGGCGAAGCAAGAAGATCCGGGAGGCTTGTTCACCTACGTCAACTATCCGTCGACGGAATATCTGGAATTAGATTTCGTCGATCTGGCGTGTATCAATGTTTATTTAGAAGACGAACAGTCCTTCAGCGCATACATAGCGCGTCTTCAGAATACCGTCGGCAACCGGCCGCTGGTGCTGGCCGAGATCGGATTGGACAGTCTTCGGAACGGCCACGAGAACCAATCGCGTTTTCTGGATCGGCAGGTCCGAACAGCATTTGCAGAAGGCTGCGCCGGGGCATTCGTGTTTAGCTGGACCGACGAATGGTACCGCGGAGGGCACGAAATCCTCGACTGGGCTTTCGGCCTGACGGACCGGGAACGGCGCGCAAAACCGGCGTTGGCGACCGTCCGGAACGCTTATACGGAGGCCCCATTCCCCTCAGAGAAAAACTGGCCGCCGATCTCCGTCGTCGTCTGCAGTTATAACGGCGGCCGGGTGATCCGCGAGTGTCTTGAAGGGTTGCTGACGCTGGACTATCCCAACTATGAAGTGATTGTTGTGGACGATGGATCGACGGACAACACGGCTGAAATCGCAAGGCAATACCCATTTCGCCTCATTCGTACAGAAAATCGAGGTTTGAGCAGTGCGCGCAACACAGGTTGTGAAGCTGCTCGCGGTGAGATCGTTGCCTATATCGATGATGATGCGTATCCCGACCCGCACTGGCTCCAGTACCTTGCAAACACATTTATGACGACGGATCATGTTGGAGTCGGCGGGCCTAATTTGCCGCCGCCCGGCGACGGCCTGGTTGCCGACTGTGTCGCTGTAGCGCCGGGCGGTCCGATTCACGTCCTGACCTCAGACCGTGAAGCTGAACACATCCCGGGTTGCAACATGGCATTTCGAAAAGCCGCTCTCGCCGCAGTGGGAGGTTTCGATCCGAAATTCCGTGTCGCGGGCGACGACGTGGACATTTGCTGGAGGCTGCAGGAGAAGGGATGGACCTTGGGCTTCAGCGCCGCAGCGGTCGTCTGGCATCATCGGCGTAATTCGATCCGAGCTTACTTGAGGCAGCAGCGGGGTTACGGAAAGGCCGAAGCACTTCTAGAACAGAAGTGGCCGGAGAAATATAACGTTCCCGGAAATTTGATTTGGGCCGGGCGAATCTACTCGCCGGCCATGTACGCCGCACGCCGTTTCCGGCGAATATTTCATGGCGTGTGGGGCAGCGCGTTGTTTCAACGCGTCTATCAGCCGGCGGCCGGCTATCTTGGGCTGCTGCCGCTGATGCCGGAGTGGTACCTGACGATCGCGTGTCTAGTGGGACTCTCGGCCGCACTCGTTCCGTGGAAACCGTTGCCGCTGGTTCTGCTGCTCGGGGCGATTGGTGTGAGTGCAATTCGTGCCACGTCGGCCGCGCTACGAGGTTCGTTTCCGACGAAGCATGAATCCGTCGCAAAACGTTTTGTATTGCGCGGCCTGACCGCTCTGCTGTACCTGCTTCAGCCACTCTGGCGTCTAGACGGCCGGCTGCGTAACGGCCTCAGCCCCTGGCGGCGCCGCCGACTTGAGGGCTGGGCATGGCCGCGCATCCAGATCTGGAGGATATGGAGCGAGCAGTGGAGGGCGCATGAAGACTGGCTGCGCTCGCTTGAAAAGGCTCTACGCGCGACTGGCGCGCGTGTCATTCGCGGTGGTGCATACGACCGATGGGATTTGGAACTGGCTCGCGGATCGTTTGGCTCGGTGCGGGTCACGGCTGTCATTGAAGAACATGGGGAAGGCAAGCAATTAGCTCGGGTGCGACTGGTTCCACGCTGCTCCCGGTGGGCGTTTGCCCCGATCCTCTTGCTGTTGGGTCTGGGGGAAGGCATGGCCCGGCACGGCTCCGTGATCGCGGCCGCTCTTCTTGGGATAATTGCAACGCAACTCGTGCTGCGCACCGCCGGCGATACGGCCGCAGCGACGGCGGTCGTGCGCCGTGTTGTAAGTGCGGAAAAGAAAAGCATCGAAGAACCTCTGAGTGTTTCAGAGGCGACAGTTCAAAATACCGATGTCGAGAAGAGCGTCCCGATAGCCCACGCCGACCAGCAGTCGGCTTGATCAGATGGAAACGAATTTTAGATTCAAATTACGGTGGAGGTCTTTGATCCCGTCGAGGACGATCCAGCGAGGTGTGATCTGGGCAGCACTCGCGGCCTCGCTTGCAGGAGTTTGCTTCGGCCAGACCGTGCAAATCGTTTCAGGGACAGTTGTTGATCCGAGCAATGCAATCCTTTATGGAGCGTCCGTCACCTTGACCAGTGGAAAACAGGATGTTCTCCGCGCGACCACCGATGCCAAAGGTGAATTCCGCTTTGATTTCGTTGTGCCCGGACGCTACGAAGTGCGGGCCGAATATCCCGGGTTCAAAGCGGGAATGGTCCGCATCACCGTGAGGGCCGCGGCTCCAAGCCCTTTGCGATTGGAGTTGGCCATTGCAGACGTCGAAGAGACAGTCAGAGTCGATAGTGATGCATCGCAAACGAATACGAACGCCAGTGAAAACCTCGACCTGATACGTCTGCGTTCCGGAGACCTGGAAAATCTGCCGGTGCTCGATGGGGATGTGGTGGGCGCTCTGGCACGGTTGCTGGACCCGGCGTCCGTCGGGTCGGGAGGCGCAACCGTTGTGATTGACGGACTGCCAAGCTCCGACCACAACCTTCGCGCGTCTGAAATTCAAGAAGTCCGGATCAACAATAATCCATACTCCGCCGAATACGCGCGTCCGGGGCGGGGCCGGATCGAGATCATCACCAAGACGGGTTCGCCGAAGTACCACGGGTCCGTTGAGTATGGACTACGCGATTTCCGGCTTGACGCGCGGAATGCTTTCGCTATAGAGCGGCCGTTGCAACGGCGGCGCCAACTGGAAGCGAACATCTCGGGTCCTCTTCTGAAGGACAACAACGACACCTTTTCGCTTACCGCCAGCCGCACACGCGACGGACTGGAGCCGATTGTCTATGCCTTCGGTCTAGGAGGTCCGATCCGGGAGAATGCTGCACAAACCCAAAGCAGCACATACTTGTCGGCCCAGTTCACCCGGCGTATTCACGAGGATGCTTTGTCGTTCCGCTACACGCACTTTGACTGGTCCAACGCAGGCGCCGGCGCCGGGGGATTCGTACTCCCACAGGCAGCTTACAAATCAGCAAGCCGGTATCATCAACTCTACTCGAGTTACCGGGCGGTTTTCAGCCCCACGCTGCTGAACGAATTCTTCGTTCGTGTGAAAGCGGGAGATTCGGCGACCGCGAGCGAACTTCCCGGCGTTTCGAAAATCGTCGTGACGGATGCGTTTACCAGCGGTGGCGCGCAGGTGGATAGGCGCGAAACGGAGCGGCGGCTCGAACTCAATGATACGGTCTCCTGGTCCCACTCCCGTCATCTTGTGAAAGCGGGACTCAATGTTCCAGCGTTCGGCAGGATTGGTTCAACCGACCGCTCGAATTTTGACGGTACTTTCTACTTTGCCTCGCTCGACGATTATGCCCGGCACAAGCCCTTTTCATTTATGCGGCAGGCCGGCGACGGCCACCTGGTGTTCTGGCAGAAGCAAGCCGCCGGGTTCGTTCAGGACGAGGTCAAGCTTCGCCAGAACCTGTCGCTGGCAGGCGGTGTTCGCTACGAATGGCAAAACTACGGAGCCGACTATCACAACTTCGCACCGCGGTTGTCCTTCGCGTATGGGCTTGGGAAAGCCTTGAAGACGGTGGTCCGTGGTGGCGCCGGATTCTTCTACGACGCTGTTCCCGCGTCAGAGATTGCCGCCACGCTTCTGCTGAATGGCAGCCGACTTCATGAGGTCCAGTTGCTGAACCCCGTGTACCCAGACACCCTCCCTGGCGCCGTTTCAGTTCAAAGACTCGCTCCAGATCTAGCGCGATTCAGCCCCGGCCTCGCGTCCCCATACACATTTCAGTACAGCTTGGGCGTGGACCGAGCGTTACGGAAGTCGCTGACGTTGACAGCAACGTACACGGCGAGGCGAGGCGTCCATCTGTACCGGTCGCGTGACGTCAATGCACCGCTACCGCCGTTCTACCTGTCGCGGCCCGACCCCTCGGTTGCGATGCTGCGTCAGTTCGAATCGTCCGGCGCATCGCGGGACCATGCGCTTCAGGCGGCGCTTCGGGGCAACCTGAGCCGGTTCTTCAGTGGCATGGTGATGTACGAACTGAGTCACGCCATGAACGACACAGACGGATTCGACTCATTTCCTGCAAACAACTGGGATCTACGAGGTGAGTGGTCGCGTGCGTCCTCCGACACACGTCATTACCTGTACCTCTACGGCACGGTCAGCGCGGGCAGGTTTTTCAAATTGGGCGTGATCTTTTCCGCGAATTCGGGAAAACCTTACACCATGACGACCGGCGTGGACACCTACCACAACGGCATGACGAACGCCCGGCTGCCGGGTGTTACCAGAAACAGCCTGCAAGGTGCAGGGGCCGCTACCTTCGATCTGCGTTGGTCACGCGAGTTCCCGCTGCATCGTTCCGACAAGAATGGTTTGCGGTTGAACACAGCGGTCGACGTATTCAACGTGATGAACCGCGTGAACTACAGGGGCTTCATCGGAAATCTGAGCTCGCCGTTCTTTGGATATCCCAATTCCGCCGCTCCGGCGCGGCGGATACAAATATCGGCCGCCGTGAGGTTCTGATGCAGACCTGGCGTTCCGATCTCGCAATTTACCGAAGACTGTTTTTGCAGGCCCGGCCTTACTGGTTGCATATTACCGGCATCTTTCTGCTGAGCTTGTTAGACGGTCCTCTCGGACTCGTTGCGCCTCTGCCCCTGAAAATCGCGGTCGACAGCGGAATCGGATCGCAACCTCTTCCTCGTATTCTGGATCGCATTTTACCGGCAAATATTGCAGGTTCACCTTCCGGCATTTTGCTGTTTGCAGCTTTCCTGGTCGTAGGAGTCGCGGCGCTCGGCGGTCTGTTGAGTCTGGCCAGTACTGTTCTTCGCTCTTACACGGCAGAACAGTTGGTACTGAATTTCCGCAAACGTGTTTTTGCTCACCTCCAGCGCATGTCGCTGCGTTACCACGACGCCAAGGGAACCGCCGATTCCGTGTATCGCATTCAGAATGACACCGTCACGCTCCAGTACATCTGCATGGACAGCTTAACTCCTTTTGTCACTTCGGTCTTTACGCTGGCGGCAATGTTCTACGTCACCTTCCGGATCGACATGGAACTGGCGTTGGTTGCAATGGCGATAGCACCTTTTTTATTTTTGCTTTCCCAGAAGTATCGGCCGCTTTTTCGTGAATGCTCGAAAGAAGTCAAACAGATTGAAAGCTCGGCCATGGCGGTGGTGCACGAAGTCCTGTCAGCGCTGCGCGTCGTAAAGGCCTTCGGCAGAGAGCAGCACGAGGAAAATCGCTACGTGCGCCGAGGCACCGCAGGAATGTGGGCGCGGATCAAGCTGGAATTTATCGGCGGAGCCTACAGCTTGGTCATTGGCCTCCTCACGGCCGCCGGGACGGCTGTGGTTCTCTGGATCGGCATGCGCCACGTCCGCGCCGGTGAGTTGACTTTGGGAAGCCTGTTGCTCGTGATGAGCTACCTGGGCCAGTTGTACTCGCCGTTAAAGACGATCGGCAAGAAGGCAGCTTCTTTGCAGGGCCATTTGGTCGGTGCAGAGCGCGCCTTTTCGGTTCTGGACCAGGAGCGGGACGTACCCGAGCGACCCAACGCGGTTTCTCTGAGAGGCGCGTCGGGCTCGATCAGTTTCCGAAATGTTTCTTTCTCATATGACGAAGGGCATCCGGTTCTGCACCACATCTCTTTCGACGTTCCGGCTGGAGCGCGCGTCGGAATCTCGGGCCGAACCGGTGCTGGAAAAACCACACTGCTCAGTTTGCTGACGCGTCTTTATGATCCAACCAGTGGCGCGATTCTGTTGGACGGGTCGGATCTGCGAGAGTACCGGCTCGCCGACCTGCGGAACCAGTTCGCGATTGTTCTGCAGGAGCCGGTACTGTTCTCGACCAGCATCGCCGAGAACATCGCCTATGCCCGCCCCGACGCCACGGAAGAAGAGATTGTTCGCGCCGCGAAACAGGCCGACGCTCACGATTTCATTCTCGGCCTGGCCAACGGCTACCAAACAGTCGTGGGCGAACGCGGGATGCGGCTTTCCGGCGGGGAACGCCAACGCATCGCATTAGCCCGGGCGTTTCTGAAAAACGCTCCGGTCCTTCTGCTCGACGAACCCACGAGTTCCGTTGACATGAAGACCGAGAAAGCGATCATGACGGCCACCGAGCGCCTCATGCAGGGCCGCACGACCTTCCTGATTGCACACCGGCTGAGCACGTTAGAGGATTGTGACGTTCGGCTGGAAATTGAGCATGGACGGCTGGTGAGCGCCGTGACGACAATTCAGCGAAACGCTGGCCCGAACGCTCTCGATTCACCGGCCAATACCGTGGCATTGCCAGGGGGTGCTCCCCGTGGCTAACCGTGTTCCCGTCAATACTCCGGTTGCGACTCTGGCCAAGCATCCAGCCGTTGTGGCCTGGAACCGGCTGACGGGAGCCAGCGCCGTGCCCAACCGAATCACCCAGCTTAACCGGGAGGTGTACCGGCTCTTCGGAATGAAAAAAGACGGTGATTCGGTGATCGCGAAGCTATGCTCGCGTCAGGACGCAGAGTTGACGCGCGTGATTTCGACAGGGTTGCTGCCGCTAGTACCAAAGCCGGCTCTGGTCTTCTATGGCTGTTTGCAGATGGGGACTAACAGGGCCTGGATGTTTCTCGAAGACGCCGGACGTGTGAAGTGCTCGCTGGAGGACCCAGGGCACCTGCGTGTCACGAGCGCCTGGTTGGCGGCCCTGCACGCCTGCCTGGCGGGGCATGCTGAAGACTTTTCTTTGCCTGAGGCCGGTCTTAGCATGTATCTCAAAAAGCTACGCGCCAGCCGCCGGAGAGTCCTCAAAGGTCTGAGTCTGCTGGAGCTCGAAGCTGAGGAGGTTGCCACACTGCGGTCAGTCGTTGAATGGTTCGATCATGTGGAGAACGAGTGGGACAAACTGGACGCACTCGTGGGCGGCGGCGGGCCACGCACGTTGGTTCACGGCGATTTCGCGCCGAAGAATATCTTTGTGCGTCAGACCGCCGGAGCTTTAGAGGTGTTGCCGATCGATTGGGAATTTGCGGGCTGGGGGCCGCCGGCGGTGGACATGGGAGAATGTCTGGAATTGGCCGCTTACCGGGCAGAAGCACTCAGGTATGGCGTCACATGGAGCGCAGAAACGATCCGCGGCTGGGCGACAGTTGGCAAAATCCTGCGACATATCGCTGAATTCGAGTGGGCTTCCGCGGGCCTTCTTCGACGCTGGCCTCCTCGAAGTGTGCGGCACATGAGGGTCGGACTTGAGGGTGCACGGATTGCGTCCGCCCTGGAGTTTTGAGCAATGGCTGCCTTCTGTTGGGACTTGCCTGATACCTGCTGCCTCGAAGCCGGTCTCCTCGTCGCCCACCGGATGCGCACGTTGGAGCATTGTGATATTCGACTGGAAATGGAACATGGACCGCTGGAGAGCGCCGTGAAGACGACCCAGGAAAACGCCGGCACGAGCGCTCTCGATTCCACGACCAATACCTTGGCATTGCGAGGGGGTGTTCCCTGTGGCTGACCGTATTCCCGTCGATATTTCGATTGCTACTCTGGCCGAGCATCCAGCCGTCGTGGCCTGGAACCGGCTGACGGGAGCCAGCGCCGTGCCCAACCGAATCACCCGGCTCAACCAGGGCCACTCGGAGGTGTACCGGCTCTTCGCAATGAAAGAAGACGGTGATTCGGTGATCGCGAAGCTGTGCTCGCGCGAGGACGCAGAGATGACGCGCATCATTTGCAAACGGTTGCTGCCGCTGGTACCTAAGCCGGCTCTGGTCTTCTATGGCTGTTTGCACACGTCGACTCGCAAGTCTTGGGTGTTTCTCGAAGACGCCGGATCCATGAAGTGCTTGCCGCATGACCCACGACACCTGAGTGCATTGAGCGCCTGGTTGGCAGCTCTGCACGCCTGCTTGGCTGGGTATGTGGAAGACCTTTCCTTGCCTGAAACCGGTCTTGGCATGTATCTCGAAAAGCTACGCGCCGGCCGCCGGAAAATCCTCGAGAGTCTGAGTCTGCGGGAGCTCGAAGGCGAGGACGATGCCACACTGCGGTCAGTCGTCGAATGGTTCGATCATGTGGAGAACGAGTGGGACAAACTGGACGCACTCGTGGGCGGCGGTGGGCCACGCACACTGATTCACGGCGATTTCGCGGCGAAGAACATCCTTGTGCGTCAGACCGCCGGGGCTCTAGAGACCTTTCCAATCGATTGGGAAACCGCCGGCTGGGGGCCGCCGGCGGCGGACATGGGCGAATGTGTGGACTTGGTCACTTACCAAACCGAAGCCCTTAGGTATGGCGTCTCATGGAGCGCCGAGACGATCCGCGGCTGGGCGGCGGTCGGCAAAATTCTGAGACATATCGCTGCGTTCGAGTGGGCATCCGCGAGCCTTATCGGAGGCTGGCCTCCGCGCGGGATTCGGCGCATGAAGGTCAGGCTCGAGGACGCATGGATTGCGTCCGCCCTGGAGGTTTGAGCGATGGCTGACTCCTACCGGTACTTGCCTGATACCCAACGCCTGGAGGCCTGTCTGGCCGCAGCCTTCAACACGAATGGAAAGGGCGGACCGAAAGTCCTGAAGCGCGAGTTGTCGCCATACTCCACCACTTTTCCTTGCGAAATCGTCACTTGTCGGCTCCCTGACAACAAGACGACAGACATATTTTGTAAATATTCCGGGGACGTCGACTATACGGGGTTCGGTCATCGTGGTGGCCCAGCTTATGAACTGTCTGTATACCGTGAAGTCCTCCGGCCGATCGGAGTGTCGGCGCCGGTTTGCTATGGAGGCGAAGTGGATCCAAAGTCGGGCCAGGCATGGCTGGCTCTCGAATACCTGCCCGATGCGCTGGGAGTCGGCAAATTGCACCGTTCCGGCGCCATGGTAGCAGCCGCTGAGTGGATCGGCCGGTTTCACAGGCTGACGCAGACTGGAACTGTCGGTCGGACCGGCTGGATGAAAGCCTACACACGGCAATATTACATGGGGTGGATTCGCCGAACGCTCAAGTCCTCTTCGTCTCTCCCGCGGAAGCTTCCGTGGCTCCAAGCCGTCTGTGAGCGCGCGAGCAGTCTGCTTGAGCCGCTGCTGGAAGAGCCACTCAGTATCATCCACGGCGAGTATTACCCCCACAATGTTCTGTACTGCCGGGGCCGCGTCTACCCAGTGGATTGGGAATCGGCTGCCAGAGCCGCCGGGGAAATCGACATCGCTTCCCTGACAGAAGACTGGTCCGCAACAACGACGCGCAGTTGCATATCCGCGTATCAAAGTGAGCGATGGCCCGAGGGACCTCCGGCAGCCTTCACCCACCGGTTTCTGGCCGCGCGCCTCTACTTCTGCTTTCGGTGGCTGGGCGACCACGAAGACTGGACTCACTATTCCGGGTTGTCCGCTTGTCTTCGGCGGCTACATTGGTTGGGCCGCGAATTGGGAGTGCTCTAACATGAGAACGCTCCGCCTCGTCGTCCTCGGCAATCTCGCCGGCGAGCCGTACCCCGGCATCGCCTGGCAAGTTGCGCACTTTATGATTGGGCTTTGCCGCCTGGGTCATGACGTCTACTACTTCGAGACGTCGTCTGCATGGCCTTACGATCCGATTCGCGAAGCCAGAGTCAATGATTCGGAATACGCGGTCTCCTATTTAGCTCGGATGGCCGATCATTTCGGTTTCGGTGGCCGCTGGGCATACCGGCGCAGCTATGGAGACAAAGCCTGGTTCGGCCTGAGCCGTACCAAAGCGGAGGAACTGCTCGCGCATGCGGACGCGATTCTCAGCATCACCGGTTCCACGCGCCTGGCTGAAGAAGGTTTAAAAGCCGGCCGGCTGGTTTATGTGTGTACAGATCCCGTCGTCCACGAATGCCGCCACGCGAACGGCGATGAAGATATTCGGACGCTGGTCGATGAACACGATGATGTGGTGACCTATGGAGAAAATATCGGAACTGCCCGTTGTCCTCTTGAGCCGTTGCCGCGCCTGAGGGCCAGGACTCGCCAGCCGGTCGTGCTCGACCTCTGGAAGAACGGTCCGCCCTTGAGAGACGAGTTCACTACGGTAGGCAACTGGAGACAGAAGGGACGCGACAGCGAGTATCGAGGTGAAACTTATTACTGGAGCAAGCATCGCGAATATCTGAAATTCATCCAGCTTCCCCGCCGCACGCCGCATCCGCTTGAACTGGCCACCGGTTTGATCCAGTTGGAAGCTGATGACTGCGTTCTGCTCCAGGAAAACGGCTGGCGGCTGGCGGATTCCCATGCATTCACGCTGACTTCATACCGCGATTACATCCGAGCTTCGCGTGGTGAGTTTACGGTGGCCAAAGATGCCAACGTGCGCCTGTCGACCGGGTGGTTCAGTGACCGCAGCGCCTGTTATCTGGCGTGTGGACGGCCGGTCATCACACAGGACACGGGTTTCAGCACAGTGCTTCCGACTGGCGAGGGCCTGTTTGCTTTCCGCACGATGGACGACATTGTAAACGCCATCGATGCGATCAATTTGGATTACGAAAAGCACAGCCGCGCGGCGCGAGCCATTGGCGAAGAGTACTTCAAAGCAGAAACAGTGTTGGCCCAGCTCCTGAAAGATTTGGGATTCTGACCATGAGTAACGCGAGATACTTGATTGTCAACGCGGACGATTTCGGCCGGAGTCCTGGTGTGAACCGGGGGATTATGCGGGCCCACCAGCACGGCATTGTAACCAGCGCCAGC
>MNKP01000186.1 GCA_001920875.1 Acidobacteria bacterium 13_1_20CM_2_55_15
GGTCACATTTCACGCTTCGAACCTGTTCGCTCACGGGAGGCGCGAGGCTTGGCTCTACCTTCGTGAAAAGACGCGGCAGGCCCGCGAAGCAGCGTCGGGATGGTCGTCTTCGATGATCAAAAATTTCCATCCCCTGCGCCGAAACGGTGCGATTGGCAGCACAGTTCCGGTTGAGGAGTTCATCCAGTCGGTCAATGATCGCGCCGGCTTCGCTTATGTCCCTCGTAGTTATTCTGGGCCCGTTACACTATTCAAGCCCAAACGCAACTACTCTGGATTTCGCGATCCCAAGATGGGCTGGAGTGAAGTGTTGAAGGGGCCATTGGAGATTGTGGAGCTGGATATGAATCCGCATGCCATGTTGATAGAGCCGTTTGTTCAAAAGCTTGCCGCCGAGATCAATATAAGGCTGTGCGACTTGTTCAAACTTCGCCCCTTGGATAATGGCAACCGCGCTAAGCCGGGGGTGGCTCATCCCACATCACACACTTGAACCGGCACCCTCGCCCATCGGGCGCGGACGATTGCAATTTGAGTCGAATGCCCTCATTAGGTGTCAGGCACAATAGTTGGCGGATGCCACGGATTGTTCACATTGGTTCGCTCGTTGCTGCCGCCAAACCGGCAGAGATCGATCCACTGGCAACCGAATGGGTCCTGCTCACTTCAGGAACCAGCGGTGCGCCCAAAGCGGTATTGAATTTTGTGCGTGCATTGAATCTTTCCGCGGCAGGCAAGACGAGACGTCACAATGCGTAATGTCATCGTTACCGGCGGAAGCCGTGGCTTGGGTTTAGGCATTGCACGGACTCTGATTCGAACTGGATATCGTGTTGTTACAATTGCCCGCAAAGAAACGGATCACCTGAAAGCCGCAATCGACGAGGCCGAACACCTTAATCCGGGTTCACTGCGCTTTGTTTCTTTCGACCTTGCAGCCATTGCAGAAATTCCAGAACTGGTCAGGACGCTACGTCGTGATCTCGGTCCAATCTATGGCCTTGTGAACAACGCGGCCGCTGGCTTCGATGGGGCGCTTCCTCTCATGCACAATTCGCAAATCGAACAATTGATCCGTCTCAACATGGTATCGCCCATCATTTTGACCAAATATGTTGTCCGTTCGATGATGGCCGATGGAGGGGGACGGATTGTGAACGTTGCATCCATCATCGGCTTCACCGGATACAGTGGCCTCTCCGTTTATGGCGCGACCAAGGCCGCCATGATTGGCTTTACCCGATCGCTTGCGCGGGAGGTCGGCCGCAAAGGTGTGAACGTGAATTCGGTGGCTCCCGGTTTTTTGGATACCGAAATGACCAAGGAACTCGATGACGATCAGCGCCAGACGATTGCGCGTCGCAGCGCGCTTCGGCGGCTTGCCAAAGTCGAGGACGTGGCCGATGCTGTGGAATTCCTGCTCGGCGATAAATCCCGAAATATTACTGGAACTGTCCTTACAGTCGATGCCGGCAACACGGCGTAGTTGAGTTCACATCGGCCAACTTGGAGTACGCAATATGTCAAAAATACCCGAGTTGAGCTTGTTCTTCTTCAGCGCAGACGCCACAGAAAGACAGAACAACAAGTACGAGATGTTGCTAGAAACGGCCAAGTTCGCGGACGCGCACGGCTTCACCTCCGTCTGGACGCCAGAACGACATTTCCAACGCTTTGGAGGTCTCTACGGCAGTCCCTCCGTGACGGGTGCGGCGCTCGCTGTGACGACGAAACGCATCTCGATCCGAGCAGGAAGCGTAGTTCTCCCGTTGCAGAATCCCTTACGCGTCGCAGAAGAATGGGCGATGATCGACAACCTCTCCAATGGACGCGTTGCCATTTCTTTTGCGCCGGGATGGCACGTAAACGATTTTGTCCTCTCTCCTGACACGTATCAGCATCGCCACGATGATATGTACGAGAAGATTGCCATAATCCAGAAGCTGTGGCGAGGGGAGAAGCTAGTCCTGCCAAACGGAGCTGGGACCGAAATTGAGGTGGGGATTTTGCCGCTGCCGATCCAGAAGAAACTTCCCATCTGGGTGACGGGCAAATCAGACGACATGTTTTTCACTGCCGGAAAGCTCGGCTTCAATGTTCTGACTGCCAACTTCGCCCTCAAGAACGACCTTAATGAGTTTGTTCGCAGATCTCAAATTTATCGCGAATCAATAGAGATGCATCATGGTCGGCGCGGGCACATTACGATGATGCTCCATACCTTTGTGGCCGAAAGCGCCGAAGCCATCGAAAGGCTAGCCAAGCCGGCGCTGGCAGAATACATCAATGTAAATATTGGGATGCAGCAAGATCATGACGCGGGAGGTAAAGAGGAGCGAGGCTTCACTCATCTCAACGACCGAGAGCGCGAAATACTGATCAGAACCCAAGTGAATAAAGACATTCGCGGTCAACTCAGTTTCATCGGCACTTTCGATCACTGCGCTCGGCAGGCCGAACGCCTCAGAGAAAACGGAGTCGACGAGATCGCATGCCTCATCGACTTCGGAATTGATCTGGATGAGATCATGAGTAGCCTTGGACGCATGTCATTGTTGTTAGAGACCGATCAGGTTGTCGCGACACCGGCGGCGGCCGAGTACCACGGATAAAATGAGCGCTATCGATACAGTCCCGACACGAAGCCACGACAGCCGATCCGTGATGAAAGCGTGGCTGCGCGCGCTCGAATTGACTGCACCTATTACAGGCAGTCCCGGACGCACTCTTCCGGTCGTTATTGACGAGCTCGCTGAGAAGGTTGGCGATGCGCCGGCTCTGCTTTCCGAGCGTGAGTGCATGACGTATGGCGTGCTCGCGGATCGATCGAATCGGTATGCCCGATGGGCGCTGGATCAGGGCCTTGCCAAGGGTGAGCCAGTCTGCCTGTTGATGCCGAACCGTCCCGAGTACATGGCCGTCTGGCTCGGGATTACAAAGGTCGGGGGGGTAGTTGCACTGCTAAATACAAACCTGACCGGCCCCTCGCTCGCACATTGCGTGAATATCGTCGCGCCCAGACATCTAATCGTAGATGCGGAGCTTCTCGAGCCGCTGATCGCCGCAGTGCCCGACCTTGCTGGTGCGTCAAGGATCTGGGTTCACGGCTCAACCAGAACCCACGGGCTCCCGCGCATAGATCGCCAGATTGAGCGAATCACCGGGGAGAAGCTCCACGACACGGAACGCCGCCCTGTTACCATCCAGGATCGTGCTCTTCAGATCTATACGTCCGGGACGACAGGGCGTTCAAAGGCCGCAAACATCAACCATTACCACTTGATGCAAGCCAGCCACTGGTTCGCCGGGATCATGGACGTCCGCTCCAACGACCGTATGTACGACTGTCTGCCGATGTATCACATCGTCGGCGGCGTACAGACAACGGGGGCGGTTCTGGTCGGCGGCGGCTCGGGGGTGATCCGCGAAAAATTTTCCGCCAGGGAGTTCTGGAACGACATCACCCGCTGGGATTGCACGCTGGTCAGCATCGAATCAGGACGTGCTGTGGAAACGGATTGCGACCGGATATCTGGAACGAATTTAAGACCCGCTTCCGTATTCCACAGATCCTGGAATTCTACGGCGCGACCGAAGGTATCGTTTCGCTGTTCAACGTCGAGGGGAAGCCCGGCGCCATCGGCCGCATACCGCCATATCTGGCGAATCGATTTCCGGCAACGCTTGTGAAATTCGATGTCGAAACCGAGCAACCAGTCCGGGATGAACGGGGATTCTGCGTTCGCTCGGCGGCGAATGAAATTGGCGAGGCGATCGGGAAGGTTTCGACGGACCCGTCAAAGCTCGGCGCTCGATTCGAGGGGTATAGCAATGAGGAGGCCTCCCAGCAGAAGATCCTCCGCAACGTGTTCGAACCGGGAGACACCTGGTTTCGCACAGGCGATCTGATGCGAAAAGATGCAAACGGCTACTTCTATTTCGTGGACCGTATCGGCGATACCCTCCGATGGAAGGGTGAGAACGTGGCCACATCGGAAGTGTCCGATGCGGTCCGGGCTTTTCCCGGCATCCTTGAGGCCAGTGCATACGGCGTCGCTATTTCCGGTAGTGATGGGCGGGCGTGCATGGTGGCACTCGTCATCGACAAGGAATTGGATCTTGCAGCGCTGCGAACCCACCTCATGCAACGGCTACCCGCGTTCGCCCGGCCGCTCTTCTTGCGCATTCGCGGCGACCTGGAAACGACGGCCACTTTCAAATACGCAAAGACGGATCTTATGCGGGAGGGTTACGATCCCGCGAACACTTCCGACGTAATCTACTTCAACGATCCAGAGCGGAACGCCTTTGTTCGGATGGATCAAGAATTATTCGAGCGTATCCAAACGGGCAATATCCGGCTTTAAGGATGTGGCGGCTTGTGAAATGTGTTTGTGCACATGTCCCTTTCGGTCGCTGCCCGCCTGAATTTGCATATTGTAGAGAGATCTGGCTGCGCGGGCGGGTCAAGGCATGAGACCTGAAACGATTGCCATCCATGGCGGATACGAGATCGAGCCAACGACAAAGGCCGTCGCGGTACCAATTTATCAGACCGTCGCTTATGCATTCGACAGCGCCGATCACGGTGCCGCTCTCTTCAATCTTGAAGTTGAAGGATATCGATACAGCCGCATTAGCAATCCGACAACCGCGGTGTTGGAGCGGCGCGTCGCTGCCTTGGAAGGCGGGATCGAGGCTTTATGTGTCAGCACGGGCCAAGCCGCCATCAATTATGCCGTGCTCAACGTGACTGAACTGGGCACGAACATCATTTCCGTACCCCAGCTTTATGGAACCACACACACGCTCTTCGCGCATATTTTTCGCGGTCAGGGTGTAGAGGTCCGCTTCGCGCGATCGGACCGTCCGGGCGATGTCACAGAGTTGATCGATGACAAAACCCGAGCCGTGTATTGCGAGAGCGTTGGCAACCCCGCTGGAAACATTTGCGACATTGAAGCGCTTGCTCATGTCTCTCATGATTACGGCATCCCTCTGATTGTCGACAATACCGTCGCAACGCCAATCTTACTGCGTCCGATCGATTACGGTGCCGATGTCGTTGTGCATTCTTTGACGAAATTTATGGGAGGCCATGGAACCACGATGGGCGGAGCCATTGTGGATAGCGGCCGGTTCCCTTGGAAGCGCTATGCCAACCGGTTTCCAATGTTCAATCAACCGGATCTGTCCTATCACGGGTTGGTTTACGTCGACCATTTCAAGGATGCTGCCTATATCGGGCGCTGTCGCTGTGTCTATCAGCGAACAACCGGTGCTGTCTTACCACCGCTGAGCGCATTCTTGCTGCTGCAAGGGATTGAGACAGCGCCGCTGCGTGTCGAACGGCATGTAGTCAATGGCCGGCGCGTCGCGGAGTTTTTGCGCGGCCATCCGCGAGTGGAATGGGTCCAGTACGCCGGATTTCCGGAATCTCCCTACCACGCACTCGCGAAAAAGTACTTCGGTGGTGCGGCCTGCTCGTTAATGACTTTTGGCGTCAAAGGCGGATTCGAAGCGGGAAAGAAGTTCTACGACGCACTGAAGCTCGTGCTGCGTCTTGTCAACTTGGGCGACGCGAAATCGTTAGCGTGTCATCCTGCATCAACGACGCACCGGCAGATGACGTCCGAGGAAAAACACAAGGCGGGAGTCAGCCCCGAGATGATTCGCCTCAGCGTCGGCATCGAACACTCCGACGACATCATTGCCGACCTGGATCAGGCGCTACGCGCGACGGAGGAAATCTAATGTCCATGCCGGACCGAAACAACAATGTCGCTATCGGGATTGTCAATAATATGCCTGATTCCGCGCTGGAGGCAACGGAGCGGCAGTTTCTTTCGCTTGTCGAAGCGGCAGCCGGAGATATCACTGTACGAGTAAAATTCTACGCCCTTCCGGATGTGCCACGATCCGACGCCGGCAGGCTTCACGCCGCGTCCTATTCGAGTATGCGTGATTTGTTGAATGACGCTCCTGACGGTCTGATCGTGACCGGAACAGAGCCTCGCGCAGCGGATCTGATGGACGAACCATATTGGAACAGTCTTACCCGGCTGGTGGAATGGGCGGACCAGAATACGACTTCCGCCATCTGGTCCTGCCTGGCTACGCATGCCGCCGTACTTTACATGGACGGTGTCCGCCGTCAGCGGCTGGGCGAAAAGCGCTTCGGCGTTTTCGATTGCATACCCGTCGCCGAACATGAACTGACTGTCGGCCTGCCGCTGCGATTTCGCATGCCCCACTCTCGATGGAACGATCTTCCGGAGCAGCAATTGACCTCAACCGGTTATCGCATTCTCACACGGTCTTCTGCAGGCGTGGATGCGTTCGTAAAGCAGCGAAAGAGTCTCTTCGTCTTTTTCCAGGGACATCCGGAGTACGAGTCCGAAACTCTGTTGCTTGAATACCGCCGGGATCTCAAGCGTTTTCTCACGCGCGAGAGTGAGATCTATCCGACAATGCCGCAAGGTTACTTCGATGACGAGACGCTAACAGTATTGACGGCCTTGCGAGATCGGGCATTTTCCTATCGCTGTGAATCGCTCATGGCGGATTTCCCAACCGTTCAGGCAACAAATACATGGCGACGTGGAGCCGTACACTTCTACCATCATTGGCTCGAGTATCTCGCGCGACATAAAGATCGAGAGCCGCAAGCCCACGTCGAAGCCAAACAACTGACGATAAGATAAAAATGAAAGGCAGGGTATCTCAGCTCGATGGAATTCGTGGCCTTGCCATTTTGGTGGTCATGCTGCACAACGAAAGCAACGTGTTTCCTTCGAGCACTTAAAAGACGTATTTGCGAACGGGTGGATGGGTGTAGATCTGTTCTTCGTTCTCTCAGGTTCTTGATCACCGGAATCCTGCTGGACACCAAGGATTCAGAAAATTACTTCAGGAATTTCTATGCCCGACGATGCCTGCGAATATGCCGCTTTATTATTCTCTGATTTTTCTCATGTTCTTCATTGTCCCGGCAATCCATAAGTCATCGGCCCAGATGTCGTCGAACATTACATCCGTCACGGCGACCGCATCACATTTACGTTCATCGTGACGGATCCCGTCTATCTGGCCGAACCGCTGATCCGGACGACAGAACTGATTGTGGGGCAAGTGTGACGCTATTCTCCTAAAGGGAGTTTCATTAATCGCAATGAGAAAGCCGCTGCTGTTTTTACCTGGTCCCATGCAAGTCCCGGATCAAGTTCGGGCTGCTGGGGATCGGCCATTATTCAATCATCGTTCTCCACAGATGATCGAATTGCTCGCCAGGCTCGAAAAGGGCTGCCAGCCCCTCTTCGGAACGACGGGCGATGTGTTGTTTCAGGCCTCATCGGGTACTGGAGCGATGGAGTCCGCTGTAGCAAACCTTACATCACCGGGCGACGAGGTCATTGTCGTAGTGAGCGGAACATTTTCGCTGCGGTGGGCCGACATTGCGAATGCCTACGGTCTCACCACTCACGTAGTAGACGTCGATTGGCGCCGCGGCGCCAGCGCCGGTGATTTAGCAAGCGCACTGAACCTGTGGCCGAATGCCCAAGTCGTCTTTCATACCTGGAGCGAGAGTTCGACGGGCGTGTTGAACAACATGCCTGAAATCGGAAAGCTGATTCGTTCCCAAGGCCGCATTTTCGTCGTAGATGCCATTTCCGGTCTTGCCGTATCGCCGATGAGTATGGACGCGTGGAATATCGATGCGGCGGTTGTGGCTTCGCAGAAAGGTTTGATGGCGTCGCCAGGGCTCGGAGTGATCGCGGTCGGTAACCGCGCCTGGGAAAAGAGCGAGCGAGCCAAGACCCCGCGCTTCTACTTCGATTGGAAAAAATACAAAGGAACTGCCCCTTTCAGTCCCGCTTTGTCGCTACTGCACGCACTAGATGGTTCCCTTGAATTCATCCATTCTCAGGGTTCGGAGAAGCTTTTTGCCCGCCGGGCTGAAGTTGCAGAGCGGATCCGTGACCTTGTCCTGCGGTCGGGCATGGAGATTTATGCGCTGAAACCGGGAAACGGAGTAACGGGCGTGATTCCTCCATCAGGGTTCGATATCACCGGCTTTCGCCGCAGGCTGGAAAATGATTTTGGAATTCAAATCGCCGCAGGGTTAGGAAAACTAAAGGACGAAATTTTCCGTATCGGACATGTGGGGCATGTGACTGATGAGGAACTGAGTTATTTCATAGAAAGCTTTAACCGCTGTCTGGCGGCATCATACGCAGGATTGCGCCCTGAATTCACAAGATGCTTACGCGGCAGTTCCTCTTTTTAGCTCATTTCTTGAGCCGCACATCACGTACCATCGATTCATTAAGCTTTACAAAATATATCGGATTAGCATTCTCCAGCGGTAACGGCGTGTAACGTGGCATATGAAAAAATGGCAAACGCTTAAAAACCTTCGCGAGTTTCTGCAGGCGTCTGATTCCACTCGTAAAGGCCGTTTTCTAGGCGACAGAAAAAAACGTATCTCTCTGAATCAAATCCTGAACAGTACGGTCTTCGATGGCAAAGTTCGGGAACTCGCTGGCAAATCGGTTCTTCTCGCCGCTCATGATCAACTGTCGGCTGCTCTTGCTCTGATAGAACTTGACGGGATGGCGGGCCGGTTGGTCCTCTGTCCTCCCGGCGTTCCTCAACCGCATTTGAAGGCCATCGCGAAATACGCGGAAGCCGACGCGATTGTGATCGATGCGGATGAGCCGCAACCGGATTTCGGGCGCTCCATCAGGACATATCGAACATCAGTGGCGGCTTCTGCAGAGCGAACGGAGCTGCGTGACCAGGAGACTGAGTGGGTTTTCCTGACATCTGGAACGACCGGCGTCCCGAAAATGGTTTTACACCGGCTGACCAGCCTGGTGGCTCCAATCGATCCGGCGGAACATCTGGAAGACGATGTCGTGTGGGGAACTTTTTATGACATCCGGCGATATGCCGGGTTGCAGACGTTTCTGCGCACTCTTCTTGGCAACGGCTCGCTCATACTAGCGGGCAGTGATGAATTGCCCGTCGACTACTTGGCGCGGCTGGCGGCCAATTCGGTGACGCACATGAACGGCACGCCTTCCCATTGGCGGCGCGCCGTTATGTGCCAGGAGGCGCGAGGTATCAGTCCGCGGTATATTCGACTCTCTGGCGAGATTCCTGATCAGGCGATCCTGAACACTCTTCGTTCTTTTTATCCGAACGCTTCTATAGGCCAAGCGTACGGATCGACGGAGGTGGGAATTGCCTTTGAGGTCACAGACGCTCTTGAGGGGTTTCCGGAATCTTTTGTTGCAGTGGCGGGAGAAGTGGAAGTCAAGGTGGAAAACTCTTCCGTCTGGGTCCGATCACCGCGAATGGCGACCCGATATCTCGGGCCGGATGAGCCTCCGATCAGCGATTCGTCAGGATTCTCCGATACCGGCGATATTGTGGAGCAACGTGGCGACCGTTATTACTTTTTGGGTCGCAGAACGGGAATAATCAATGTCGGCGGTTTGAAGGTGCATCCCGAAGAAGTAGAGGCCCAAATCAACATGCATCCCGCGGTGCGGATGTCCTGCGCCCGGCCGCGGCGAAATCCAATCACAGGTTCGATAGTCGTCGCAGACGTTGTGCTCCAAAAAGACAACGACCAGAATGGCCCACTCGAAAAAATCGAAGGTGAGATTCTGAAACTCTGCCGCGAACGGCTTCCAAAACACAAAGTGCCTGTCAAATTGCACTTTGTTTCCTCCCTTGCTGTAGCAGAAACCGGAAAGATCATACGGCAACAGGGGCAGGCCTGATCCGGCGAAGTTGTCGAATATCGATTAAAAGACCTTTGTGAGCACGATTTTCGTAGCCATCGAAAGTATTCGCTCCAACGTCAATGCTTTGAACAAGTTAGGACACTCTTTTGATCGTGTTGTTCTGGCTTCGTCCAGGTCGCGCGCGATGGAAGAACTCGCAACAACGGCTCAAACAGTGGATGCTGTGCTAATCGGTATAAAAGAAAAGATAACGCCACAGCTCCTAGAGTCGATGCCGAGGCTGCGCGCCATCGCCTCAATCAGCACCGGCACGGATCACATCGCAATTGAGGCTGCCGAGCAACGAGACATCGCGTTGTTGACTGCGCCCGGGGCCAATTCCCGCGCTGTAGCAGAACATGCTCTGACACTGGCACTGGCTTTGACCAAACAGGTTTTTCCGGGAAACAGGGCGTGCCGGACCGGTCTCGATTGGGCAGGGCTTCCACATTTGCCCCGACGTCTTTCTGGCCAGCAAGTTGGGCTCGTCGGGGCCGGGGCGACCGCCAGGGAGTTGATTCAGTTACTCCGTCCTTTTAAATGCCTTATCAAGATATCGACCCGCGACGCAGCAACGCATTCCGATCTATCAGACAGCGTAGATTTTTGTTCGCTCGAAGAAGTATTCTCGGTTTGTTCGGTGGTGTCGTTGCATTTGCCTCTGACGAGCAAAACGCTGGGTCTTATAGACGGAAAACTCATTAAGAGGTTGCCCGAGGGAGCGATCCTCATCAACGTCTCTCGTTTGAAGCTCTTCGATATACCATCGGTCCTGGCGGCATTGGACGAAAGAGCCGACATCCGGCTTGGTATTGACGACTTGTCACTCAAAGAAGCGGGGTTCTGCAAATTGGGAAGCGATCGGATACTCACTACGCCACATGTCGCTGGATTAACTGTCGAAACTCTTCGCCGGATGGAAGATATCGTCGTCGATAAATTGGTTGGGTTGTTTCATCGCGGCTGATCGACCGCGATTGGTGCGGGTACGAACGCGATGGGGTTCAGTTTCTTGAACTTCGGGTAAAACCGAACAGATCTCCCGCAACTTCAGATCTGCCACGCACGCCGCCGTACTTTGCATGGACGGCGTCCGCCGTCAGCGGCTTGGCGAAAAGCGGTTCGGTGGTTCGGTGTCTTCGACTGCACACCGGTCGCCGGACATCAATTGACCGAAATTGACCGACGGCCTGCCGGTGCAATTTCGCACTTACTCTCGATGGAACTATCTACCAGAGCAGCAGTTGACGTCATCCGGTTATCGCATTCTCACATCACACGGTCTTCTGCGAGTGTGGATGCGTTCGTGAAGCAGCGAAAGAGTCTCTTCGTCTTTTTCCAGGGACATCCGGAGTACGAGTCTGAAACTCTGCTACTGGAATACCGCCGGGATCTCAAGCGTTTTCTCACGCGCGAGAGTGAGATCTATCCGACGATGCCGCAAGGTTACTTCGACGACGGGACGCTAACAGCATTGACGGCCTTGCGAGATCGGGCATTTTCCTATGCAGTTCAATCCTTTGCTGCAAGTGCTTTCTCCATGAGTTCGATTAAGGCGGGATCGAAGAGATCGCCGCGAGCTCGCAAGGCCTCGATTGCGGCTCGCCGATCCGGCACGCTTCTGTTCTGGCTCAACTTAAATTTCCCGACGATCCGATCGATCGCCATCGAAAAGACGACGATCTGGTTCGTCATATGTTTCAGAAACTCCGAGCGTAACTCCGAGATGTACCAGGCTCCCTCTGCGGTGCCTTCGTGCTTCTCGACCAAGCGCTGCAACAGATCAAGAACCTCGCTCTCTGGAAGAAGTTGCGGTTTGCCGTGAGCATGGACCACAGCATAATTCCACGTGGGCACCTGTTGCCGTGACGTATACCACGATGGAGAGATGTAGCCGTGAGGGCCCTGGAATACGATGACAGCCGCTGTCGCTCCGTCAAACAATCGCCAGACTGGATTCGCTCGAGCCACGTGCCCTAACAATGAGCCGTTGGTTCCGCGCGTGCGATCCAGAATGAACGGCATGTGGACAATTTCCGGCGGTGCTCCACCAGGCTGACAGAAGAGTGTCGCGAAGTTGTATTCGTTAATCAGGCTGTGCAACTTTTCTAGATCCGATTCAACGAACAGTTCCGGTACGTACATACCCTCTCCGTTAAAAAATGTAGGTCACTTCTAGTGTTGCGTCTCATAAATAGCTTTACCATCGTTGCGAGCGCAATGACCCCGGATTCTCGAAGCGACGAGGGAGCAATGCTCATTCATTGTGACCGAGGAGCGACGACGAAGACGGGGCCATTCCGCCGCAACCCTCCGGGCCGATGGGGGTTGCGGGCGATCTCGTCGTCGCGATTCGTCGGCGATGAATGAGCATCGCCTCCTCATCGCTCCTCGACCTCGCCTCGCAAGCCCCATCGGCGATGGTAAAGCTATTATGGTAAAGCTATTTATGTAAAGCTATTTATGAGACGCAACACTAGCTGAAATCCAGCGAGTAATCAAATCGGTCAATTAAGTCGATCAATTAAGTCCGCTTCCGGCCGAGGACAAATTCACCCTGGCATCGGCCCACGGCGGCTTGACACATCTACATGGTTAACCATAATGCCGGCTCGCTCGAGAACAGTCGTAAGAGAATGACCATGATGCCACTAATGTACAATGCGGTCGTGGGTTGTACGGATGTCAATTGGGAATGGAACACGACCTATGCAACTCACACAAGATAGGCTGAACAAAGTCGTGCGGAACGCAGACATATTCCGCCCACACGCGCCATGACACAAGCCTTGAATCAAAGCGAACAAGCTCGTACGCCCCTGGTATCTGTTGTAATGCCTTGTCTGAACGAAGAAGAGGCGATCGGTTCATGCATCGAGAAGATTAGGCGTGTTTTCGAATCAGCGAACATCGACGGCGAAATTATTGTGTGTGACAATGGCTCCAGAGACAGGTCTGTGGCGATCGCTGAAGCTATGGGGGTGCGCGTCGTCCGGCAGCCGCTTCGGGGTTATGGCAACGCCTACCTCATGGGTTTCGAAAACGCCAACGGAACATACCTCGTCATGGGCGATGCAGACGATACTTACGATTTTGCGCTTATTCCCAAATTCTTAGAGCTGCTTCGAAAGGGTTACGATTTTGTTACCGGAAGTCGTTATCTGAATGGCGGCGACCGGGCAATCAGTCCGCTTCATCGGCATTTCGGAAATCCGATGCTTACAGCGGTACTGAACGGTTTTTTTGGGTTGTCTTATACCGACGTGTATTGTGGTTTTCGTGCGTTCAGCCGGGAGGCGTATCAGCGGATTCGGCCGGTTAGCCAAGGGATGGAATTTAATCTGGAACTCGCGATCAACGCGGGGATGGCGGGACTCAAGACGGTTGAAGTACCCATCACTCTAAACCAGCGGAAAGGCACTTCAAAGCTGCGCACATTTCGGGATGGCTGGCGCAGTTTGAGGATGATGCTGCTGTATTGTCCCAATAAAGTTTTTCTCTGGCCAGGTTCCCTCCTCTTGAGTTTTGGTTTTCTGCTACACGTTGCTCAGTTGTTCGGTTTGCTGACATGGGACGGCCGCCCTGCGGCGGGTGTAACGGGCGTATTCGCGACCATCTCCACTGTCATAGGTTTTCAGATTGTACTCCTTGGACTGCATGCAAAGACATATTCCTGGAGCCGCCGTTTCGACAAGGAAAATGCCGCCTTGGAATGGTTGTATGACCACTTCAATCTTGAAGCTGGTCTGGCGCTCGGTGTTGGCCTCTTCGTACTTGGGGGGGCCATTTGGGCTGCTCTGGTGTTGCAGTGGCTGAAGGCGCAAATGCTCCCGCTCCCGAATCCGGAACTGGCTTCACTGGGAGCCACTTTGGTTTTGATCGGTTGCGGCACTGTATTTTCGTCGCTCTTTATTTCTGCGA
>MNKP01000070.1 GCA_001920875.1 Acidobacteria bacterium 13_1_20CM_2_55_15
CTCGGCATCGGCATGCCGACACTCTGCGCCAACTATATACCGGAAGGCATCGATGTCCTCTTGCATTCCGAAAACGGATTGCTGGGCATTGGGCCCTATCCGTTTGAAGGCGAAGAGGACGCCGATCTGATCAACGCCGGCAAGGAGACTGTGACTGAACTTCCGGGCGCGTCGTATTTCTCCAGCGCGGATTCGTTCGCAATGATTCGCGGCGGTCACATCGATTTGACTGTTTTGGGCGCCATGGAAGTTGATGAGCGCGGAAACCTTGCCAACTGGATGATCCCGGGCAAGATGGTCAAAGGTATGGGTGGTGCCATGGACCTGGTCGCAGGTGCCAAGCGCGTGATCGTCGCGATGGAACACGCGACCAAGGAAGGCCGGCTGAAAATTTTGACAAAATGCACGTTGCCGCTGACGGGAACCGAGGTCGTCGATACGATTGTCACGGAATTGTGCTTGATCGACGTGACGGGCCAGGGATTAGTGCTTCGGGAAATGCGTTCTGATGTTACTCTGGAGCAAGTCCAGAAACTGACGGAGCCAAGATTGATTGTTGAAGATGATCTCAAGAGGATGGAGTATTGAACTAAAGTTAGCGTAGACCTGGACCTCACCCGGCGCTGCGCGCCGGCCTCTCCCAGGGGGAGAGGTAATCGTTATGAAGCTGAATTCGATCGTTATCGTGAACCTGCAGAGCCCGAGAGAGCGTTTTTTTGGACGGCTGTCAGATATGGCTACTCACGGTATAACCGTTCGGGGAATCGATCTCAATGCATTTGAAGATTGGATGGATCACATCACCCATAGGGAGGAAAGCGGTGTACAACCCAACACGGTGTTCTTTCCGATTCATCGGATCGAGAAAATCATTATGGATGAAGGCATCGGCGCGATTCCATCCTTATCAGACACATTCCTGACTAAGGTCGGCTCGGCAGTCGAAGAACACTTGGAGTAGGAATGAATATTGCTGTTATCGGAACAGGCTATGTCGGGCTAGTCGCAGGGAGTTGTCTTGCAGAGAGCGGGAATGACGTGTGGTGCGTCGATAGCGATGCCGCGAAGATCGAAAAGCTTCGCCAGGGGATGATTCCAATCTACGAGCCCGGCCTGCCGGAGATTGTTGAACGGAACCTGCGCGAAGAGCGGCTCACTTTCACCACCGATCTCGACGCGGCCGTGAAAAAATCATTCGTCCTTTTTGTAGCCGTAGGGACTCCGACCACACCCAACGGCGCTGCCGATTTGACTGCAGTGTTCGAGGTGGCTCGAGCAATTGGGAAGGCGATGGACCGGTATAAAGTGATCGTCGTCAAGTCTACCGTTCCGGTCGGCACGAGTGAAAAGATTCGAGAGATCCTCAAAAGCGAAACAGACCATCCGTTCGATCTGTTATCCAATCCGGAATTCCTGAAGCAGGGGGCAGCCGTCGAAGACTTTATGAAGCCCGATCGCGTTGTCGTCGGGGCCGATGACGTCCGAGCGGCGGAAATTCTCCGCGATCTTTACGCGCCTTTTGTTCGGACCGGAAGTCCCGTGCTGATCGTCGATGTGCGCACGGCAGAATTGCTGAAGTATGCCGCCAACGCTTTTCTCGCGGCGCGCATTTCATTTATGAATGAAATTGCGAATCTTTGCGAGCACGTCGGTGCCAATGTCGACATGATCCGAAAAGGTCTCGCGTCGGATTCGCGAATCGGCCCTGCTTTTCTTTTCGCCGGCACCGGTTTCGGGGGCAGTTGTTTCCCTAAAGACATTCGCGCTTTGGCCGACACGGGCCGCCAACACAACTATGAGATGAAAATACTCGAGGCGGTCGGCGCTGTGAACGACAATCAAGCCCAGCGATTTGTCGAAAAGGTTCGCCGTCACTTCAATAGTAACCTTAGCGGCGCACGGCTCGCAGTCTGGGGCTTGTCTTTTAAGCCGCGGACGAATGATATGCGCGATGCTCCGGCTATCAAGATCATCGAGTCTCTTCTTTCGGAGCACGCCACCATTACGGCTTACGATCCCGAAGCTCTCGACGAAGCCAAAAGGATTTTCGGAACACGAATTCAATTAGCGTCGAATAACTATGGTTGTGTTGAAGGAGCAGACGCGCTTTTGCTGATCACCGAATGGCAGGCATTTCGAAATCCGAATTTCGAACGGATGAAACACATCATGCGTCAGCCGGTGATCTTCGACGGCCGTAATATCTATGATCCGGGACAAGTGCGGCAGCTTGGTTTTACCTATTACAGCATGGGACGGACATGAGAGCTGTCGTTACCGGCGGGGCAGGTTTCCTAGGAAGCCACCTGTGCGATCGCTTGCTGGAGCGGGATTACGAAGTTGTCTGCCTCGATAATCTTCTCACCGGAAACACCAGCAATATCGCCCACCTGATGGGCCACTCAAATTTCAAATTTATCAAATACAACGTCATCGATTACTTATTCGTTGAAGGTCCTGTTGACGCGGTTCTGCATTTTGCCTCGCCCGCATCGCCAATCGATTATTTAGAAATGCCGATCCAGACATTAAAAGTCGGGTCTCTTGGAACTCACAAAGCGCTCGGATTAGCGAAAGAAAAGAAAGCCCGATTCCTGCTAGCGAGCACTTCGGAAGTATACGGCGATCCTCTGGTGAATCCACAGCCGGAGACCTATTGGGGAAATGTCAATCCTATCGGCCCGCGCGGTGTCTACGATGAAGCGAAGCGGTTTGCCGAAGCAATAACCATGGCCTACCGGCGGTATCACAAGATGGATGCGCGCATTGCCCGGATCTTCAACACCTACGGTCCGAGAATGCGTCCCAATGATGGCCGGGTCGTATCAAACTTCATTGTACAGGCGCTCGGCGGAAGCCCTCTGACCATATACGGCAACGGGTCTCAGACGCGCAGTTTCTGCTACGTATCGGACCTGATCGGCGGCATTCTCTCATTGCTCGCGGCGCCGCCATCTAACGAGATGGGTCAGCCGTTTAATATCGGCAATCCCGAAGAGCGGACTGTACGCGATCTGGCTACTAAAATTCTCGCTCTTGCCGGAAGTTCGAGTCCGGTCGTGTATCAGGAGTTGCCCGTTGATGATCCACATGTTCGGTGTCCGGATATCCGGCGCGCCAAATCCATTCTTGGCTGGCGGCCGGAGGTCAGTATCGATGAAGGCCTTCAGCTGACGATCGATTATTTCCGAGGAGTGGCCTCGTGATCCTGGTTACGGGTGGCGCCGGTTATATCGGGAGTCACACCGTCAAGGCCCTCAAAAAAGCGGGATTTCAGCCTCTCATCTTCGATAATTTTTCGACAGGACATCGCGCTTTCATCAAAGGCACACCGGCTTTTGAAGGCGACATCTGCAATTCCGACGACCTCGCACGCGCCTTCGCCGAATATCCGATCGACGGAGTTTTGCATTTTGCGGGAAGAGCTCTCGTCGGTGAATCCATCGAGAAGCCCGAACTGTATTATGAGACCAACCTCCATGGTGGACTTAGTCTATTAAATGCAATGAAGACTTGCGGCGTGAAGTTTCTGATCTTCTCATCCTCATGCGCGACTTACGGTACTCCCCAGCAAGTGCCGATTTCCGAGGATCATGCTCAGAATCCGATCAATCCTTACGGTGATTCGAAGCTCGCTTTCGAGCGCGCGATGAGATGGTTCCATGAAGCGCATGGTTTGAGATACTTATCGCTCCGGTACTTCAACGCCGCAGGCGCTGACGCGGAGGGCGAATTTGGAGAGGACCATGATCCCGAGACTCACCTGATTCCGCTCGTGCTCAAAGCGGCAGCAGGACGGCATCCGGAAGTAAAAATCCTTGGTACAGATTATCCGACACCCGACGGAACTTGCGTGCGCGATTACATCCATGTCACGGATCTCGCCAGCGCGCACGTCATGGGATTAGAGGCTTTGATGGGAGGCCGCGTTGAATCGCAGGCAATCAATCTCGGCACAGGCTCCGGCTGTTCCGTCCGCGAAGTCATCGAAGCCGCACGCCGTATCACCGGCAAAGACTTCTTCGCCCGCGAAACCGCACGGCGCCCAGGAGACCCCCCAGCCCTGATCGCAGCTGTGGATCGAGCAAAGAAGGTGTTAGGCTGGACCGCGGTCGAAAGCGGCCTGGATAATATCATTCGCTCCGCTTGGAATTGGGCTTCTAAAACGAATCAGGCGTGGTAGGAAGCAAATTACGAATGCCAGGTTCAGTTCGAAATTTCGAAATTTCGGATTTGAGATCAGGCTTCGTCATTGCTCCCTTTCGGTCGTTTCCAGGACCCTGGAGAGGGCGGTGAAAAAGGCTACCGCGGAGAACGCGGGCTGAGCGACGACATCTCTGATGTTCTGTGCATTCCTACTAATATCGCCTGCGGTTAACTCGAGTTTTGAATCCACATAGGCAAGTGTCTGGAGATAGTGTTGCTGAGCCCGGTCGAGTGCAGGTTCGAACGCTGCTATTTTGATTTTTGTCGCCTCCGTTACGGCAACTGCCTGCTTGGAAGCCGATTCGAACGTCCGGAGCCATGCCTTGGTCTCACTGCTCGTCTTGAACTCAGAAACAGTTTCGGTAATTCTTGAGGTGACTCCCGCGAAGCCTTTGTACACAAACCAAATCAGAAGAGTATTTGTGATGACCGTGACGCTGATCAAAGCCAGAAAGATGACGATCTGTGTCTCCATAGCCGCCTGCAGAAATCCCGCACTGGACTACGTTGATATTACCATTAGTGCGCAGCGACTGGAGATTGGGCAGCCTTTGGCCTCTTCATAATGAAAACGAGCGGTATGACGATCACAAAGACAAGAGCAAGGATACGAAACAGTTGGACGAAGGCTACCATCACTGCTTGACGGCTCACCATCCCCGAGAGCGCAACATAAGCGGCGTTCGTCGCAGTCGAAAAATCCATTCCCCTCGAGATGAAGCCGCTGCGGATCTGATCCAGCAACGTTCTTGTCCGCACATCGAACGCGCTCACATGCGCGCCCAGAATGTTGTATTGGGTTTGCGTGTTGCGGCTGAGCATCGTTGCGATGCTGGCAATCCCGACGCTGCCACCCAGATTCCGCATGAGGTTAAAGATGCTCGTTGCATTTCCGAGTTCTTGTTTTGGAATGCGGCTCATCGTCACAGTCGTCAGCGGTACAAAGATGAAGCCCATCGAAATTCCCTGGAAAAATTGCGGCCAAAAAATATCCCAATATCCGATTTGTAAGTTCAAGGATCCAAGCGCGAACAAGGTCATCGCTCCGCCCAGCAATCCAGCGCAGAGCAGCTTTCTTGGATCAACCTTACCGACCAGCATTCCGACCATGGGCATAGCAATAAACGACCCGATGCCTCGAGGAGACATCGCTATGCCCGCTTCAATAGCGGGATAGGCAAGAACGGTCTGCAGAAAAAGCGGGAGTAGGACGAGGCTACTGTAAAGGACGAATCCGAGAGACGTCATAAGGAGGACCCCGCTACTGTAAGTCCTTTCCTTAAAAACCCGAAGATGGAGTACTGGATCGTCCGTATACATCTCGCGAACGATGAACATCACGAGCATGACTGCCGCAAGGATCAGAGTCCACGTAATCCAGGCCGACGAGAACCAATCCTCCTGTTGGCCCTTATCCAGAACAATCTGAAGGCTGCCGATACCGACGGCAAGCATTCCAATGCCCCAAGTATCGACCTTTGCCGCAGAGCGCCGGATGTAGGGCGGATCGAAGATGAATAACTTCGTCATGACGATCGAAACGATTCCAATAGGAATATTGACGTAGAAGATCCAACGCCAGGAATAGTTGTCCGTCAGCCAACCTCCCAAAACCGGGCCAAGCATTGGCGCCACCACAATGCCCAGACCCCATACGCCCATCGCCTTTCCCTGTTGAGCCGGAGGAAAGGCTTCAAGCATCACGGCCTGCGAGACCGGCTGCAGAACACCACCGGTGAGTCCCTGGACGATCCGGAAAGCAATAAGCCAGGCCAGGCTGGGAGCGAAGCCACAGAAAAAAGAAGCCGTTGTGAATCCAACTACAGCGGTCATCAACAGACGTTTCCGCCCAAAATAGTTTGCAAGCCAACCTGTAATCGGAAGGACAACCGCGTTCGCCACCAGATACGAAGTGAGTGCCCATGTGGCTTCTTCCGGCGTTGCAGAAAGATTGCCCGCGATATGAGGTAAGGACACGTTCACGACCGTCGTGTCCAGGACTTCCATAAAAGTACTGAACATGACCGAGATCACGATGATCCACGGATTGACTTGCGGTCCTGTTGGGGTCTGATGTTCCATGAGATTTCGCCGCAACTCGGTCCACCCTCTCCCTGGGAGAGGGCAGGGTGAGGGTCTCAAGATTTGACGAGAGTCGAGACCCTCACTTCATTTCACTTTTACCTTCGCCACAACCGACATTCCAGGACGAAGCCGGTGTTCCGTGTCTTCTCCTTGCTCGAAAAGAAGCTTGACGGGAATACGCTGGACAACCTTCACATAATTACCGGTCGCATTTTCCGGCGGAAGCAGGCTGAACTTCGCCCCTGTCGCTGAGGCGACGCTGTCCACGCGCACTTTGTAGACTTGGCCGCCATAAGCGTCGACCGAAACCGTGCCCGATTGTCCGGGATGTATATCGGCAAGCTGCGTCTCTTTGAAATTAGCGATGACCCAAATGTCTTCCTGAGGAATGATCGCCATCAACGGCTGGCCGGCCTGCACAACTTGTCCCGCTTCCACCGTCTTTTTACTGACGATGCCCGATACTGGCGCCTTGATACTCGTGTACTCGAAATTCAGCCGCGCCTGATCAAGCGCGACTTTGGCAAGCTGCACACGGGCTTCGGCCGATTGAGCCTGCGCTCTGCTGATCGTGATTTGCTGCGGAGCGGTTTTCGCGGCCTGCGCTTCGGCTTGTGCTTGCTGCAAATCGGCTTGCGACTGCGCAACTCTCGCCTGAGCGGCGGCGACTTCATGCTCAGCCTGCAGAACGCCTGCCTGCGCGGATTCGACCTCGGCATGAGCGGCATCGGCGGCCCCGACTGCCGCATCGTACTGCTGCTGAGAAATCTCATCTTTGGCGATGAGCTGTTTCATCCGCTCGAGGTCACGCGTATTTTTCGTCGCATTGGCCTGTGCTTCGCGCACGCGCGCTTGGGCTGAATGGAGCTTGGCCTGAGCGGCTAGAAGTTCTTTCGCGGCCAGTTCAACTCCGCCTTTGGCGCGTTCGGCGATGGCTTCGGACGAGGTGATCTGCGCACCAGCTGCACTGGTCGCGACGGGTACTCCTGCGCGAGCTGCGGTCACACCCGCTTGAGCCTGCGCCAGATCCGCCCCGGCACGCGCGACGGCAATTTCATAGTCGCGTGCATCGAGTTGGACAAGGACCGTGCCGGCCTGAACCGGCTGATTGTCGCGCACGTTTACAGAAGCGACGGTTCCTCCGACTTTGGCATTGACCGGATGAATATGCCCTTCAATTTGAGCGTCATCCGTCGACTCCCATTGGGACAGGTATCGCCATCCTGCGTATCCGGCGCCGATCAGAATCAGCGCGATCGGCATTAGAAGCCATTTAGCGCGGAGAAGCTTTGGCATCACTTCGCTCCTAGGAATGATTTGATCGTCTTCTCGGCGTTACCCGTTGCCCGGGCCAGCGCAGCCTGGGCGGTATTCAGAGCGTAAAGAGCCGATATGTAATTCTCATCCGCGGTTACGACCGCCTCTTGCGCCTGCGTTACTTCAAGTCCGTTGGCGACGCCGGCCGCGAAGCGATCCTGGGCCTGTTCCAGTTGCTGCCGAGCCAGATCTTTTCCGGCTTGTGCTACCTGCAGTTGATCGGCTGCCGAGCGGATATCCAAATTGGCTGTACGGATTTCGTATTCGATCTGGTCGCGCAGATTCGATACTTCGGCCTTACGTTGTTCAAGCAGTGCGTCGGATTCGAGAACCTCGGCACGTACCCGCTGGCCTGTGTAAATTGGTATCGATAAGGTGCCCTGAAGCAACATCGTCCCATGTGAATTGGCGGGCGTGCGGCCAATATCACCATAGTCTGCATTGACCTGTAGCGATGGGAGACGTCGTCCCAACGCGGCCTTGCGCGTCTCTTCCGCGGCACGAACCAAAGTCATAGCCCGCCGGTAATCCGATCGAGAATCAAGAGCAATGCGGAGCGCCTCGGCGAGGGCCGGCGTGTTTGGCGGCGCATTCATAAACGCATCCGTCTGCGCAAATTCTTGCCCCTGCGGGAGGCCGATTGCGCGGGCAAGTCTCAACTTCTGTTTTGCGAGCTCATTTTCAACCGTAACCAGACGCTGCTGCTGAGCCTGCAGCTGTACTTGCGCCCGCAGAACATCAATACCGGGAATCAAACCGCTGTCCTTCAAATCTCTGGCACGGTCGTAAACTGCCTGAGCTGTCCGCAACTGGGCGCGTGCCGCGTCTACGCGGCTGGATTCAGCGACAGCATCCAGGTAAAGATCCGTTGTGATCAGCGCAATCAGTTCGCGGACATCTTGCAGGGCATAATTACTGGCCGCGACTCGTTCCGAAGCCGCCCGCAATTCATGAGCTAGTCTGGAATCGAAAACGGCTTGCGTGTATCGCGCACGAGTATCAAACACACTGAACGGCCCAACAACCGGCGGAACGCCTGGAAAACCGCGGAAACCAAAGGACGCGAGATTGATCTGTTGAATAGCCTCACTGATGCCGGCATTTACTTTTGGAAGGAGTTCCGACAGAGACCGAACACGCGCAGCCGTGGAAACGCGTGTCTCCTGTTCACCGATAACGTAGCCAAGATTGTATTTCAGAGCGCGATCAATCGCATCCCCAATGGAAAGTGGGATGACACCCCCGGACGGAGTGCCTTGAGAAACGCTGCCGATCAAATCGGAAGGAATATTTGAGCCACGTGGCTGCTGGGCTTCCGCGTACCCACATAAGAAAGCGAAGAACAGAATGAATGAGCCGCCAAGAGCGTTCATTGGGCCGCAATTCCTTTCCATACCAAGTCGAAAATGAAATCCACATCCTGGCTGATCTTGGATTTTGACCAACCCAGAATGCGATGAGTTACGACGCCGCGAATAATGTCGGAAATAGCCAAAGCGGTCTGCTCAGTTCGTAAATTTCGAATGAGTTTTTTCCGTGCGCCCTCCTTCAGGATCGTCTCCACGAGCCGTGCTTGCTCCTGGTAGAGTGCCTTGAACTCGTTGTCGATTCCTGCAGGATGCGTCGTGGGAATATTGCCCAATTCGGAATAATAGATTTTGAAGAAGTCACGATTTTCATCGAAATACGCGAGCTTCGCTGCAATTAGGCCCTTCAGCTTTCCTTCCGGTGTGCTGACCTTATTCAACTCCTCGAGAAGCAAAGAATACATTTGGGCGATTCCGAATTTCAGAGCGGCAAAATACACCTCGCGTTTGGATTCGTAATAGAGGTATACGGTACCTTTCGCAACGCCCGCGGCCTCGGCAATATCGTCCACTGTTGCCTCATGGAATCCTTTCTCCGCGAAAACTTTACGAGCGGCCTCGAGAATTCCTGAGGTTCGAAACTCTGTAACGACGTCCTTCTTCGTCTTGATGGCAGTGCTCATCGAAACCCCGTCACTGACTATGGAGTCAGTGTACTATACTCAAAGGTCAAGGTTAAAGTTTGGTCACGAGGAGCAGATTCGCAGCTGCGCGATGCGGGCTTCCTGTGCGGATTTACGCGTTTGAAAGAATTTCCTGTAGACTTACCCATGGCTTTCCCAGGAGGTCGCGATGAGCATCGAAGTTTTGGGTTGTGCCAGCCTAGCGTTGTTGCTGTTCGTGTCGCCGGCGCTCGCGCATCATTCGTTTGCGATGTTCGACCAGAGCAAGGTTGTTTATTTGAGTGGCAAGGTGAAGCAGTTCGAGTGGGTCAATCCACACGCCTGGCTTCATCTCACGGTCACCAGTGCAAGCGGCAGCGAAGCGACGTGGTCCTTTGAAGGAGGTTCCGTCGCGCAATTGGCATCGCTCGGCTGGAAACCGGACAGCTTCCCCGCTGGTGTCGAGGTCAAAATCGGCTTTCGCCCGATGAAGGACGGCTCGCGCGGCGGTCAGCTCATGAATGTCACGCTGCCCAATGGTCAAAAGCTTTGTTCCAACCGCGGCTGCGGGGATGGGACCGGCTCTGTCCTTGATCCCTTCTGATCTTTGTGCCGCGCTTGTGCTGAAAGCGCTTTAGTTTAGCGGGGCTTATCGGGGAAACGTCCGTCGGGTGGAAAACGGATCGTCTGGTCAAACCGCGAGGGCACCGTCATGTCCTTGTCGCCCCTTGCGGGCAAGACGATGGCGTCGGCCCGGTAAATCCGGCCTTTGCTGAAAAAAAGCGAGCTACGCATCCGGCTTCCGTCGGGGCGGGCCACTACCATTGTGGTCCCGAAAATCGAGCGCTCATCCTGGTAGACGCGGGGAATATCGTTGAACACGACGTTGCCCTCCCGCATCAGAGAATAATTGGCTTCGTTCAAAAGATTCGCTGCCGCATCGATGTGGCCGGCAACATCGACGATGGTGAGCTTGTAGACGACGTTA
>MNKP01000046.1 GCA_001920875.1 Acidobacteria bacterium 13_1_20CM_2_55_15
TGATAGACCGGTACCAACGTCTGATTTACTCGGTGGCACGCACCTTGTCCCAGTCGTCTGAGGATGCCGCGGACGTGTTTCAGCAGGTCTGTCTGGAGCTTTATCAGCGCCTCCCAGAACTACGGGACGCGGAAAGTTTACCGGCCTGGCTGATTACGGTAACGCGGCGGCAAGCCGCTGCAGTCTTGAAATCTCATAAAACGTTGTTGCCTTTGAGGGACGAATATCCGGCCCTTGCAGATCAGATCCGATCGATCGAAAACGAGCATCTTGTTGAGACCGCTATGCTTGACCTACCGGAACGATGCCGGCAATTGATCAATTTGCTTTACCTCCATCCATTTTCTCTTAGTTATTCGGCTGTGGCTGAGCGTCTCGGGGTACCCGTCTCCAGCATTGGACCGACACGTGCTCGGTGTTTGGCGAAACTTCGGAAGCTATTGAGCTAGAGTAATTTCGTGGGTCCGCTGGAGTAATTTTTTTGGGTCCGCTGGAGTTAATTAACAGGACGGATGATGAGCTGAGGGCATGGGCGGTGTCGGAAGATCCAGCGGTGTTGGAACAAACGCTGGAAGAAATCTGGCAACAAATCCGGGATTTCCGTCTCTATGCGGGCCAGCCCCGAAGCGCAGAATCGGAGCACAGCGCTCGGCTGGCGAGAGCCTGCCTTCAAGCTGCGACATACTCGGGCAATGGCCGTTTGGTCGTACAGGCTTGCCGCATGTTGGCATACAGCCTGACGGCAAATGAGCAATACGAAGAATCGCTTCCTTACCATAAACGTGCTATCGAGGAGCTCGAGGCCACTGGTGATCGGGCCCAGGCGGCGCGCGCCCGCCTGGGTTACATTGTGGCCTTAACCCACGCCGGGAAATATCGAGAAGCTTTGGCGGTGGCCTCCGAAGCCGAAGCATGGTTCAAAGAAAACAACGATGAGGTTGGATTTGCGCGTGTTTGCAACAACGTTGCAAATCTGTATGACCGCATAGACGAGCACGAACGGGCCTACCAATATCATTTGATGCATTCCGAGGTCGTCGAAAAGATCGGCGATCAGGAAGGCGTCGCGAAGTCCTACCACAATCTCGGCATATGCCTCGCGGCGATGGACCAATTCGAGAAAGCCGACCAGATGTTTCAGAATTGCGAAAACCTCAGCCAGCACCTTGAAATCATGGAGCTCTGGGCCCAAGCCATCTACAATCGCGCGCATCTGCACTATCTGAGGGGAAGATACATTGACGCGTTTCGATCATTCAACCGGCTTCGCCAGCATTTCCAACAGACCGGCAGCCGCCGCCACTCCGCTTTGTGCGATTTGGACGAGGCGGAAATTTATATCCAGTTGAACCGGGCGAAGGACGCCGCGACTCTGGCGCAGCGTGCCGCTACGCAGTTTTTGGAACTCGGACTTCATCGTGAGGAAGCCGAGGCCCGGGCGTTTCTAGGTCTTGCTCTTCTTCAGACGCGCAAGTATGCCGAGGCGCTCGATGCCTTTGAAACCGCGCAGAAGATATTCGAGGTCGAGGGCAATCTGTATTGGATCGGCTTGCTGGATCTCTATCGCTCCGAGGTCCATTTGTCCCTTTCCCGCTGGGCGGAAGCGCTCGCACTGGCAACACAAGCCAAAACTGTGTTTGAACGGATGGGTCTTCCGTCAAAGACCATTCTGAGTCTGGTCCAATTAGGCAGACTTGCTCTCACATTGGACGACATCCCCCGCGCGGAGGCGCTGACAGCTGAAATCGCAGCAATCATGCAGAAGACCAGTCTCCCGCTGTTGCTTTTTCCCTTCTATATGCTTTCAGCGGAGATTGGCGAAAGAAAGGAAGACTGGCATCGCGCTGAACGCTTTTACAAGTTGGCAGCCGACGATCTGGAATTGCATCGCATGCGCCTGCATCATGACGATCTGAAAGTGACCTTCCTCCAGGGAAGAAACGCCGCGTATGAAGCCCTGGTCGTCCTGGCTCTCCGGCAAGCGGGGCAGGAGCAGGGGCTGGGCGCTGCATACATGTGGTGCGAGCGCGCGAAGTCGCGTGGGCTCGTTGACCTCTTATCGCAATCTTTAACAGCAATTCAAGGGCATACCGAGTCAAGCTTGCAGGCGAAGAGCGAGAGATTGCGCGAGGAACTGAGTGTTTTGTATGCCTCCTCGCAGCCGCAAGTCCGCGTATCTTCCACGGCCGCTAAGTTTGAGACCATTGCGCAAAAAGAGGACGAACTGACGCGAATCCTTCGCGAGGTTTCCTTCCAAGATCCTGAATACACCTCTCTACAACAAGTGTCGGCCGCGACTGTAGAAACCGTTCAACAGATGCTGCCGGGCGATACAACGGTGATCGAGTATTTCATTGCTCGCGATGAAGTCTTGGTGTTCGTCATTTCGCGGACCGGTGCCCGGTTTCAGCGATACCTCTGCAGGGTCGGGCAAATCATGAGCATCCAGGAGCACCTGGCATTCCAGCTCGAACAATTCGCCTTGGGTGAGCAATATCTGCGCGAGCATTCCGATCAGATTTTTGAAGGGACAATCTATCATTTGAGGCAACTGTACCAGTATCTGTTCGAGCCCATTCGAACGAGCATAAACACTTCCCGCCTCACCATCGTTCCGCACGGATGTTTGCACGTCTTGCCATTCCACGCTTTCACTGACGGCACACGTTACATAACCGATGACTTTGAAGTCTCGTACGCGCCGAGCGCGTCGGTTCTCAAGTATTGTTTGGAGAAGAACGATATTGAGGATGCTCAACCATGTGTGATCGGTGTTTCCGACGAATTGGCGCCCTTTGTGGAGCAGGAAGCACGCAGTCTCGCTTCGATGTTTCCCGGAAGCGTTCTGTTGCTCAACGATGCCGCGACTCGAAACGCATACGCCGAAGCGGCGCGCCGGACGTCTTTTTTGCACATCGCAACGCACGCGGTCTTTCGGCAGGACAATCCCATGTTTTCAGGATTCAAAATTGCTGGGGGCTGGGTTACCGCTATCGATCTGTTTTCGATGACCTGTGAAACAAACCTGGTCACATTAAGCGGATGCCAATCCGGTGTAAGCATGGTCACCGGTAGCGACGATGGGCTTGGTCTGATTCGCGGATTTCTGTATGCGGGAGCACGCTCTTTAATGGTAAGTCTCTGGAATGTCGACGATCGCCGGACAGCCGAGTTGATGGATTATTTTTACAATACGTGGCGCGCTGGTGCCCGCAAGTCGCAAGCTCTAAAAATTGCCATGAAGGGCATCCGAGAGAAATACCCCAATCCTTTTTATTGGGCCCCCTTCCTATTGATTGGCAAAGACTAAGAAGCGTCCAACAAAAAATATTTTTGCTGGATGTATTTTTCGAGCCGTTCGCTTCCACCTTTAAACGACTAGGGAAGTCGACTACCACTCCTCTTCAACGGCAGAGGAAATCAAGAAGATAGAGGAAATCAGGAAGACAGACCAAACCACCACCACTACTTATCTCTCGGGACCTAGGAGGGGGCCTAATGCATCTTAGCCCAGAAGAAGCGCTGGATCTGATCGAACTGAAGATGGCCGATTGCGAGCGGCAATCCTGGTACGACCACATCGGTTCTTGTGCGGATTGTGCGTTCGAGTTTCAGGAATGGTCCAGATTCGCCAACTCGGTCAAACGCACTCATCTCCTGAGCGCGCCCGACCCCATAGTCGCATCCGCAAAAAGGATATGTGAGACGAGGTTCAAGACTCCAGAGCCTCGTCCGCTGCTCCGCCAGGTTGTCGCTTTGATCGTATTCGATAGTTTTGCCGAGCCGGCGCCGGCCGGCATTCGAGCCGGGCTTTGGATGGATTCGCAGGTGGTTTCACGGCGAGTCCTTTTGCAGACCGATGATTTCGACATTCACGTTCGAATTTCAAAGGTGGAAGACCACCGCGAGTTGTTTGGGCAGATATTGCCACGCGACGGGGGTTTCGTCAAAGATGCTTCGGTGCACCTGCAGAATGAGGAGGAACGGATCGGGTCGGCCGAGTTGAACAGTCTGGGTGAATTCCTGTTCACTCGTATCCCGGATGGACTGTTGAGCTTGCAAATTGATTTACCGTACGTAACCGTTATTAGCGCGTTGCGTACGACATATTGAAACGAATGGGTGGAAATACGGCTTTGCTACAAACTTCGAAAATGGTTTGAGACAGAAGCCTTGAAAGAAAGTGCAGGAGGTACTGTGGTGAAACGGCTGAGGCCCCTTCTCGGTTTCGTACTCCTCTTATTCAGCGTTTTCAGCTTTCCGGCTTTTGCTGACGACCACCACATACTCCTTTCTTTGCCTGCGAACGCCAACGTCGCTAATGCAGTAGCGAGCATAGGAGGAGGTGTCCAGGTCGGGGCGGTCTTTTCCTCTCAAGAAGGTCTCCTACTGCACCTAATTGTTCCAGCCGTTCCGAACTGTTCGTCCAATAGTACTATTCGCTTTTGCGAGGAGATCACCTTAACCAGTCTTCCTTCCAATCCCCACGCCCGCTGTTGGGTTACGGCGCCCCAAACGGCTGACGCCTCCTGGTACAAAACGCAACCCAGTTTCCGGCTGATCAACCTCAATAACGCGCTGCCCCACGCAACGGGTCGCGGCTTGGTTGTGGCCGTTATCGACTCCCTGATGGATTATTCCCATCCGGCCCTGGCCGGACATCTGACGAACGGCTATGACTTCGTAATTAGAAATCAGGGCGGTATAATCCTGAATGATTCTTCAGCGGGCTATCTCGACGATTCATCGGCCGGCTATCTCGACCAGGCGACGATAACGTATCTCAACGATTCGAGCGCCGGTTACCTGGACGATTCCTCGGCGGGTTACCTGGACAGCCAACCGCCCGCGTGGAGCCACGCCACATCCGTGGGGAGCATTATCGCAGCGATTGCGACGGACGCGATGATCATGCCTGTGGTGGCCTTTGGCCCCAACGGTTCCTCGGATACCCTCACGATTGCGAAAGCGATAATCTGGGCGGTGGATAACGGAGCACAGGTCATCAACATGAGTTTTGGCACAGAGGACACGTCAAAAGTGATGCGAAAGGCCATCACTTACGCGCTGGATCACAGCGTCACGCTCGTCGCTTCAGCCGGCAACAACAACACCTCCCTTACCTCCGTTCCGCAATACCCCGCGGCCTACTCAGGGGTTATTTCAACCGCTGCGACAAACCTTCAAGATGTAAAGGCATCATTTTCGAATTACGGACCAACTATCGTGATGGACGCCCCAGGGGTCAACATCATTTCGGCCGCGCCCGGCAACTTGTACGGATGCATGAGCGGAACGTCGTTCAGCGCTCCCATCATTGCCGGAACGGCGGCACTCGTTCGTTCGGAGGGTGTGACGAGCGTCTAATATTGACGCCCAGAATCCGGCCTATACCGGGCAGCTTGGTAAACGCGTGGATGTCCGGAATTCCGTGAATTAGGATTCATACTGGAGACATGATCGAAACAAACCCAAGCGCTGAGGAATTCCTGGCGATGCTCGCCCATGAACTCAGGAATCCATTGGCGCCGATTCGGACCGCAATTGGGATCATCCGTACCTGCCAAAACGACCCAGCCGTGATCGAGTGGAGCTGCCAGATCATGGAGCGCCAGGTCCAGCATATGACTCGCTTGCTCGAAGATCTGCTGGACGTCAGCCGAATTACTCATAGGCAGATTCAATTGAACAAGGAAAACACGGACCTGATCGCTGTCGCCCGGGGAAGTGTTGATGCCTTGCGCATCGTTCTGGCAAATAAGAACCTGAATCTCACCACCGATTTTGCGGAAGGCCCTGTGCCGATTGCCGCTGACGTGACTCGGATTGAGCAAATCATTATGAATCTCGTCCTCAATGCGGCCAAGTTCACGCCGGCCGGCGGACAGATTATCGTTGGCGTCCAGCCTGATGGAGATTATGCGGTGTTGCGAGTTATCGATAATGGCGATGGCATCCACCCTGACGTGCTTCCGCGCATCTTTCAGCTTTTCGAACAGGGTGACCGGCCTCCGGCCCGGTCAAACGGGGGACTAGGCATTGGCCTGGCACTCGTTCAAAAACTCGTGCTCCTGCACTCTGGAACTATCGAGGCGAGAAGTGCAGGGCCGGGCCAGGGCAGCGAGTTCGCCGTTCGTCTGCCCATGATGCCGGTCACACCGTCGAAAACTCCAGTGGTTTCCGCAACTACGTAACGACAGATTTCTTGAATCGCCTTCAGGGAAAACCGGCGCAAAATTTCATTTTGGCAGGCGCAGTTCCGGCTCGGGCCGTGGTAAATTACGAAAGTCAAATAGTTGATTCAGGAGGACGGCCTTTATGTCCATCATTGCCTTGGTTCCGTTTGTCGCATTGCTGGCACAGCAGCCAGTTTCTTCATCGTCGTCTCTCGATTTCGAATACTTCAAGACAAAAATACAGCCCATTCTTTTGGCAAAGCGAGAAGGTCATGCGCGCTGCGCGTCGTGTCATACGACGGGGACGCCGATGCGCTTCCAACCGCTTTCGCCCGGCGCCGCAATGTGGAATGAGGAGGAGTCGCGCAAGAACTTCGAGGTCGTCCGTCCCAGAGTCGTTGCGGGAAATCCGTTGAAGAGCAAACTCCTTACCCATCCGCTCGCGGAAGAGGCAGGCGGGGATCCCAGCCACGACGGTGGAAAACATTGGATGTCGCAAGACGATCCGGAGTTCCAAGTCCTGGCAGCGTGGGTACGCGGGGATGCACGAAATGCACCCACGGCCGCCAACAAAGTCAGGATAATTCAGACCAACAGCGCGGGCGACACCGTCAGCATCATTGACCCTGTCACCAACACGGTCGTCGGCGAAGTCAAAGGCATTGAGGTCAACCACGGAGCCGCGGCCGCGCCCGACGGCAGCCGGCTATACGTCAGCAACGAAGCTGAAAGCACGCTCGACGTCGTGGACGGAAGGACGCTGAAAGTCACCAACAAGATCAAACTAAGCGGCCATCCCAACAATATCTCCATCAGCCGCGATGGGCGGCGTGTTTATGTCTCGATTGCCCAAGCACCCGGCGCGGTGGATGTCGTCGATACGGCCACAATGCAAAGGGCCAAGAGTATCAATATCCGCGGCAATGTCCATAACACCTACGTCACTCCCGATGGCAGGTTTGTGGTTGCGGGATCGGTTGTTGGAAAGACATTGACGGTGATCGATGCCCAGACCGAGGACATCGCTTGGGTCCTGGACTTCAACCTCGGCGTTCGTCCGATGGCCTTCGACAGGAACGCCGACGGGTCTACTAAACGGATCTTCGTCCAGCTTTCCGATTTCAATGGATTTGCGGTTGTGGACTTCGCCACGCACAAGGAAGTCACTCGTGTCGAACTGCCGAAGCTGGCGGCGGGAAAGGCTCCATTTCTGGGCGGAGGCAACGTATCGCACGGATTGGCGGTGACCGAAGACGGCAAAATGCTCGTGGTGAATAGCCGCTTGAACAGCGCCGTTTACGCCTACTCGCTGCCTGATTTGAAGTTGCTGGGATCGGCCGAAGTTGGCAAAGCTCCAGATTGGGTGACACTTACGCCGGACAGCAAGAGGGCTTATGTGGCCAATGCTCAATCGAACTCGGTTTCGGTCATCGATCTCCAGGCGATGAAGGAACTGACGCGCATCCCTGTGGGACAAGTGCCGAAGCGGAATATCACGGCGCTCTTACCGTAGGTTTGCCGCTGTAGCGGCGGTCTGTGACCGCCGCTACAGTGGAACAGCATGCTTTTGTTTCTACCTTTGCATCCTTATGTATCCCTCGTACGTATAATTTAATGCATGCTTGTGCTCATCATCTTCGCACTTCTCCTAACGGGATGTTCCGATAACAAAGCTGCGCCCGTAAATAGGCAGGCGCAAGCCGCGCCCGTATATATTTCGAAAGCGGTTTTGAAGTCCGTTCCGATTGAAATCGAGACCGTCGGAAATGTCGAAGCATATTCGACCGTCTTAGTCAAAGCCCAGATTGGCGGGGAACTGACGATTGTCGATTTCACAGAAGGCGCCGATGTACACAAAGGCGACCGTTTGTTCGTCATCGATCCGCGGCCTTACGAATCGCAGGTTGCTCAAGCCGAGGCGACTATCGCCAAGGACAAAGCGCAATTTCAGGCAGCGCAGGCGAATCTTGCCCGTGACATGGCTCAGGAAGAATTCGCGCGATCTCAAGCCCAACGGTTCTCCGAACTCTCCCTGAAAGGCGTCCTGGCGAAGGAGTCGGCTGAGCAGGCGGATAGCCAGGCGAAAGCCGCAGCAGAAGCCATTCGGGCAGACCGGGCTGCCATTGAGAGCATGCAGGCCAACACTGCCGCCGATCAAGCTGCGCTGGACCGCGCGAAGCTGCAGTTGGAGTACTGCACCATCCGCTCGCCCATCGATGGACGAACGGGACATTTGATAGTCAAGCAAGGCAATGTCATCAAAGCGAATGATGTGGATCTGGTGACGATCAACCAGCTACACCCGATCTACGTCACATTCACGGTTCCGGAAACCAATCTTCAGTTGATCAAAACGCGCATGGCCGCCGGCAATGTTTTTGTGGAAGCCGAACTTCAGGGTGATAGCAAGGTTGAGAGAGGGAAGCTCAGTTTTGTCGAAAACTCGGTGGACAGCACGACAGGTACGATCCGGCTGAAAGCCCTTTTCGATAATGGCGGTACCCGGCTCTGGCCCGGCCAATTCGTGCGGGTGACCATCCGGATGAGCGCGTCTGCGAATTCCATCATCGTTCCCATGACTGCGGTACAAACCAGTCAAGATGGAAAATTCGTCTACGTCGTAAAACCCGACATGACAGTCGAGGCTCGTACCGTGGTGCCGGGACGCACGATCGAACGGGATGTGGTAATCGAGAAGGGTCTCCGTGATGGGGAAAATGTTGTAACCTCCGGCCAGCTTCGGCTGGTTCCCGGAAGCCCCGTCGAAATCAAATCAGATTTAGCTCCAGCCGCCTCGGGAGCTTCGTCGTGAACATATCTGAGGTTTTCATCCGCCGCCCGGTTGCGACGACGCTTTTGATGGTGGCCATCGCACTATTCGGTGCAATCGCGTATCGAACGCTTGGCGTCAGCGATCTTCCTACGGTGGATTTCCCTACGATCTTCGTTTCGGCGAGTCTTCCGGGAGCGAGCCCCGAGACCATGTCGTCCGCCGTAGCGACGCCGCTCGAACGGCAATTCTCGACGATTGCAGGATTGGATTCGATTACATCCACGAACGCCATCGGCTCGACACAGATCACGCTCCAATTCAACCTCAGCCGCGATCTGGACGGCGCTGCCCTTGACGTGCAGACGGCCATAACACAGGCAGCGTCCCTCCTGCCCGCAGGCATGCCGACACCGCCGACATTCCGCAAAGTGAATCCGGCAGACCAGCCTATCCTGTTTCTCTCTTTGGAATCGGACACCGTTCCGCTGTGGATCTTGGATGAGTACGCCGAGACAACCATCGCTCAAAGAGTCTCGACGGTTCCCGGGGTCGCGCAGGTTCAGGTGCAGGGCGCCCAAAAGTATGCCGTGCGCGTCCACCTGGATCCGCAGAAACTCGCTGCCAAACAAATCGGCATGAACGAGGTCGAGGCCGCGCTACGGAATTGGAATGTGAACATGCCGACGGGCACAATGTATGGGCCCGATCGGTCGCTGACATTACTCGCCGACGGCCAACTAACAAACGCCGCCGATTTTCGGAAGCTCGTTGTCGTCGACCGCGGTGGATCCTCTGTCCGTCTCGAGGATCTGGGCAGTGTCGTGGACAGTGTTGAGGACGATAAGACCGCCAGCTGGTCGGAATCGGCGGATTTCGTCCGCAGGTCCATTATCCTTGGCGTCCAACGACAACCGGGAGCCAACACGGTTGAAGTTGCCGAGGCAGTGAAGAAATTGCTTCCTGTTTTCAGGCAACAGATCCCTCCGTCGATACGGATGGCCGTCTTGGTAGACCGTTCTCTATCGATTCGAAACTCGTTCAACGACGTTCAATTCACCATGCTCTTGAGCCTCGCCCTGGTGGTGATGGTGATTTTCATTTTCCTGCGGAATCTCCGCGCGACTGCGATTCCGAGCCTGGCGCTTCCTTTTTCTGTGGTCGGCACATTTTCGGTGATGGCCATCATGGGTTACACGCTGGACAACCTATCACTGATGGCGTTGGTTCTTTCGATTGGTTTTGTTGTCGATGACGCCATCGTCATGCTGGAGAACATCGTCCGGCATCACGAAATGGGAGAAGCACCGGTCGAGGCGGCCGTGAGAGGTTCCGGGCAGATCGCGTTCACGATTGTATCGATGACCCTGTCGCTGGCCGCGGTATTCATACCGGTTCTGTTCATGGGGGGGATTCTTGGACGTCTGTTCCGTGAATTCGCCATCACGATCACAGCGGCAATTCTCATTTCCGGAGTGGTTTCGTTGACGCTGACTCCAATGCTTTGCAGCCGATTCTTGAAGTCCGCCACGCATCGAGGCAATCAGGGACGGCTGCTGAGAGCGACCGAGTGGATCTTCGACGGGATGTTGGATATTTACGATCACACCCTGCAATGGGTGTTGCGGCACCGTCCGCTGACGCTGGCACTCAGCATTCTGATATTGATCGCCACCGGATACATGTTTGTTCGAATCCCGAAAGGTTTCCTTCCCGATTCCGATAACGACCAGATCATGATTCAGACCGAGGCGGAACAGGGAATCTCTTATCAGGAGATCAGCCGGTATCAACAAATGTTGGCCGACATTGTGCGGCGCGATCCGGCCGTGAGCGACTTCTTTTCCCGTGTCAGCGGCAACAATGCCTTCGGTGGGGGCTCAAATTTTGGCCTTTTCTTCCTGCGTCTCAAGCCCCGTACTGAGCGGGACAAAATCGATGTCGTCATCAGCCGTATGCGGCAAAAGCTGTCCGGCCTCCCTTTCATGCGGGTCTATGTGCAGAATCCGCCAACGATGCGGATCGGCGGATATGCGACAACGGCTCAGTACCAATACACGCTGCAGGGTCCGGATACTGCAGAACTCTATGCCGCAGCGCGCAAGCTGCAGCAGGATGCCGCCGCAATTCCAGCCCTGACGGATGTGATCAGCGACCTTCAGCTCCAAAATCCTCAGCTCAACGTGCAAATCGACCGCGACAAAGCGGCGCGGTTGAAGGTAAGCGCGCAGCAAATCGAGACTGTGTTGTACGACGCGTACGGTCCGCGCTGGGTCTCCACGATTTATACGCCTACGAACCAGTATCGAGTGATGCTCGACCTCTTGCCGGAGTATCAAGCCCGTCCCGATGCGCTATCGATGATCTACATGAAGTCCGATGACGGGCGGCTCGTCCCGCTCGACACGCTCGCGAAAGTGACGCAGAACGCGGGACCTCTGACGATCCATCACCTGGGGCAACTTCCTTCGGTTACGGTATCTTTCAACCTAAGGGCCGGATTTTCGCTCGGAGAGGCCGTTGATCAATTTACAGAGCTGACGCGCAACCTGCCGGCTACGATCAGCGGCGCATTTCAAGGTACAGCCCGAGAGTTCTCAAATTCGGTGAGCAATCTGACGCTGCTTCTTGGGATCGCGATTCTTGTCATTTACATCGTGCTCGGCATCCTCTACGAGAGTTATATCCATCCGTTGACGATTCTTTCTGGTTTGCCTTCGGCGATTTTCGGCGCTCTGGTGACGCTGTGGTTGTTCAAGATGGATCTCAACATCTACGGGTTCGTCGGATTGATCATGCTGATCGGCATTGTGAAGAAGAATGCCATCATGCAGATCGATTTCGCCCTGGCGGCGCAGCGAGGCGAAAACATGGCGCCGCTGGAAGCCATCTACCAAGGGTGTCTGGTGCGATTCCGTCCCATCATGATGACAACCATGTCGGCTCTGGTTGGGTCGTTGCCGATCGCCCTTGGCTATGGCGCCGGCGGTGATGCTCGCCAGACCCTCGGTTTGGCGGTTGTTGGCGGGTTGTTGTTTTCGCAATTGATCACGCTGTATCTGACCCCGGTGGTGTACACCTACATGGCGGCCTTATCGGAACGGCGGACAGAGAAGGCACAAGCCGTAGAAGTCACGGCGCAGACAGCTCGATAGGGTCGAACATTGAGAATTGAGAAAGGTGACGAACGCATTGTAGCGGCGGTCTATTTCTTGAGGCTGCGCGCTATCGCGCTTGCGCTTCGCGGACCGCCGGTATTTCATTGATTCCAGGAAAAACCGGCGCGCATAGACCGCCGCTGAAGTTGCTGGATTCGAGTTTTTCAGCAACCTCCTAATCTTCCATCTCGATTTGCCGATACCGTTAACGTACCAGTATGCGAGTCCTCGACGTAGCACCGCCGCCAACCACTCTGTCCAAGCCTTCCCGCCTAGGCGACCTCTTGGTAGCAGGGGGTGTCATCACGCCCCAACAGCTCAAAAAGGCCTTAGACTACCAACGGACTAAGGGCGGCCGGCTGGGAGTCTGCCTGATCAAGCTTGGTTATCTGACGGAAGATATTCTTCATTCCGTCCTGACGCGGCAATTCGGCGTCGCCCTGATCGATCTAGCCTCATGCGAGGTCGAAGCGGATGTTGTGAAGCTCCTGCCGCGCGACTGTGTTGTCCGGTATCAGGTGATGCCGGTTAAACGCACGGGGAATGTGCTTTACGTCGCGCTGAGTGATCCGAACGATGTTGTCGTGTTGGATGAGCTTCGGTTTCGGACTGGGTGTAAAATCATCGAGCCTCTGCTGGCTCGTGAGTCTGAAATTCGAGAAGCCATCGATAAGTACTACGGGACGTCCAAAGAGGTGGAACTCCAGAATCTGTTCGACGACCTCCCGGCCGAACCGGCAGACGACGCCGACACGGAAAATTTCGAGATCATCGCCGAAGAGGAGTTGGATCTCGATCCGGAGACTCTCAAACAACAATCCGAAGAAGCTCCAATTATCCGTTTGGTCAATTTCATCCTGGTCGACTCTCTGCGCAGCGGAGCCAGCGACATCCACATCGAGCCATTCGACCGCGAGTTGCGGGTGCGTTTCCGTATCGATGGCGTTCTGAAGACGGTCATGAGCCCGCCCGTAAAGCTAAAGGACCCGATGACCTCGCGTATCAAAATCATGGCGAAGCTGAATATCTCGGAAAAGCGCGTTCCTCAGGACGGCCGCATTCGAATCCGGACGCGGCTGGACGGTAAACTGAAGGAAATCGATTTTCGCGTGTCCGTCCTGCCGACATTGTTCGGTGAAAAAATCGTCCTGAGGTTGCTCGACAAACAAAATTTGATGTTCGACATGACGCGCCTGGGTTTTGAACCCGAGTCGCTGGAGAAATTTGATCGGGCGATACACAAACCCTTTGGCATGGTGCTGGTGACCGGACCGACCGGCAGCGGTAAAACGAATACGTTGTATTCCGCGATCACTCAATTAAACAAGCCGGAAACCAACATCATGACGGCGGAAGATCCGGTGGAATTCAATCTTGCTGGCATCAATCAGGTCCAAATCTTTGATCAAGTGGGATTGACTTTCGCTGCGGCCCTGCGATCGTTTTTGAGACAGGACCCGAACATCATTCTTGTAGGTGAAATTCGCGATCTGGAAACTGCAGAGATTGCCGTCAAAGCCTCGTTGACCGGCCACCTGGTTCTAAGCACGCTCCATACCAATGACGCTGCGGGCACCATCTCTCGCCTCCTGAACATGGGCATCGAGCCGTTCCTGCTGGCCACTTCGCTTCAGTTGGTTTGTGCGCAGCGGCTTGTCCGGCGGATCTGTAAGAATTGTAAGCAGGAGACGGAACTGCCGCCTCTCCCCGCACTGCGTGATTTTGGTTTCGAGCCCGAGGAAATCGAGACCTTGAGGCTCTTTCGCGGCACCGGATGCAAGGTTTGCAATGGGTCCGGATATAAAGGCCGCGTCGGCCTATACGAGGTAATGGAGATCACTCCGGAAATCAAGGAAGCGATTATCCGCAATGCCACTTCAGTCGAACTGAAACGGGTCGCTGTTGAGAATGGGATGATCACCCTGCGGCGAAGCGGCCTCCGAAAGGTGCGCGACGAGGTGACCACGATCGAAGAAGTCGCGCGCGAAACGGTCCACTAAAGATCGGGAAAATCGTCATTCTTCGCTGTTCAATTGTCATTTGTCATTTAGTAAGATCGCGGAGATGCCGCACGATGACCACCAGATCCCTCCCACCGATCGGACACTAAGAGTCAAAGCGCTCGAGTCGTTGCTCGTTGAAAAAGGGCTCGTGGATCCGGCCGCGCTCGATGTGCTGATCGACACCTACGAGCACAAGATTGGTCCACGAAACGGCGCACGTGTCGTTGCACGCGCCTGGGTTGATGCCGCCTACAAAGAGCGGCTTTTGAGGGATGCGACGGCCGCGATTGCGGAATTGGGATACGGTGGTTCGCAGGGCGAGGACATGGTAGTTGTGGAAAATACTCCGGAGATTCACAATCTCGTCGTCTGTACGCTGTGCTCCTGCTATCCCTGGCCGGTGCTTGGCTTGCCTCCCGTGTGGTACAAGTCTGCGCCTTACCGCTCACGCGCCGTTATCGATCCCCGTGGCGTTTTGCGTGAATTTGGTCTGGAGTTGGCAGACGACGTTGAAGTTCGCGTTTGGGATAGTACAGCCGAAGTGCGGTATCTTGTACTTCCCGAGAGGCCTGCGGGGAGCGAGAGGCTGAACGAAGAACAACTGGCGGCAGTCATCACGCGCGATTCCATGATTGGTGTGGCCAAGGTCAAACTGCCATGAACGGAATTCACGACATGGGCGGCATGCACGGTATGGGGCCGATTGAATACGAGAAAGACGAACCGGTCTTCCATCATGACTGGGAGGCTCGGACATATGCGTTATCGCTCGCGCTCCGCCTCGGGGGCCAATTCAATCTGGATGCCGCACGGAATGCCATAGAACAGTTGCCCCCCGCGGACTATCTGCGCATGAGCTATTACGAAAAATGGTTCATCCGCCTGATGAATTACGCAATCCTGAACGGAGCCGTGACGGCTGCCGAAATGGAAACTGGAAAGCCGGCCCCCGGTTCGGCCAGAGCGATCCCTGGACTGGTTGCCGACATGGTCCAGGGAATGATCGCGGGTGGCGCCTCCGCGCGGCGCAACGTCCGCATCCAGCCGGCCTTCGTCGCCGGACAACACGTGCGGGCCCGGAATATGAATCCGGCAGGGCACACGCGTCTGCCGCGATACGCGCGAGGAAAATCAGGAGCGATCATTCGAGACCATGGCGTGTTTGTTTTCCCCGACACGCGAGCGCATTTCCAGGGCGACAAACCTCAACATGTGTATTCAGTACGGTTCGATGCGCGCGAATTGTGGGGTGGTGACCGAAACCCGCGCGATGCGGTTTATCTGGACCTGTGGGAGGATTACCTTGAGCCGGCTTGATGATTTGCCTCGTCTACCTCGCGATGCGGATGGACCAGTGTTTGCGGAGCCCTGGCAGGCTCAGGCATTTGCCCTCGCCGTGAAGCTTTCCGAGCAAGGGCACTTCACCTGGAAAGAATGGTCCGCTGCCCTGGCTTCTGAACTCCAATCTGCTACCGACCGCGGTGAACCGGATGATGGCTCTCACTATTACGAGCATTGGCTGGCTGCTCTCGAACGCCTTGCTCAGGCAAAAGGCTTGACCAATGGAGAAGCACTCGCCGCGCGCAAAGAAGCCTGGGCGGAAGCATACCGGCGCACACCGCACGGGAAACCGGTCGAGCTCGGCAATGAAGAGTAAGGCGGTTTTGCACAAAAGGTGGCTCTTGGGCACTGTAGCGGCGGTCTATGTCGTCTTAGTTCTTCTGGCTTTGCTTTTCCTTTCCGCCTGCCATCGAGCGATGCCAGAACAGGCAACATGGGCGGGGACCATCGACTTGGCGCAGGGCAAAGTCCACGTGCCCTTCCGAATGGTCTTGGATCTGCGGTCTGGAAAGCCCGCCGGATATTTCCTTGTGGCAGACGAGAAGACTCCAATACCGGAAATCACGCGGCAGGGAGATTCCCTGATCTTTGGATTTTCGGAATACGGAGCGGAAATGCGCGGGATGTGGAACGGTGCCCGGTTGAATGGAACCTACATCCGTCATCGTACTCGGGGCGATACTTTGTTGAATTTCTCGGCTGTTCCAGAGGTGGCTTCGAACATCCGCACCGAGGTTCGATCGTCGGGAGCCGAGTTTCCATCGGGAAAATATCAGGTTTTCTTCGAAGGTGACGATCGCAGCCAGAGCGCGACTCTAGCGACCTTCTGGATGGAGGGAGAGACCCTTCACGGGACATTCATCGCCCCTGACGGTGACTATGGGTTGCTGGCGGGAAACCCTTCAGGCGGAAAGGTCCAGCTCAATCGGTTCACGGGTTGGCAGGCCATTGCGATTACGCTCGAACAAAGGTCAGGAATGTGGACAGGGAATTATTTCTTCCATAACGATAAGCCCAGAGGATTTACTCTGTCGGCTCAAGCAGATATCGATTCTCTTCCATTTCCCAACCGGCGGACTACAATGAAAAATCCGGAGGCGGGGTTCACATTTGAAGGGCTGTCGATTTCAGGGGAAACCATACGCAGCTCCAACGACCGCTTCAAAGGCAAGCCTCTCATCGTCGATATCATGGGGACCTGGTGTCATAACTGTCTCGATTCGGGGCCTCTGCTCGATGAACTACAGAAGCAGTACGCCAAAGACGGCCTACAGGTGATCGGCATGTCTTTCGAGATTAGTGATGACGTCGACCTCGCCAAGAAGAACCTGCAGCTCTTCAAAGAGCGGAATGGATTAACGTACACCATGCTCTTTTGCGGTTCGCTCGAGGACGAAAACGTGAATAAGCGTCTCCGGGGTCAACTGAATAACTTTTTCGCTTACCCGACCACGCTGTTCGTCGGACGCAATGGCAAGGTGCAAGCTATTCACAGCGGGTTCAAAGGACCCGGTACGGGCGAAGAATACCAAGCTCAAATCCGGGAATTCCACGAACTGGCTGAAAAATTGGTGAAGTGAGACTATTTCCCTCCTGGTTGTAAAACTGCCCAGCCGCGTGCTGTAGCGGCGGTCTATGACCGCCGGTATTTCGTTGATTCTAGGAAAAACCGGCGCTCATAGAGCGCCGCTACAGTTGCTGGATTTGAGTTTTTCAATGATGTTCACTCCCGGCGCCTCCACGAAAAAATAGGATCCGTAATTCGAGAAGGCGGCTATCGATGACAGTCGCAGCGAGCGTGGTGGTAATAACTCCGATGTTCGCGGTTGGCGAGATTTGGACGATCAGTGGCAACGATTGAGCGCCCGCCGTTGTGCGCAGCGCCGGAACCAGGGAAAGGATCAATAACACCCGGCGTCCTGCCATGCTTTCTCCTCCTTGATTTTAATTTGCGTCTATTGAGCTTCTCTAACGTTCAATGCGCCGACAACTGTCAGGTTTGGCAAATCGATTTGAAGGCTCAAATCGCCCTCGGGCAGATCGGTGAAATGGAATTCTCCTATTTCATCGATAGTTGCCGTTTCGAGCCTTTCACCATTTTGCAGCAAGTGAAATCTTGCCGTTCCAACAAATTTTGCGGTTCCGCGGGGAAGTAATTGTCCGAGCATTTGCCGGTGATCCGGTACGCCCCAGATCTTAATGTGAATATCGAAATCCTCGGCTCTGAGTACCAACTGGCGGGCCACCGCTACAGCTCCGCGGGCATTGGCCACCGTGCCGTCGCGAAAGGTGTCGAAAACGACAGTAGCTTCGACGCAAGGATGGCGGGCTTCCTTTTCATCGCCCTGCGGGAAAAATTCCATCACTGTATCGAGTATCTCTGCGGTGGCGCTTTTCAGATGCGACCGCCTCAAATCGGCTCTCAACTGGCCCCATTGGTCGATAACTTGTACGCAGTCCCCGCAAACTCCGAGGTGTTCCTTCCAAAAAGTCTCTTCGTCCTTCGCCAATCGTCCTTCGATGAGGTCGAGGGCTACATCCGAACTCAAGTGCATATTGGTTCCTTCCTCTCCCTCTGGAAGAGGAAGAGTTTACGTTACCGGTTCTTTCTCAGTTCCTTCGGCGTTCGCGCCGGTCCGTTTAAAAGTGACTCGAAATCGATGAAAAAATACCTCAAGGTCAAAAAAAACATCACGGATTCCCCACAAGCAGGAAATGTCTGCTGCAGATCGCCTTGTGGCACCATCTTCAGCCCAGCACTTTCCTCAGCTTTTCCAGACAACGTCCGCGTGTAGGGCCTACACTGGCCACAGGTATTCCCAATCTTTTCGCGATCTCGGCGTAACTTGGTTCCTCAATGTTGAAGTAGAGAAGGTCAATCAAGGTTCGGCACCGACCGGATAATTGTGCCAGAGCTCGTTCGAGGGCATACTCGCGTTCGATATGACCCAATTGTTGGCGTAGGTCGCGAAGATTTTCGTCCAGCGGTTCGGAACCGGCCCGGGATCTGATCGTCTTCGACGCGTGGCGCCGCGTGACGGTGATTAGCCATGCAGGTAGAGCCTCAACGCGGCGGATATCGGAAAGACGTTGATACAACTCCATCCAGACCTGCTGGAAAATATCCGATGCGTCCTCCATATCCGGACAGATGGCAAGCGCGACCGAGTACACCAATCGTTCATACCGGAGAACTAGAGCCCGCCATGCAGTTTGATCACCGCGAATGCAGCGGTCAACCAATTCACTATCGACGCGAATCTCCACAACCTTCACTTATGGACAGGGCCGCTCCTTCCAATTACCATCAAGACACATGTCTAGGAAAGATATTACCGAAGTGCCGAAGCTCGCTGAAGAACTCCCAAGCAGAGAAGTTCGAAACCAAGAGCGGCAGATCAGCCTGGCGGCGCTTGTTTTATCGCAATGGAAAATGCTGGCGCTCGGATTGTTGGCCGCATTGGGTTCGGTAGCGGCCGATATCCTGCAACCCCTTCCGCTAAAGATTGTTATCGATAATGTGCTCGGCGCAAAGGCTCTTCCCCAGTGGTTGGCGCCGTTGCTGAGCTTTGTCTTTGGAACGAATAAAGCCGCGATACTGACCTTTGCTGTCGTTTCCGTCGTGCTGGTGGCGCTGCTAAACGCCGTCAGTTCTTATGTCCAGAGTCTTTCAATGACGACGGTCGGCCAGTGGGTGATGCACGATTTGCGCAGCACTTTGTATCACCAGATCCAGCGTCTCTCGCTGTCTTATCATGACCGCAGTCAAACGGGCGATCTTATCATGCGCGTCACAAGCGACATCGATACCGTTCAGAGTTTCATCGCGTCAACGTTAATGGATTCCATCGTTGACATGCTGGCTCTAATCGGCATGGTGGCTGTGATGTTCTACTTCGACTGGAAGTTCACGCTGGTCGCCCTGTCCGTCGCCCCAATCCTATTTATTTTCGTCTACCAGTACACGCCACGCATTAAAAAGGCGACACGGGCGGTCCGAAAAAAGGAAGGCGAGATCGTCTCGAAAATTCAAGAGGTTTTCTCATCGATACGGGTGGTCAAAGCATTCGCCAGGGAGAAATACGAAAAAAAGCGCTTCAAAGAAGCCAGCATGGAAACCGTCGAACTGGCTCTGCGCGCGCGCGCGTTAAAGGCGGGTCTGTCGCCCGGCGTCCAGCTCATCACGGCCTTCGGGACGGCGCTCGTGCTCTGGTACGGAGCACGGCTGGTTCTGGCTGCAGAGTTGACTCTGGGGGGCCTGACGACGTTCCTTGCTTATTTGGGGAAGCTGTATTCTCCCATTCGAGCGTTGTCCAGGCTGCCCGATAATTTTTCGAAACCGGCCATCGCGTTCGAGCGCATCCAGGAAGTGATGGATGTGGAGAGCAAAAGCCGGGCAGGCGAGAAGCCCCACAAAGCACCGGAATTTCAGGGCCGAATCGAATTTGAAAACGTGAGCTTCGGCTACGCTCCCGGCCGTCTGATCTTGAAAGATATTAATCTGGTTATCGAACCGGGCCAGACTGCGGCATTTGTCGGGCCGACAGGCGCGGGCAAAACGACGATCATCAGTCTGATCCCGCGCTTCTATGAGCTGACGTCGGGAGCCATCCGCATCGACGGCGAGGATGTGCGCAACCTGAAGTTGAAATCCCTGCGCCGGCAACTTGGATTTGTGTTGCAAGAAACGCTGCTCTTCCGCGCGCCGATCTGGCAAAACATCGCGTATGGCAAACCGGCTGCCACGCGTGAGGAGATTATCGAAGCCGCAAAGCTGGCGAATGCGCACGATTTCATCGAGCAATTGCCGAATGGATACGACACTATGGTCGGCGAGCGCGGTGTCACGATTTCCGGGGGCCAACGTCAGCGCATCGGGATCGCTCGCGCCGTCATCCGCAATGCTCCCATTCTCATTCTCGACGAGCCAACGTCCGGACTCGATGCTGTATCCGAAGCCATCGTTTTCGATGCCCTCCACCGGTTGATGAAGGGCCGGACCTGTATTGTGATCACTCATCGCCTCGCAACCATCCGCAAGGCGGATGTCATCTTTGTCCTGAAAGACGGAGCTATCGTCGAGCGCGGCACGCATGAGCAACTGCTGGCCCTCGATGGCTTGTATCGCCACTTACACGACACACAGTTTAAAAAGGAAGAGAGCGCCATCGCAGAGTAAATAACATGGAGCAAGCTACCCTCTCCCTCTGGCAGAGGGTAGGGTGAGGGTCTCAGGATTCGCCGGGACCTGTGACCCTCACCCGGGGCAACCACCTTTGGTCCATGAGCGCCGCCACAGTCCTAAGGGCCCGCTTATGCTACACTGAACGTTTCTAAAGGGCATCCAGGAGGTTACCAGTGCCGCGCACGAAAATGACTCGTCACGAGCTCAAAGAGCAGGACGAAATCACGACGTCATTGCAGAAGTTCACCGATTTTGTCGTGCTACGCAAGAAAGAAGTCACGACGGCTTTGACGGGTGCGGCCGTATTGGCAATTGTTATCTTCGGCTATGGTTACTACCGCTCGAACCGGAACGCGAATGCGCAAGCGCAATTATCGCAGGCAATCAACACATTCAATGACACTGTCAATATCAAATCTGATAAGGAGCGTTACGAAAAAACGATTGTTGAAGCCCAAAAAACTTACGATCAATACCGCTCATTGCCGATCTCCAATATTGCGCTCTACTACGTTGCGCTGAGCCAGGAAGGGCTCGGCAATACGGCAAAAGCAACTCAAACGCTTCAGCAGGTTGCCG
>MNKP01000066.1 GCA_001920875.1 Acidobacteria bacterium 13_1_20CM_2_55_15
ATTCACGAATTCGCTTTGCGGTGCGGGGGTGAATCGGAAAAAGAACGGGGATCGATTTCGAAATAATTTCAAGCGCTTCGAGAATTGGGCCGAGCACGTTAGGGTCATCGACATTCGACGGACGATGCAATGTGACAAGCGCGTACTGGTTTGGTTTGTCGATTTTCAGGCAGGTGGCTTTCTGCCGATGTCTTAAAAGGGTATCGATCATCACGTTGCCGACGAAATGAGTCTTCGATGGATCGATGCCTTCGCGTTCCAGATTTTCATTGGCATCGCGGCTCGTTGTAAACAACAGCGACGCAAGGCTGTCCGTAACGACACGGTTGATTTCTTCCGGCATGGTTCGGTCAAAGCTTCGGAGGTCGGCTTCGACGTGACCAGCTTGGCTGGCCGCAACGATACTGCAAGCCATCGTCGAACGTCGCCAACCACGAGGATCAACTCGGGCTGCTCCTTTAGGCATACCTTCTCGAATTCGACCATAATGCGCGCAGTCTGTTCCGCATGACTGCCGGAGCCGACGTCAAGGTGAACGTCAGGTCTGGGAATGCCTAGCTCGCGGAAGAATACCTCCGACATTCCTTCGTCGTAGTGCTGGCCCGTGTGGACGAGCATCCCGCTTAGCTCAGGTGCCCTCTTCATTTCATCCACAATTGGGGCGATCTTCATGAAGTTTGGCCGGGCTCCAACAACATTCAAAATTTTCATAGTTTGTCCTAATCCGCTAGCCGCTCGGCTAACTGCTAGATCATCAATTAGGTCAAGTCACCGGCCATTTAATTAACCCTGCGGTATTGCCGGGTCAGTGTCACCTAGACATTGGCTCAGTTTTTCCATTCGCAGGTGCTTTTGTCAACGCTTATGGCCATGGGCTTAGGGGCAGAGCCTAGCGGCGTGCGGATCGAAAAACTCTCACCCCAATTAGGCGATGACCGATCTGAACGAGAACCGGACAGCGGCTTCTTCCTTGGTTCTGTAAGCGGCATGCGACGTGGGTCGGTACACGTTTGCGCTTTTTAGTCAACGGAAGCGGCACGGTTGATCCCGATTCGCGGGTCGGGGTAGGTATTGGAATTTCTCCAGTTTTTTGACTCCGGCAAGTTGGTTAATTGACACGTGACGGAAACGTGACGACCAGCTAAATGATTGAATATACGAATGGTTCTATCAAGCTCACGCCGACCGTCTTTTTGGAGCCTGGCTTGCTTGGCCACGAGTTGTGTGCCCAAGGCGGAGTGGTGTCGCCGGTCACGAAGAAACAGATGCAAAGGGGGATCGATTTAGTCGCCGTCGGAACGGCATCATTATTAAAGGCGCAAGCACATATCACAGGCTGCAAGGCGTGTGACGGGTCGGCGTCACGGTCCTTCCAGTCCGTTTTGGCAGAAGTGCTCGAAGGGTGCCACGCTACCAAGTATTTTGTTTGCGCTCCAATCGAATGCCCTAGGTGCGCGTCGCCGATCTTGGAGACGACTTTTGTTTCCATCAGAGCAGAACGCCGAGGGCCAGCAACGCGGATTTATGAATCGCCTCTGATGCAGACCGACGTCGTATTTGTTGATGAACCTCAACTGAAGGAGGCCGCACAATTCATCTCCGGCTGTGAACACTGCGCACCGGACACCGCCGAAATCACATTTGATTATCTACTGGACGAGATAACCGGCTGTGATCCTACCGTCACCGAATATGTCATCTGCCATTCAGCCCGATGCCCGCGCTGCCACCGCGAGATCGTGGAAAAGACTCTCATCGTCGCAGACTAAACCCGCGGGAGTCAGCCAATACGCGGGAAATTAGCCAATAAAATGCAATAGCGTCGCAGTGGCAGTCTGCGACCGCCAACGCAAGGGTGCCTCTGGGATAGCTAGAACTATCCAGAGCTGCGCGAAGTCAGGCGTACATTCAACGAAACTGGAGTTCCAGCTGCATGAAGGCCATGCCTTCAGGCACGACGGAGAGAGCGATGAAATCGGCGCCTAGAAAACTGCGCAGATCGTCGATAAGATCGTGGTCGATTTTGTCGATGCGCAGTGTGAGGCGGTGGACACCCCCTTCGGAGGCCAGTTCGCACTCCAGAGCGCGGACCTTTTTAATCAGATAGTGGAGCCGTTCCAGGAATGTGGTGTACGGGGGTTGTTGGGGCCGGATGCGGGCGATGGCTTCGCGTGGAAGCCAGCAGCGTTTATCGTTGGGGTAAAGAATCTTGAAATTACTGCGCTTGATCTCGATGACCAACCCCCACTCGTCGGGAAGTTGAAGCTGGTCTCGATGATATTGCGATCGGCAGTAGACAAAATCGCCGACCTGGATTGGACTTGCCTTCACCCTTGAGCCGAGGCTGTTTGCACCGCGCAGACAAACTCGGGAATGGACTTCAGATCGATATGCGCATTCGGACCGCAGGCTGCACACGCCGGATCGCGGCGGAGTTTGAACTGACGGAACGACATCTCCAGTGCATCGTAAACGAGCAGCCGTCCGGAAAGCGTGGTCCCGATATTCAGCAACACCTTGATTGCTTCCGTGGCCTGAATCAATCCGATCACACCCGGCAAAACGCCCAGCACGCCGGCCTCATCGCAACTGGGGGCCAGTTCCGGCGGCGTGGCTGTCGCATACAGGCAGCGGAAGCATGGACCTTCATATGGAATGAAGGTCGAAGCCTGACCGTCGAACCGGAAAATGCTGCCGTACACGACCGGCTTTTTCAGCAGCACCGCGGCATCATTGACCATATAGGCTGTCGTGAAATTATCGGAGCCGCTGACGATGACATCGTAGTCTTGGATGATCTCCAGGATATTCGAGGCGTCGAGGTGAAGGGGGTAGGTACGCACTTTCACGTCGGGGTTGACTTCAAACAGCGTACGACGCGCGGAATCGACCTTTGGAATTCCGACCGACGATGTCCAGTGCAATATCTGTCGTTGTAAATTCGATTCATCGACGACGTCATAGTCGACCAGACCGATCGTTCCCACCCCGGACGCTGCCAAATACACGCCCGCGGGTGAGCCGAGCCCTCCGGCACCCACCAACAGGACTCTGCTCCTGAGCAGTTTCAGTTGGCCTTTTTCGCCGACCTCAGGAATGCGCAAGTGCCGGCTGTAGCGCGCCATCTGATCCTTGCCGACTTTCTCAGGTATGACGAACGGCAAGCCGTTGTTTTTCCACTCCGTGAAGCCGCCGCGCATCGAGTAAACGTTGGGGTATCCGAGATCCTGAAGAGTCTTGGCGGCCAGAGCCGAACGAACCCCGCCGGCGCAGTAGACGACAATCGGTTGATTCTTGTCTGTCAGCGTTTTGTCCGCTTTGAGTTCCAGAAATCCGCGGGGGAGAGAAATGGCCTTCCCCAGGTGGCCCTGTTCCCATTCGTCGCCTTCGCGGACATCGAGTAGAGTAAACCCGTTGTCCGGGTTCAACTTATCGCGCACTTCCTGAACGGATACTTCCTTAATTTGCTTTTTTGCTTGATTGAGAAGCTCTTTAAAGTCGCTCATATGATCAAGGGTTATTTTTAGCCCCAAAAAGGCAGAAAAGTTCACAAAATTCTTGGGAGTGTTTTGTGCCTTTTTTTGGCGAATCCTAGTTCAATATACGCCAAGTCGCCAGGGCTGTCGACTACCACCGGGAATCGCCTCGTTGCCGCAAATCGTCCAGTGTAGCCTGCATTTGCTCGTGGAGGGCGCGAAGGTGCGCTTCGGAGGCATCCGAGGGCACCCAGATTGGAGGTGCCTTCAGCACGAGCGCTTTTGTGAACGGCAGAGGGACCTGAAATTGATCCCAACTGTTGAGCTGGATCTTGTGCTTCATCGAGATGTGAAAGCAAAAAATCGCAGCGCCCGTCTTTAGCGCGAGCAGCACCGGGCCTTGCTTGGCAACGTACCGCGGCCCGCGAGGCCCATCGATCGTAAAAGCCGTATCGCGCCCCTTGCGGATTTCACCCGCCATCTCGGCCAGAGCGCGGAACCCACCGCGCGAGCTGGATCCGCGAGCGGCGCCATAGCCGAAGCGTTGAATGCATTGAGCGATGGGCTCGCCGTCGCGATTCATGCTGGTCATAACGACGATGCCACGGTCCCGCCAGTAGTAGGTTGCAGGGAAAATCCGGCCATGCCAAAACGTGAAGATTGCGCGGCGGCCGGATCTATAGATGTCGTCCAGGTGGGAATCGCCTTCGGATTCCCAGCGAATCGTCCGGCCGATCGTCTTAATGAAGCAATAGCCGATACAGCCGATAAGCCAAAATTTGAAACGATCCAAATTTAGATTTCTTCGAGTAGCTTCGCCATTTCCTCGCGGCATTTGCGCCGGCGGATTCCGCTTTCATCGACAATCCAGAATCGCGAAGCCTCTGCCAGGATCTGCCCGTATGCAGGGAAGCCTGTGGAGTTTCCGATCTTTTCAGGCTCGACGTATGATGCACCTTTGTTGAGCACCCGCCCGTTGAAAATCATTACACTGCCGAACAATGGCGCGTCAATAGTGATCAGCATGTTCGAGCGGCCGGTGAACTGTTGCAACTTCTCGAGAGTGATTTCTGAAAGCTTGGGCCCAGCAGCGGCTATCATCGCAGTCCTCCCGGTAACAACGAGCCCAAGAGCATAAACAAATTCCGCGGCAAGCGTCTAAAGAAATTCGGGGATGCCCTCTCCCTCTGGGAGAGGGCGGCGCGACAGCCAGCGGGCTGGCGCGCCTGGTGAGGGTTCACAGGTCTCAGCAAACCTTGAGACCCTCACCCTACCCTCTTCCAAAGGGAGAGGGTAGGGTTCGAATTTAGGAATCTGACGTGCAAATGATTTCTTGGAGGTAATCCATGATCTGCCCCGGATGCGGAAGCGAAAACGAAACGGCCTACTCTGTTCTCTCGAATAGCCTGGTTTGTCTGGAGACCGAATGCGGATTCGAGTTGGAAATGAATCGGTCAGAAGCTCATGAAGTTCTTGAAACCGAGGAAGAATTAGTGTGTTGTTAGGGGGTGAAACTTCTCCTCTTCGATCTGGATCAAACCCTAGTTAGTACTGGCGGAGCCGGACTTCGCGCATTGGATCGCGCTTGTCTCCACCTTTTTGGGATTCCGAATGCCATGCAGGGGATTTCTCCGCACGGGAAAACCGATCCTGCTATCGCCCGGGAAATCCTTCGTGTGCGATTAGGCAAAGACGCAACCGAAGCCAACGGTGAGATTCGATCGATTCTGGATGCCTACCTGCTTTTCTTAAAAGAAGAAGTTCAAACCTCTCTAAAATATCGTGTCTTGCCGGGTATTAACTCCATCCTCGACGAAATGTCGACGAGAAGCGATGTCGCACTCGGTCTGGCGACAGGCAACCTCGAAGCGGGCGCCCGCATCAAGCTGGACCGAGGGGGACTGAATCGGTATTTTGCATTCGGAGGTTTTGGATCCGATTCGGAGGATCGGACCGAGTTGGTCCGGAAAGCCGCGGACGAGGCTGCAGCCCGATGCGGCAAAACGATCCTATCATGCGACACTTTTGTCATTGGAGATACACCCCTGGATATTGACGCAGGCAAACAGGCGGGCTTCAAGACGGTCGGTGTTGCTACTGGAAGCTACTCGATCGAACAGTTGCTTGATTGCGGGGCGAACTTTGCCATTCCCGACTTCGACGAGGGCCGCGATCACTTCTTGCGTTCAAGCTTCATTGCGTAGATGTCGACGCGCTCTTTGGGACGCTCGTTCTCGACAGGCACAGCGGCGATTTTCTCGACAACGTCCATTCCTTCAGCCACACGGCCGAAAACTGTGTACGTACCATCTAACGGTGGTATCAAAGACGGCCTGAAGCTGTTTGGCGTCGTCTTGAGGGGGCAGCAGCAAGGCTACGAGTAGTAATGCGTACATACGTTCTCCCAAAATTGCAAAACTCGCGCGCCGTGATGGCGCCACCTCCGCAGAGGAGGGAATGGCGAATCTTATAGCAGTTGTGAGCCGCGGCGAAGAGAATCGATGCCGAATTTCTCCTTGATCGCGTCAACAGCGTGGCCCAGCTTTTCTTTTGGATTGGACGTAGCGAAAAGTGTCAGTTGTTCCGGATCTTCGCGGCCACGATGGAGGTCCCCGGCTGAAACACCGATCAGACGAATCTTCCGGTTCAATGGGAATTGCGAAAACAGCTGGCGCGCGACGGCAGCAATCTCATCGCCGGTCTGAATCAGCCGGTCCAGCGAGTGTTGCTTGGTATGCGTAGAGAAGTTCGAGTACCGAAGCTTCAGCGTCACTTTTCGCGCGCGGTACTCGTCCTTTCGCAAACGCTCGGCCACATGGTCCGACAATTCCAGAATGGTGCGGAGGAGAAGGTCGCGGTCGTCCGTGTCCTCGTCAAACGTCGTTTCCGTGCCGACGGATTTGCGTTCCCAATCCGGTACGACCTGCCGATCGTCTTTACCGTGCGACAGCTGATACAAGTGCTCGCCCAGGCTTCCGAGCGTTCGAACAAGGGATTCGCGCGAGGCCGACGCCAGCTGGCCTATCGTCCGGAATCCCATCTCGTGCAGGCGGGCTTCGGTTTTGGGACCCACGCCCCACAAACGCGAGATCGGCAGGTCCCGGAGAAACTGGTCCACATCGGCTTCTTGAAGCACGACCAAGCCGTCGGGCTTCTTCAAATCCGAGGCGATCTTCGCCAAGAATTTGTTGGGGGCGAGGCCGACGGAGGCAGTCATACCCGTCGCCTCACGGATAGCCTTCTTTATAGATCGGGCGATTTCGTCCGCTGGTCCGAGCAGGGCGACCGATCCGGTAATGTCGAGAAATGCTTCATCGATGCTGAGTGGTTCGACCAGATCGGTGTACCGCCGAAACACGTCCATCACCTGTTGCGATACTTCCACGTATCGGTTCATCCGCGGCCGGACATACACGCCTTGCGGGCAAAGTTTCCAGGCCCGGCTGATCGGCAGAGCGGAACGAATACCAAACTTCCGTGCTTCATAGGAACACGCTGCAACTACGCCCCGTCCCTTCCCGGCTTTCGGGTCTGCGCCGACAATGACCGGCCGGCCTTTGTATTCGGGATGATCGAGCTGCTCGATGGACGCATAAAATGCATCCATGTCGACATGAAGTATGAAGCGCACGCCGCGTTTTAGATGTGATACATCAACTGCCGCTGGCCGATGCGCGAGCGGCGAACCAATTCCTCGAACGTGACGTTATTCAGGATACTGCCGATGGCACGATCCACTTCCGCCCAGATCGGCTTAAATTGACAGATGTCCTGTTTCCCGCAGTTATCTGCGAAATTACCGGATTCCAGGCAAGAGAGTTGGACGAACGGGCCGCTCATCGCCCGCATGACGTCTCCCACGGTGATCTGGCTTGGCGGCCGCGTCAGGACGTAACCGCCCTCGGTGCCGCGGCGGCTCCTCACGATATCCACCCGTTTCAAGATCTGCATAATCTGAAATAGAAACTTCATCGGAATGCCCTGCCGCTGGGCGATGTCCTGCACTCGGATTGGCGCCTCGCTGTCGTAGTTGAGTGCAAGCTCCAGCACAGCCGAACACGCATATTCATCCCTTGCCGAAATTTTCATCAGACCTCTCGCTGCGACGATACCTTAAGTGGACCCAATCTGTCACTGCTACAACGGAAGCTAGCTTTATGCAATTATTCCCCTCTCCCTCTGGGAGAGGGCGCGAAGCGCGAGGCCGATAGGGCGAAGCGTTAAGAAAAGGTGAGGGTCGCAAGATTTGACGAGACCGCTCTTTAGGGTTCGCCCTATCGGGCTCTCGCTTCGCACGACCCTCACCCGCCGCGCCTGGCGCGGCGTCATCTCCCAGAGGGAGAGGGGATAAAAATCATGCTGAAGCTTCGGCGGATCGAACTGATTGGTTTCAAGTCATTTTCGGATCGTGGTGAGATCACGGTTCATGATACGGGTGTCACCGCCATCGTGGGCCCAAATGGCTGTGGGAAGAGCAATGTATCCGATGCCGTCGCCTGGGTGCTCGGTGAGCAGAGCGCGAAATCGCTTCGCGGGGATAAGATGGAAGACGTGATCTTTAATGGCACCCGCAACCGCGCTCCGATGGGTATGGCGGAAGTCACGATCACGCTCACTGAAATTTTGAACGGCAATGGGAACGGAAATGGAAATAGGAATGGCGATGGGAACGGGAATGGGCCCTCACCCGCCGCGTCAGCCCCGCGAAGCGCGAGCCCGTCAGGGCGAAGCCTCAAGGAAAACCTGTCGCGGTTGCCTCTCCCAGAGGGAGAGGCAAGGGACGTCGTCGTTCAGAGGAGACTCTATCGGTCGGGCGAAAGCATGTATCTCATTGATGGGAGGGCGTGCCGCCTCCGCGACATTCAGGAAATCTTCCTCGGCACCGGGCTCGGTCCTAACAGTTACGCCATTATCGAGCAGGGTCGTATCGGACACTTGCTCAGCTCGAAACCCTCCGACCGGCGGACGTTGATCGAAGAGGCGGCCGGAATCACCAAGTTCAAAGCGAAACGCAAGTTTGCCGAGTCGCGTCTGGAAGCGGCCAGCCAAAACCTGTCCCGCGTGAATGACATTTTGGCTGAAGTCGACCGGCAGCGAAACTCGCTCAAGCGCCAGGCGGGAAAAGCGCGCCGGTATATTGAGCTACGCAATCGAATGCGCCAGATTCTCTCCGCTGTTTTTTCAACGCGCGCCGAAATGCTGATCGACCGGCAGGAACAGCTGGAAATTTCGCTCGCCTTGATGGGTGGTGAAGGCAAGCGCCGGGAGCAGGAAATCGAACGGCTCAACGCCCTGGTTCACCAGCGACGCACGGATGCCGGTTCCCGGGAACGGAATCTGGAACAGACCAGAGAGCGGCGGTCCGGGATCGAGCTCGAGCATCAGAAGACGGTTCAACGGATCGAACGGCTTCAGGATCAGATCACCTCTCTTGAAGAACGCAGTCGTTCGCTGACTGCCGATCGGGCGCGCGCCGCCGAAGAACTCGACAATAACGCGAGGCAGCGTGAGCAAAAGAAGCTTCAGTTGACAGGCATCGAGGCTGACAAAGATATCGTCGAGGTTTATCTGAACCGAACGGCCGCCGGCTTGGGCGATCTATCGGAGCGGCGCACTGCAGAGGAACGCGTCATCGAGCATCTCCGGCACCAACAATTTGAGACCGTTGCGCGCGAAGCAAGGCTTCGTAACGATGTCACCAGCCGCAGTGAGATCAGCCGCCGCCTGACAGTACAGATCGAACGACTCGAGCGTGAAGCAAGCGAAGCGCGCGAACAAACATCGGCTTTAGAGGCGCAATTGAATCGAGCGCGCGAAGAATATGCAGGACAGCAGACGGGATTCGGCGCGTTGCAGACAAAGTTGAGGGAGGCGGAAGAGACCCATTACCGCTTTAAGGTCGAGCATGCAAACGCATTGCGGGCTGCGGCCGAAGCAAAGACGCATGAAGAAAGCATTCGGAATCGCCTTCAAACGATCGGTGAACTGGCTGTGCAGCGCGCCTATAGCACGGAATCGGTACAACAGTTCTTTAATGCTGTTCGCGGCCAGGATTGGGCGCCGCTCGGCATATTGGCGGATTTCATTGAGGTTGATCCGGAGTACGAATCACTGGTCGAAGATTTTCTGCGATGGAAGCTCCAGTACGTTGTCGTCGAGGACCGCAACCAGGCCCGGCGTGTGCTCGATCTGGTCAAAAACGTCAGCAAGGGCCGTCTGGATTGTTTTCTGCTCAACGGCAGGACGCCGCCCGAACCGGGGTTTCCGATCGACGGTGCATTGCCCGTATCGAGTGTGGTGCGATTCGATGATCGGGTTCGCCACTTCGCTGAATACATCCGCGAGGCGTACATCGTCGATACCGTTCAGCGCGCGTGGGAGTTATCCGAAAAGTATCCTTCGTTCGAGTTTGTTGCCCGCACCGGCGAGATGGTGCGCGGCCATGTGATCGGTTGGGGTGAGCATGAGGAGATCGGCCCGCTTTCGCTCAAACGTGAAATACGCGAGCTCGACCGGAATATGGATTTAGCCCGGCGTCAAACGGTGGCCCTTGATAAAGAAGCTGCCCGATTTGGCGAATTAGTCGCTGAAAGCGAGATGCTGAAATCACGTCTTGCGATCGAGCTTCAAGAAGCGGAGAAGGCGATGCTCAGTATGGATCATTGCGTCCGCTCGATTGCGGTGGACTTCCAGCGGGCTAGCCAACAATTGAATGTGACCGCATTGGAAACCGGCCGCCTTGCCGATGAGCGTGAGGAAGCCGAGCGGACGGTTGCCGAAGGCGAAACTGAACTGGTCGAAATCGCCGGAGCCAAAACGGCCATCGAAGCCGAGATCCGGGACCACACGCGCCAAAACGAGAAATTGCGCGTCGAGGCCGAGAACCTGCAGCGGGATCTCGCCGGACTTCAATCCCAACTTGCAGTGCTTGAGGAACGCAGGTCGGCGGTCTCACGAGAGCTGACCGTACTTCGAGATCAAGAAATCAGTCTGGATAGGCGGGCACAGGATGCGGACTCGCAGATTCAGGAAGCCAGAGAGCAACAGGACCAGACCCGCGCTACGATCGAGTCTCTTGACCTTACGCGCGACCAACTGGCGGACGAACGCAGCCGGCTTGATGCTGCCATTGCTGAATCTATGACAGCCCTGGAGGGGCTTCGAGGCGAACTCCATGATGCCGAGACCAAATGGGACGAGCATCGTGGGCTCTTGGATTCCTGGAAGGACCGGCATAACGCTCTCGAAATTCAAAGAACGGAAGTCGACTCGGATCTGAAGCACCTGGCTGAGACCTGCATACACGAATTGAGCGAGACCATCGAGTCGGTTTGTCTGAACTATTTCGAAGCGCTACCGCCCACGGAGTTGGAAACCCGTGAAGATGAATATCGCGAACTGCGCGAGAAACTCGATTCCATGGGCGCTGTGAACATGATGGCTGTTGAGGAATATCAAGAAGCTGAGCAACGTTTCCAATTTCTCACGGCGCAGCGGCAGGACCTGCTCGACTCGATTCGAGACACCACGCAGGCGATCGAAGAGATCGACTCGGTTTGCCGCCGCCAATTTAAAGAAGCGTTTGAGGCTGTCAATGCGGGATTCCAGCAGTCATTCGTCTCTCTGTTTGGCGGCGGTCACGGCGAATTAAGGTTATTGGAAAATGCTGAAGATGGCGAGCGGCGGCAGGACGATGCGGGTGTGGAGATCGTTGCGCAACCACCGGGCAAGAAGCTTCAAAATGTATTGTTGTTGTCGGGCGGCGAAAAAGCATTGACAGCGCTGGCGCTGCTGATCGCGCTCTTCCGTTATAAGCCGAGCCCCTTTTGCATCCTCGATGAAGTCGATGCTCCGCTCGATGACGCCAACGTCGATCGATTCGCCCAGATGGTGCGCGAAATGAGCTCGACGACACAGTTCATCGTCATTACGCACAGCAAGCGTACAATGGAAACAGCATCCCACTTGTACGGAGTTACCATGGAAGAACCCGGTATCTCGAAAATTGTTTCGGTGAAATTGAACTGATGCGGAGTGAGCGTGACATTCCCCTCCTCGCAGAGAAGGGGTGGCGCGACAGCCCAATAGAAGCTGGCGCGCCGGGGTGGTCAGTTCGGTGAAACATTTCGCCGAGCTGACCACCCCGTCTGCGCCACTTCGTGGCGCGTCCACTCTAGAGGCTTCGCCCTGTCGGGCTCGCGCTTCGCGCCTTCCTCTGCGAGGAGGGGAATTATGATGCAGATCGATCTTCCCGGCGTAAAGCTTCGCGGCCGCGGGAAGGTTCGCGACATTTACGCGGTTGGCGAATATCTCCTGATCGTGGCCACGGACCGTCTTTCGGCTTTCGATGTGGTGTTGCCGACGCCGATTCCTAACAAGGGCAAAGTGCTGACTCAAATGTCGTCGTTCTGGTTCGATTACTTCAAGGATTTCGTCCCAAATCACGTTGTATCGACGAAAGTCGATGAGTATCCGAAAGAACTCCGCCAGTTCCGCGATCAACTCGAAGGCCGCTCGATGCTAGTGAACAAAGCCATCGTATTTCCGATCGAGTGTGTCGCGCGCGGATTTCTAACCGGCTCGGGTCTGAAGGACTACAACAGAACCGGGCAAGTTTGCGGAATTACCTTACCATCGGGTCTGCGCGATTCCGACAGGCTGCCGATGCCGATCTTCACTCCAGCCACGAAGGCGGAAACAGGTCACGATGAGAACATTTCCGAAGAGCAAGCGGTAAGGATCGTCGGTCAACACAATATCCGCAAGCTGAAAGAACTCACACTATCGATTTACAGCCGCGCCGTCGATTTCGCCTCCAAGCGCGGCATCATCATCTGCGACACGAAATTTGAATTCGGAACGATTGATGGTGAGATCAGGATTGTCGATGAAATGCTCACACCGGATTCCTCACGACTCTGGCCTGCGGATCGATACTCTCCGGGAAGACCTCAGCCGTCCTTCGATAAGCAATTTGTTCGCGACTACCTCGAACGTATCCAATGGAACAAACAGCCTCCTGCGCCGGAGCTTCCTGCGGATATCGTCAGCGCGACGAGCGCAAAATACGTCGAGGCTTTGCGGATTTTGACCGGCCGGGACCTGCAGTGACTCTACTGGACTGGCTTCTCATCGCGATACTCGTTTATTCCATCGTCATGAGCTGGTTAAAAGGTTTCATCCGCGAAGTTCTAGGACTGATCACGGTTCTGGCGGCCTTGCTTCTTGCAGCATGGTTCTACCGCGGGTTTGCGAACATGTTTAAAGATGTTGTAAGAACCGAAAACCTTGCTCTATTCTTTGGTTTCTCCGTCATCTTCCTGGCGACACTCGTCGCGGGATTTGTGATCATCTGGCTGATCACCAAATTCGTGAAATTCGCCAAGCTTCAATGGGCGGATCGAATGCTGGGAGCAGCATTCGGATTTATTCGCGGATGGGTGATTGGCGCCGTGGTCTTGCTGGCGTTAACGGCGTTCGACGTGCAAACGGAGAGGTTGAAGAACTCGGAGCTGGTACCGTATTTCCTGCCCGGGTCCAGA
>MNKP01000210.1:0-17993 GCA_001920875.1 Acidobacteria bacterium 13_1_20CM_2_55_15
CGCCATCAACATTCCCTCGGCGTGCAAATTCCCGCGAACCAGGTGCAGCTCGAGGGTCATATTGCCGTCGGTGAGAACTCGCTTATCCTTTATCGTCTCGATCATGACAGCGCGCGGCATCTTTGCCAAACGATCCGGATTCAGTGTGTGCGGGTTCTTGAAGATTTGCTCTTCGTAGAAGCGCTTGTGCGATTCGTGCGTGATGATCGGAATCCCTTCGGCGGCATAAGCGCGAATACCACCCGAGTGGTCGAAGTGATGGTGCGTGTTGACGAGATATTTGATCGGCTTTGCCGGAAACATCCGCTTGGCTTCGGCGATCGTCGCCATGGTTCGATCGTCTCCGGCCCCTCCTTCAATAATGACGAGGTAATCTTTGAATTCAACGAGCAGGCTCTGCGGCGCGCCCAAATTCAGAAACCAGATGCCGTCAGCGATCTTCTCGGACTGGATCCGGCCCGGACCGCCTTCGCCGCCTCGTGCACCGGCCCCGCCGCCCCTCTGGGGATTGCCGGTGAATTCGCGCGCTGCCGAGCTGTTCGGTTCGACGTCGGCAACCATGATATCGAGGATCGGATGACCGCCCTGGCGTTGCAGGATGTGCATCGGAAACTTCACGCCGCCGAAATCTTTATAGTCCGAAAAAACACTTTCGAGGAGCGTGTCCCCGGCCAAACCGGCATCGATCTTGGTCTCGACGTGCTCGATGAGATTCTGCTCGTTGATCGTACCCGTGACCGTGTATTTACCAAACGCCGTGAACGATACGAGTTTGGCCTTACCGCGTGTTCCCGATATCTTTGCGCTATTCGCTGCTGCACCTTTGAGGAATCCGTGCGGCGTCAGCCAGATGTTGAGGGCTCCGGACTCAGTGCGCCCGTCCGTGTTCTGGTTTTGGTTGATGTCGCCGGGAACCGGACGGATGCCACCCTGGCCCGTGGCCGGGTTGTAGCCGCCGGCGCCACCCCCACGCGGCGGATTCTCGTCGTCGACTCGAACGATCTCCTGGCGCATGACGGGAATCGTGTAATTCACCAGTGCCACGTATTTGGTAACTTTGAAGCGCGGCCAAGGGCCGCCGGCTGTGAAGGCCTGGCCGACGGAATTGTTGGTACCACTCCCCGTGTACCGAATCGATTGGAGTGTCGCGCTACTCATCGCTTTGGCCGACGCGTCAATCACCGACGCGGCATCTTGGGCGGCAGCGCTTAGCGGCACAATTACCGCGACGACGAACACGACGAACAGCATCTTTTTCATATGGTCCTCGCTACTCCCTCCTAAGGTAGGAGGGGAGTTTGGGCAAAAGCGTTCTCGCCGCCTATTATAGAGGTGCCATGCATCCAGAGCATGTAGCAATTGTTGGTGCGGGTGCCGTCGGCTGTTATTTCGGCGGAATGCTCGCAAGGGCGGGAATTCCCGTGACGCTAATCGGCCGGGCCCATCACATCGAGGCTATACAACGCGATGGCCTGTATCTTGAGCGGAAGGATTTTCAGGAGTTTGTCCGTCTGGGAGCAGAAACTGAAATTGGCAGAGTCGGTGGGGCAACCATCGTTTTGTTGTCCGTGAAGACGGTCGATACCGAAACGGCCGCGGCGGCGATTGCGCCACATCTGCGGGAAGGCGCTCTTCTCGTCAGTTTCCAAAATGGCGTCGATAATGTCGAGCGCATCCGGCGCGCCACGGGCATCTTTGCGATTCCTGCAGTTGTCTATGTCGCTGTTGCCATGAGCGGGCCGGGCCGCGTGAAACACGATGGCCGGGGCGATCTTGTTGTTGGAGAGCTTCCACCCGTGATTCCGCGGCGCGAAGACTTAGGTCGTATCGCTCGATTGTTTGATGCGGCCCATGTCTCTTGCCGGATTTCCAACGACATTGCCGCCGAACTCTGGACGAAGCTGGTCATGAATTGTGCTTACAACGCCATCTCGGCGGTGGCCCAATCGCGCTATGGCGCGATTAAGAATAATCCTCTCTCCCGTGGCGTCGTCGAAGAGTTGATCCGGGAGGTTGTCCTCGTGGGAAGGGCGTCGGGAGTTTCTCTCCCCAGTGTCGAGCAGCTTGTGGAGGCGACGCTCAAGCTCGGCGATGCCATGGCCAATGCGACTTCCTCGATGGCTCAGGATCTCGCGCGCGGCAACCCCACCGAGATTGATTCGCTCAATGGTTACGTTGTCCAGCGCGGTAAAGAACTCGGTATCGCGACGCCCGTGAACAGGACGCTGCACGCGCTCGTGAAGCTGCTTTGGGAGAAGGTCCTGCTAGTCGCTCTTGGACAACGGCCAGAATCTGAAAAATTCGGCATAGAAGATGAGGAACGGGAACGTCACAGCCAGGAGTGCTGAAGCGGTCCAGATTTCCAAGTCATAGGCCGGTGGTCCGGCATGAAGCGTTCCGGATATGGCCGGCGCGAGTGCGCGGTACATTTGCGCCAGCGCGCTTCCGATGACGATAACGGCAATGACATTAGCAATTCCTTTGAGGGGCTGCGCCAGCTTTCCAAAAAGCGAATTCTGCAGCATGTTTATAACGACAATTGAGCCGAAGATGAACGGGACCGGAGCGGTGACCAGAAATGCCATCACATCCATTTTGATGATGCCTACGCCGAACCAGAATGCCAATCCGCCAATGGCAAGCGCGACTACCGTCCAAACCATACCCAGCAAGGGCTGCCGCATCACACCGGAAAACGTGGTGAGCGGCCAGAGGTCGAAGTTCGCCATCGTGAAAAGCCCGATCAAAAAAGAGACTTCGAAAACGAGAATATTCAAAGCACTGAACATCCCGTGCGGGTCTAACGATCGTACGTAAACCGGCGCGCCTTCCATGAATCCGTAGTCGAAAAAGATCCTGAAGAGAAGGTAATTCACGACGTAGCATGCAGCGAGCAGGACCAAACCTGCGGCAACTTCATTCCTGATGACTGCCTTGAAGGGCCAGCCGCCGAAGATGATCGCACCCCAGAACGTCACGACAACCGAAGTGATTGTCACATGCATGAGCATCGGAGCCGGCGGCGTCACATTTCCTCCGGCGACAGCCAGCGAAGCCGGCAGAACGATCGCTCCGATCACGGCTGTGGTTATCGCCAGCAAAATACCTTTCAGCGGCTGACGTTGTTTCGCAGCGAAACTCGGCTGATTCGTGCCCCAGGTGACGCCCACGACTATTTGCATCGGAATAAGGCACATCAGGCTGTAGGAGACCCACCCGGCAAAAGTCGGAAAGTCAAAAAATGAAATGAGGGCGAGGGATACGGCCATCACGATGATAGTGGCAACGATTCCTAATACAGGCTGCTTCATGAGTATTCCCCTCCTCGCAGAGGAGGGGAATATAACAAAAAAGACCGCAGTTATACCTACGACCGGCAATTGCATCTTCTTGACACTGGCTATCGCGGGGAATAGCCTCTCGAAAGGAGATTGAACGTGACAATGCGTTGGAATTCAGTCCGATTCATGGCGGCCGTCGCTGCCGTCTTATTGTTGAATCTCGGAGTCGCCGCTCAAGAAGCCGGTCAGCAAGGCGGTGGACGTAGCCCACAACGCGGGGCCAATCTCCCGCCGGCCGGACCGACGCCGCGACTTTCAGACGGCAAACCGGACTTCAGCGGCCATTGGAACAATCCATATACGCCCAACATGGCCGGCCCGAAGGGGGCTAGTGCTCTCGATCCAACGACGCGTCTGCCATTCGACTGGCCGCATAAAGGTGAGCCGTTGCTCGATGCCAAAGGGCAGCCGAAGACCTACGATCTTCCGTACACCGAGTGGGGATTGAAGCAGTGGAAAGAATATGATCCGGAGAAGAACGGGGACTACGCGGGAAGTTGTCTGCCTTTCGGAATGTCGCGCAACATCAACTCTCCACATGGAGTCCAGATCGTCCACAGTAACGGCGCCTTCGCGTTTCTCTTCGAGCAGAATACATGGTTCCACTGGATCTCATTGGATCCGAATTTTAAATGGCCGGCAGACTTGCCGCCGAGCTGGACGGGAGTTTCCACCGCACACTGGGACGGTGACACGCTTGTCATCGAGACGACGGGCTTTAACGGATACACGAGGCTCGACACCATCGGGCATCCTCACAGCAAGGATATGAAGTTCATCAACACCTTCACCCGTACCGACTCGCGTACGATCTTGCACACGGTGACGGTTCATGATCCGAAGGCCTACACTCACGATTGGATGAACGTAAGGACGTGGACCTTGAAGCCCGCGAACGACGTGATCATGGAGTACTCCTGCGAAGAGAACAACGTCAGCCTGCAGCATGGGACTATCACAAAGTGGAAGTATCCGGAGACCGTTGACTGAACCTGAAGAACGAGCGCTCCGCGAAAGCGCAAGCGCGGCAGCGCGCAGCCTCAAGAAATAGAGCGCCCCTACAGTTGCCGTTTTTCAGCCCCGAGAAACAGACGCGGATTCGAAAGTTGCCATTTCTTGATAGAGGCGAACAGCGGCCGTGATGATACTCATAGCGACAGCGGCGCCCGTTCCCTCGCCCAGACACATGTCCAGATCGAGAATCGGCCGAGCACTGAAGTATTCCATCATTCTGAGGTGGCCTCGTTCTCGCGACAGGTGTGAAAAGAAAATAAACTGTCGCGATTCCGGCGCCAACTTTGTGGCGATCATTGCGCCGGCACCGGAAATGAAACCATCGACAACAACGGGGATGCGCCGCGAGGCCGCCGCAATAATCAATCCGGCGATCGCCGCGATCTCAAAACCTCCGATCTTCGTAAGGACATCGAGCGCATCGTGCGGGTCGGGTTGATGGCTATGGAGCGCCTTTCTGATGAGATTGGCCTTATGGCGCATCCGTTCGTCATCCACGCCCGTACCTCGCCCGACGGCCTCTTCAACCGGCAAGCCGGCAATCACGGCGAGTATGGCCGAACTGGATGTGGTATTCCCAATGCCCATCTCGCCGGTTCCAATCAGATCGTAGCCTTGGGCGCAATCCATTCCGACCTGAATGGCTCGAATCGCCTCCTCCTCGGTCATCGCCGGATGCTCGACGAAGTTCTCGGTGCCTCGGCGTACCTTTTTCGAAACGAGGCCGGGCCGCTCCTGAAAGTCGTAATCGACGCCGACATCGACGATAACGTTCTCGATGCCGTAATGACGGCACAAGACATTGATGGCGGCACCTCCGCGCAAGAAGTTGAAAACCATCTGTGCGGTCACTTCGCGGGGATAGGCGCTAACGCCGGTACGCGATACTCCATGGTCGGCCGCAAACGTGAAGATCGCCTGCTTATTCAGAACGAGATCCACTGATCCCCTCATAACGCCGAACTCACGGGCGAACTCTTCCAACCGCCCAAGGCTCCCTGTCGGCTTCGTGAGGTTATCGAGCCGCCGCTGCAATAGAGAGCGGAGCTGACCATCGGGGCTTTGAATCTCAGGCAAGGAAACTGGCATAGGTTGCGATCTCCACAAAGTGAAAAGTTGCTCCAAAACAATCACCCGTAATCCCGCCGATCCAACGGCGAAAGTATGTCGAGGCAACAGCGACCACAATTCCTGCAACACAGAATGCAACAGCGCCGGAAACGCGAGAGATCAGGATCACGAGGGCGCCGCTGTATAGGGTTGTCACAATGAGTGTGTTGGTTTCTATTCTCTTTGCGAATTCCGAACCGAGACCGTCGTGGCTATATGGAGTGAAATATCCGAGAGGAAGAAAGGCCCAACGCCCAAGAATCTGCGCCGTCATGAGTGCGGCGTCGAGCCGGGCGGGATTCATGGATGTGAGCGCCGCATATTTAGCGAGTACGCAGAGGATCAATGTGATGGCGCCGAATGCTCCAATGCGGGCGTCCTTCATAATCTGGAATCGTTCTTCACGCGTCCAGCCGCCTGCGGCGTCGGCTACGTCCGCCAAACCATCTTCGTGCAGTCCGCCTGTCACCCACACGAGGAAACCCAGTATGATCACAATTGAAAAGGAATCCGGAAATATTAAGGTCAATGCGCGCCGGAGGATGGCGGCGGCCAGCCCGATGGCGAATCCGATTGCCGGATAGAAGTAATAAGAAGACGCAATGCGGGGTGCCGTAAGAGTTTCTGTGCGGACCGGCAGCCTCGTCAGGAATTGCACGGCCACACGAAATCCCATCATTTCACCTGCAGCGGAATGCCGCAGACCATCAGTAAAACGCGGTCCGCAATTTCAGCCACGCGCTGGTTCATAAGGCCGGAATGATCCCGAAAGCGGCGAGCTAATGCATTGTCCGGGACAATGGCCCACCCGACTTCGTTTGTAATCGCCACAACCTCGGCTTCGGCAACACGCAGGGTACGGCACAACAATTCAATCTGTTTTCCGGCTTGGTCTTCGGCGCGCAGAACCCAGTTGGACAGCCAAACAGTCAGACAGTCGATGACGACAACCCCTTCCAGTCTTCTCAAGTTTTCCGATAGGTCATACGCTTCCTCGATCGTGTCCCACTGAGCACCCCGTTCTGCGCGATGGCGTGCGGCGCGCTCGCGCATTTCGTCGTCCAGACGTTCCGACGTGGCAATATACGTTTTCGGATCCTTTGAGCCGGCATATACGAGCGCATGGCGCGTCTTGCCGCTGCGTGCTCCCCCAGTAATCAGCGTAATCATCGTGAGAAGATCCTCCGCAGTTCGCGGACAGCCTCACCGACGCGCGGACCAGGCGTCACAAAATATTCACCTGATATGGGAAATACGGCGTCGTGGCGAACTGCGCGAAGGAAGAAATACTTCTGCCAGACTTGCTTCACCACTTGTCTCTCGGATTCCGTGACGATGTGGTCATGCCCCATATCCAGAATGATGTCTGGATCACGACGAATCACTTCTTCGAAGGAGAATCGCGGGTATTGCAAGACAACATCGGTTGCCGCATTGACGCCACCGGCCAATTCGATCAGTTCGTTCAGGTAACTCCCGCGGCCAACCACAACGAGACCCGCAACGGTGGCTGGCGTACGACCAACCACAAACAATACCTTCGGCTTGGGAGCTCGATTCGTGCGACCGGTATTTTGATGGATCTCGTTATCGATGGATTGAACCAGCCTCGTGCCTCGTTCCGGCATTCCGATCTTCTCGGCGATAATCTGGATCGATCGATAAATGCCCGAAACACTATCCGGATGCAGAGTAATGACGTCGATGCGTCCAGTCTGGCGGAGAGCCGCCACCACATTCGTTTGGCTGTCGTTCACGAAAACAAGGTCCGGGTTGAGCGCGAGAATCAGCTCAATGTTCGGTGTCGCGTAGCCTCCGATTTTCGGCTTGCTTTTGGCGGCCTCCGGGTAATTGCAATAGAGCGTGTCGCCAACGACTTGATCACCCGCGCCGAGCGCAAAAAGAATTTCCGTAACACTTGGAGCCGTGGACACGATCCGATGCGATGCGAGCGCGAATAATAAGACCAGCCACATCTAAATTCTCCTGAGGTAATTCAACAGACGCATGTTCTCTTCACGTTTCTTGATCGCAAATCGAAAGCAAGAGCCGCAAGAGCCGTCGACACCCTCGATTCGTCGGCAATCCCGAATCAAGATGTGCTGCTCAGCGAGAGCGGCGATCAGTTCGTCCAACATCCGATGGGTGTCACAACGCGCGAAGAAAAAGTTCGCTGCCGTCGGAAATCCGCGAACGTGAGCAAGACCTTGAAGCTGTTTCCACAGCCAGATCCTTTCCCGCTGCACAAGCTGCAGGGTAGCCTCTTGATAGGAACGATCAGCCAGACTCGCGATACCCGCAATCTCAGCGAGGTTGTTGACTTGCCAGGGTTCGCGGGACTGCATAAGCGATGGCACGCCTTCTCCGACGAGGTACCCCAATCGTAGGCCGGGAATGGCGTAAAACTTGGTCATCGACCGCAGAACCCAGAGATTCGGGAATTTCCCGATATACCGGACCATTGAAGGTTGGCCGGTAAATTCAATAAACGCCTCGTCCAGCAAAATCTGCGTTGATCCGGAAATCTGTCCAAGCCAGTCCAATAGCGGTTCAGGCGGAACGTATGCGCCTGTCGGATTGTTCGGATTCGTCAGGATCACTACATCACTGACCGGCTGGATGATCGGTAATCGAAAATGATCCTCGGGCCGCAACGCGGTTACCGTGACTGCAGCTCCCGCACTCTCCAGGGCGCGGCGGTATTCCATAAACGCCGGCACAATCAAGGTCGCGCTTTGCGGGCGCGTGGTTCTCAACCAAAAATAAATCAGTTCCGTTGCTCCGTTGCCCGTCAGGATTTGACCGGCAGGTGCGCCCAGTTCATTGGATAGACAACGCACAAAGCGGGTGGGCATCTCTTCCGGATAGACTGCGATGGTATCCAAAGATTCTTGAAGGGCAGCAATGGCCTTTGGAGAAGGTCCAAGTGGATTGATATTGGCGCTGAAATCCAAGACGTCCCGATAATCCAAATTGCGCTCACGCGCGAACGCGAGCGCTCGACCGCCATGATTTAGAACTGAAGCCATATGCCTAACGCCAGGTACGAAAATGCCGCGACGCCATACGTCAACCACCGGACAGTTGCGAAGCGACTCCACTGCAGTTCGTCAATCGGATCGCCGAGAAACGGTTTGTGCACGGGACAACCGAAGTAGTAATTCAAGCCGCCTAGCTGCACGCCTAAGGCTCCGGCGAGCGCGGCTTCCGGATAGCCCGCGTTTGGAGAAGGTTGCAACCGGGCGTCTCGCAAAATTATCGCAGCCGCACTTCGCCATCGAAGCCGCAACAGTGCCGCACTCAGGACGATAAATCCCGCCGTTATACGAGCCGGCATATAGTTGGCCAGATCGTCTAGCCGGGCGGCTGCCCAACCGAATCGAATGTAACTTTCGTTTTTATAGCCAATCATGGAGTCCATCGTGTTGATCGCCTTGTAGGCAACCATGCCGGGAATGCCGGCGAGGGCGAGGAAGAACAACGGCGCAACAATACCGTCGCTGAGGTTCTCCGCAACTGTTTCAAAGACGGCGCGCGTGATTTCATTTTCGGACAACTTGTCCGTGTCACGCCCAACGATCTGTCCGACGAGATTTCGGGCAACATTAAGATTTCCGGAGCGCAGGGCTTCGATGACTCGAAGGGCGTGTTGATCGAGACTGCGCAGTGCAAGGCAACTGAAGATCCAATAGACGGCAACAGGAGATCTTCCCCATCGCAATGTGGCGGCCGTGAAGACCAGGCTGACCGACAGAACCATGAATACCAGTACCGAGCCTGCTGCTCGCTCGTAAGGCATGATTCTTCGCAACAACCGTTCGAACCGGCGAACGAGGAAGCCGATGCCTTCGACCGGGTGGGGCAACCATCGAGGATCTCCGATGATGAGATCCAGCATAACTGCTATGGCGAATTCGGCTGTGGTCGCTTCGATCATTGGAGCAACTCGTAGATTCGATCGATGTCGAGATGGTCTATAGCCGCCGCCGCGAGGCGGTCGTACTGCTCGTCCTTTGAATAACGGAAGTTCGGTGGGCGCCAGGTGAGCCGGCGGCTCTTCGCTACAAGCGAAAGAAACTCCTGCGTAAATTCCGGGTTGTCGAAAAGGCCATGAAAGTACGTCCCGGCGATCCTGCCGCAAACGATTCCATCGGCTGTTCCGTCTTGCTTCCGAATGAACGGATCGACAGATTCGACCGGCTCGGTTCTGCCCATGTGGATCTCGTATCCGGAAACGGAAGTGCCAAGGAAGGAGCAGCCTTGCGATTGAACCGTCACCTTCTCGCGGCCGAGTTCGGTTTCGGCAGGCAACAATCGAAGTCCTTCCAGGCATCCACCCTCTTCGACGCCAAAGGGGTCGGATATCTTTCGTCCGAGCATTTGATATCCACCGCAGATGCCCAGCACCCATCCGCCACGTTCCAGCGTTTGGAACAACAACGGCTTGAAGCCTCGCTCGTAAAGCCACTGCAGGTCGCTGATCGTATTTTTTGTTCCGGGAATGATCAAAAGGTCGACCGCGGCTGTGGGTTCAGTCAGATATTCCACTGCGACATCGGGGATCGTTTCGAGCGCATTGAAGTCCGTGTAATTGGAAATGTGCGGCAGCCGGATGACCCCAACGCTAAACGCTCCGTGAGGTACCGCCCGTTCGTCGAGCGACACGCTGTCCTCTTGGTCGATGCGGAGAGATTCGATGTACGGCAACACGCCGAAGCAGGGACGCCTGGTGTGCTGTTCCAACAACTCCGGCCCTCCGTTGAATAGGCGGAGGTCGCCTCGAAAACGATTGATGATGAATCCCCGAACGAGGTCGCGCTCGTCGTCTTCTAAGAGAGTAAACGTCCCGACAATCGCGGCGAATACTCCTCCGCGATCGATGTCGGCCACCAGCACAGCGCGGCTGCCGGCGGCTTTCGCAAAGGGGAGATTGACGATATCGCGATCTTTGAGGTTCAACTCCACGGCGCTTCCGGCGCCTTCGATTAAGACGACATCAAATCTCTGTGCGAGGCGGTTGAAGCTCTCCAGAGCCTCCTTAAAAAAGAACGGTTTTTGCTCGTAGTACTCCGATGCCGTCATTGTTCGATAGACACGGCCGTGCAGCACGATCTGAATCTTTCGATCCGTAGCCGGCTTGAGGAGAATTGGATTCATATCCGATTCCGGCTCAACCCCTGCAGCTTCGGCCTGAGCGACTTGAGCACGTCCAATCTCGCTACCGTCGCGGCAAACGAACGAATTCAGAGCCATGTTCTGCGACTTGAATGGAGCCACCAGCAAACCGCGTTGACGAAACACCCGGCAAAGCGCCGTCACGATAATGCTCTTCCCGACGTGCGACGCGGTTCCGAGAATCATCAGGCTCCGTCTCATCGATGCCTCCAACGGAAGGTCATGCCGGCAAGCACATTGCGAGGGAGAGCGGTGTAGCCAAGTACCTCTTCGTACCGGCGATTGAAAACATTCTGGACCCGAATGAATACATCAAGCCATGGCCGCAGCGAATAGCTCCCGCCTAGATCGGTTCGTTGGTATCCGGGATTACGGACAATTCCAAAGCCCACTCCATCCGAATCCTGGCGTTCACCCACAAAAGTCGTGTTCAGAGTGACGAATCCATGCCGAAGGACGGCGGTGACATCGGCGGCGCCGGAATGCCGCGGCCTGCGGGGCAATTCCTGCCCGGTTCCCGTCGAAGCACTCGCCGGTGAGGCGGCTGAGGTGACACGCGTATCGAGAAACGTATATTGGCCGCGAAGCCGCAACCACGATAGTTCGAGCCGCGTGCTCCATTCGATGCCTTCGGCACGGCTTGCTTCCAGATTGACCCAAGTTCCCGGCTGTGGCGCCGGCAAAGAAACAAAAACAATCAGATCCCGAAAACGATTCGCAAACAGCGTCGCGTCAGTCACGAAATGCGAACCAAAGAAGTGCTGCTCGATTCCTGCTTCCACACTTTGCGAACGTTCCGGGCGAAGATTCCGATTGCCGATGAAGTTGGGATCGTGCGCAAAATTCTGCAAGAAACTGGGTTCCGAAATTCCCGCACCGGTGCTCGCCTTCAAGCGGGTTGTTGACGTAAGCAGATATGAAGCGGCAAATCGCGGTGTGGCCTTCTTGTGGAAGACCGAGTTGTCTTCGAGTCTGACGCTCTCGGTAAAAAACAGTCTCGTGCCCACGCTGTGTTGGTGATTCGCGAACAGACCGTGATTGTTTCGGAGCGGTGGGGCGATATCCGTAACGCCACGCTCCTGCTCGAAGTCGTAGCCAAAGACGATCGAATTATGGGACGAGTAACTCCAGTTTCCCTGATATCCCGCCGATCGTCGCTCGGTAATGGTTTTCGATGGAGCCGAGGCGCTGATGAATACCGTCCGGCGAACGACTCGCGCACCGTTGGGAATAACAAAATTTGAGGACGACAGCTCCCCAGCGGACAACAACCGTACCAAGCGCACGCCCTCGGTTCCACGCGCGCCCGTTGTACCCTCCACGACGGCACCGATATTGAATGGACCTTCGCCCTGGTTATCCTGGAAGTAATCTCGGAAGCGAGTAAGTCCGAGTTGTATCCGGTGCGAAAAATTTTCCGTGTTCTGCTCATAACGCAATCCGCCGATGGTGTTTGCGCCGGTACGGAATGCATCCGGGTCGAGTAACCCGAACCCGACCTTGTTAGGAACGCCGACCCAACTGCCAATTGTTCGTAACGTCAACCGGACCTGAGATCTATCGCTGAATCGGTAGCCGAGATTTTCAGCGAGCGTCAGATTACGGTAGGAGTCATTTACGTACGTGCCCTGAGTTCCGATGCGCTCTGCTCCCAAAGAGTAATCAAACATCCTCAGCGCGCCGGAAAACCCCGTGCGGTAACGATAAGTCGAAAAATTTCCACCTTCAAAAGAGCCAAACGCGCTCGCGATGCCATCGTCTGCGCTGCCCCGGTGACTGATGACCTGAATAACGGCAGCGGCTGCGTTGGAGCCATAAACCGCGCTCTGCGGACCGCGGACAGTCTCCACGCGCTCGATATTTGTCGATGTGAGGTGAGCGAAACTGAAATCGCCTCCAGGCTCGTTCACCTGGACGCCATCGACCAACATGAGATTGGCATTCTTACCACCGCCTCTCGTATAGACCGCAGCTGTGCCACCGCGCCGGCTGGTTTGGGCCACGGCCATGCCGGGAACTTCCCGCAACAGTTCATAGACGGGAGGCGATTGTTGTTGAGCGATATGATCGTGATCGAAGGCAGTGGCAGAAACTCCCAACATGCTCAGTGGAGTCTCGACGCGAGTCGCCGTAACCAGAACGTCCTCGCCGCGCGGCGCAATCTGTAGCGTGACCGCGAAGGTGCCGGCGGGAAGGCGAATCGACGCGCTGTACGGAGCGAACGCTGCGGCAGTAATCAGAATCGAATAATCGCCCGGCAATGCCTCGTCGAAGATGAACCGTCCGTTGCTATCGGTATAGGTTTCCCGAATGAAGCTCGGACCGGATATTTGGACTTTTGCACCCGCGATTGCAGCACCCGTTGGATCTTCAACGATGCCTTGGAAGTGTTCGGACGGAGACAGAAGCAGAAAGAACAGGAGGCTGAGAGTGGACATGATCTTTTCCCCCTCGGAAAAGAGTTCCCATGTTTCCGCTGAACCGGTCTCCTGACTTTGCGGTGCCTGTGTCGCGCTCGCCTTCCCACATGCGCTTTGCGATGCAGTGACGAACGCTCGACTGTTTTGTACCGCTTACAGTTGCGGGGCAGTGGCGGATTTTCACCGCCTTCCCGTGCATTCAGCGTGTTTGTCTAGTAGTCGATACCTTTCTGTGCTGGAATCCCGTTCCGGTAGGGATGTTTGATCTCCCGCATTTCCGTGACGCAATCCGCAATCGAAATCACTTCTTCTGGAGCATTACGGCCCGTGACCACAACATGAACATGCGCCGGACGGCTTTGGAAGCAGCGAATCACATCCTCAACCGGAAGATAACCGTAACCCAAAACGTAATTCAACTCATCGAGAATAATTAAATCGTACTGGCCTGACAAGATTTTTTGCGAAGCCAAGGCCCAAGCTTCGCGCATCAGAGATTTATCTTCATCCAGGTTTGCGCTCTCCCAGGTAAATCCCTTTCCCATGGGAATCATTTCCAGACCGATGCGTTGCGCGCTCTGAAGCTCGCCTGTCTTCCACTTGCCTTTGATGAATTGGATGATCGAGACGCGAAGCCCCTGCCCAATCGCGCGAAGCGCAATGCCAAACGCGGCGGTCGACTTCCCTTTGCCGTTGCCCGTATTTACCAAAAGCAAGCCCCGCCGGCCTTTCATGGAACCATTTTCTCGCGATAGATCGAACTAATCAAAAACTCTTGTCTTTGAGCGGCTGTGAACGTCGAGGGGAAAGTTGCACGAACTCCACGCCGATGCCGGAATCGGGTATGATGTGCCGGACCTCGGCTCGCGCGTTCACCTGAAACCCGGAGCGGGGTAACGAAAACCGTACCTTGAGGACGGATCCGATGGGAAAGAGTCGCCGCGTGGGGATGAACATTCCGTGTGTGCTTAAATCCGGCAAGGTTACCTGAATCTCTTCGGTGGTGCCTTCGTAGATGAGAGAAAGATCGCCAAGCAGTTGATGGCGATTGACCTCACGATTCTCAAGCTTTTTCATATTCCCTCATGAATTGGAATTTTGCCGGACTTATGGACCTGTCCACGGTGCCGCGGCCGGCGGAGCAAAATGGACAATATGCAAATGTCGCCATAACCTCGCGAGAACAACTTTCGCATCGTTCAACTTTGGCGGAATCGAACAGAATGACACGGCGGACTTCGGCATGGGCGGTCACACCCTCTCGCACTTTCTGGAATGCGTCCTCCTGCATCGTTCGGAAACCGCCCGCCCGTGCGAGAGATTTAACGTCTTCGGCGCGCGCGCCTGAGTAGATGGCCTCGCGAATCGGTCCTTCAAGAGGCAGCAGTTCGTAAATACCGAGGCGCCCTTTGTAACCGGTGTTATCGCAGAGCGCGCATCCCACCGGATGATATTCATAAGTAAAGCTGTGGAAATCGGAAACGCCGATGCTTTCAAGCTGCTGAATGAAATCGCTGCTGGCTGCTGTTTTTCTACGGCAATGGCACAGTTTCCGGACCAGGCGCTGGGCCAGGACGCCCGTTACCGAAGATGCAATCAGGTATGCCGGCACTCCCAGATCCAGGAGCCGGGTAATGACGGCGACGCTGTCATTGGTATGCAAGGTAGAAAGCACCATGTGACCGGTCTGGGCCGCCTTCAGCGCGATCTCCGCAGTTTCGCCATCGCGGATCTCACCAACCATGATGATGTCCGGATCCTGACGGAGTATCGAGCGCAGGCAACCGGCAAATGTGAGGCCGGCCTTCGGATGCACCTGGACCTGGTTCACTCCTTCCAGCATGTATTCCACGGGATCTTCCACCGTGATGATATTGCTGCCGGGCGACCGTAGTAGATTGAGTGCGGCATAAAGCGTGGTGGACTTTCCCGATCCGGTTGGCCCGGTCACCAACAGCATTCCCTGCGGATTTGACAATATGCGGCGGATATCCGCGGCTAGGTAATCCGGCAAGCCCAGCTTGTCGAGTGTAATGACTGCGGCACGTGGATCGAGAATACGGATCGCGATTTTCTCACCAAAATGAGTCGGTAAAGTTGAACAGATTGGCTAGAATCTTGATGCGCGAGGTCACGGACGTCTGAATGTCCGAAGGAATGGTCATGAGCTCGCGAAGAATACCGTCCACACGGATGCGGACAATCGTGTTGCCGACGCGCGGCTCGATATGAATATCGCTGGCCCCCTTCTGCGCCGCCAATGCCAGGATGTTGGAAACGAAGCGCACCGCCGGAGTCCGCTGTCTGGAGGAATTCAGCTCCTTGATCGCGGCGTTGCTTTCCTCGCGGGAGTCGGCGGTGATGAATTCCATATCCGCCACGCCGGGTTCACGCTGGCTTAGGTCGACATCGTCGCCCGGCTCCGATTCCTGAACACTCTCCGGATCACCGTCCCCGTAGAATTTTTTTATTCCGAGAAGAACGTCGTGGCGAAAGCTAAACCGCCTCGAGATTTCCATGCCGGCGCGGAATCGGAGTTCGTTCACGAATGTCAGGTTCTGCGGCTCGGCCATCGCAACGACTAACTCTTTACCCCGGATCGCCAGTGGCAGAGCACAGCATCGCAGCGCAACCGCATGAGAGACGCGCTCCAGGACCGTCGCATCGACTGACGCCGGTGGACATTCCGCGTAAGCAATCCCCTGCAGCTGTTCCAGGGCGGCGGCGATCTCTCCTTTGGCAACGAATCCGTCTTGCAACAGGATCTCGCCGAGGCGCATCTCTTTTTGATTTTGTAGTGCGATCGCCCGGTTCAAGGCTTCCTTGGAAAGACTTCCCTGTTGAACCAGGATATCCCCTAAGCGCTTTTTCATCTTTCGGTCCCTGCGATACCGTTCCTATAGTGTTAAATCGGCAACGCGGCGGCGGGGCATTAACATTTTTTGTGAATGCACCCGGCGGTCATGCAGTGTAGATATCGGCTTGGCGAACGGGTTGCCATTAATTGAGGAGCACGACATCTTTCGGATGGATCGCCACAGGGGCACGCGTGAGGATCAAACCTCGGCCGAAGCACATCTTCACACGGAAAATTTGGCCATTGACGGTGATTCCACTTCGCAGCCGGCACCGAATGCGCGCCCCGTCATGCGCGCGAAGCCACTGGCCGAAAGTGTTGCGCGCGGATTCGCTGGCGTGATGGACGAGGAAGGCCGCCGGTCCATCGGATGCAGAGAAGACTTCCATGACCGCGACTTCAACTGAAGCGGACCGGCTCTGCAACAATAAAGCTAAGAAAAATTCACGGCGATTCACGACTACACCCACAGATTGCGATCCAGCGTCCGGTATTGGACCGCTTCGGAAAGATGTTTCGGTTCCAGATCTTCGGCGCCTTCGAGGTCGGCAATCGTCCTTGAGACTTTCAAAATGCGGTCGTAGCCTCGGGCCGAGAAGCCGAGTTTCGTGACCGCATTCTCCATAATCTTTTCGCATTCCGGCGTGAGCACGCAGTACTTGCGAATGTGGCGCGGACCCATTTGCGCATTCGAGTAAATGTGTTCGTCGAAGAACCGGCGGAGTTGTGTATTCCGCGCTGCAATCACGCGATGGCGGATGGTTTCGGAAGATTCTGACTGGCGCGGACCGGCGAGATCCTTGTAGGGAACTGCAGGAACATCGACTTGAATGTCGATGCGGTCCATCAACGGTCCCGAGATTTTCGACATGTAGCGTTGGATCTGGGGCGGAGTGCAAAAGCATTCGCGGCGAAAGTCATTGGCGAAGCCGCAAGGGCAAGGGTTCATTGCCGCGACAAGAACAAATGAGGCCGGAAACGTCAGGGTCATTTGGGCGCGTGCAATCGTGACTTTTCGATCTTCCAGAGGTTGCCGGAGAACCTCCAGAACATTACGGGGAAACTCCGGAAGCTCGTCCAGAAAGAGTATGCCGTTGTGTGCCATGCTGACCTCGCCGGGCCGAGGGATCGGCCCGCCGCCGACAAGACCAGCATCGGAAATGGTGTGATGCGGCGAGCGAAACGGTCGGGTGGTGATCAGGCCGGTCTCGGAAGGGAGCAGGCCTGTTACGGAATGGATTCGTGTGGTTTCCAAACTCTCCGCGAAGGTCATCGGCGGCAAAATCGTGGGGATACGTTTGGCGAGCATGGTCTTTCCCGCTCCGGGACTTCCTACAAGCAGCATGTTGTGTCCGCCGGCCATGGCGACTTCGATTGCGCGTTTGGCGTGGAATTGGCCACGGACGTCACGGAAATCTTCAGTACGGCGTTGTGATTCCTGATGGTCGAAATGCAGGTCGCTGCGGACCGGATCGATCAATCGCGTTCCATTGATAAATTCGACGACTTCGGTGAGGGTTCGAACCGGATACACGGCCACGCCGTCGACTACGGCCGCTTCGCGGGCGTTACCCAGCGGGACGAGCACATGAGGAATCTTTTGGTCCCTGGCCAGCATGGCGATGGATAGGACGCCTTTGACGGGACGCAGTTTCCCGTCGAGTGACAGTTCGCCCACCATCAGATAATCCGAGACATCTTGTTTGGCCAGCAATCCATGTCCACCCAGGATTCCAACGGCCATGGGAAGGTCGAATGCAGAACCCTCTTTCTTCACATCCGCCGGGCCCAGATTGATGACAATACGCTGATAGGGCGCGCCGAATCCGTTGTTGCGGATCGCAGGAAGGACGCGATTCCTGGACTCCCGGACGGCGGTATCCGGAAGGCCGACGATGATGAACTGTCCGTTGCCTCCCGTGGAGATATTGACTTCGACATCGACCAGGTAAGCTTCGATTCCGTAAACCGCAGCACTACGAGTTTTGAAAAGCATGTGATTGTGGTGGGATAGTGGGCAGGGCAAAATCAGTCTATGAACAGGACATGCAGAGTGCAAGATGAAGCTGACGAGCG
>MNKP01000210.1:18070-18901 GCA_001920875.1 Acidobacteria bacterium 13_1_20CM_2_55_15
TGGGCCCGACGCTAAAGAAATGAAACAGTTGGCGATTGCTTGCGCTCTCTTTCGGTTCTATTGCCGGTTGATTCCGCGCGATTGGTATCGCAAGCGGCCGTTTATCCCTGTTCCGCCTGCGGCGTATGTCCGATGGCGGCTAAGAACCGCATACGGCAAACAGCGCCCGCCATGGACGATGGTGATTCGGGATCTTTGGCAGTTCGGCAATTGGCTCCGGACTTTTGATAAGGGTTAGATGTTGATTCCCGTCAAACATTCGGTCGCTGTGATGATCTTCAACGGCGACAAAGTGCTTTCCGTGCGCCGTCCCGATGATGACGACGAGTTGCCAGGTGTATGGGGCCTGCCTGCCGGCACCCTTCGCCCTTCCGAAACGATTAACGATTTGATCGGCCGCATAGGCCGTGACAAGCTCGGCGTCGATTTGACCTTGGTGTGTAAAGTGGCTTCCGGCAGACAAATGCGGCGGCTATATCTCTTGCAGATGGAACTTTGGGAAGCGTCTTTGGCGGGAAGACCGAGCCATCCGAACTGGCGATGGGCGGCCATCGACTCCCTGCGGCCGGGTGCGGAAGCGGGGTCTCTCTGCTGCACCCTGGCGATACAAACCAAAAGCCGCATCGGTTAATCATTGGTTTCGCCAGCCAGGGACAGTAGCAGACACGATTGCCGATGCGGCTTCTTTATGAAAAATTGTCCTTCTCAAACATAAGACTGTCGAGAGGGGTGGAAAAATACATGTTTTTTGAAAATTTTTGTTAAATTTCCCAGCGGAGCAGGAGGCTGCCCCAGGTAAAACCCGCCCCGAAACTGGCCATTAAGATCAGG
>MNKP01000076.1 GCA_001920875.1 Acidobacteria bacterium 13_1_20CM_2_55_15
CGACCGTCGCGCGTGTTTTGCATGTCATGTGGCGCTCTCATTTGAGAATGACAATGCGCTCGAGGTTCGTGTGCACTCCATCCACAGCCGCTCCCGGCGGTATGCGGCAGATCCAAAGAATTGTTCAGTCTGCCATCTTTCTGCGCCGGCCGGCCTCGCGAAAGGTTGGCTCTCCGGCGCCGGGTTTTGATTGTAAGGAGGCAAGCAATGCGTTTGGTGACGTTCGAAACTGCGGAGGGTGAAAGGCGAATCGGCGCTCTCACAGCCGATGATCAGGTCGTGGATCTGGGCACGGCGGCTGCCCTCTACTTGCGCGACGTCGAGAAAGAAGGCGCTTATTACCGCATCGCCCAGGCCCGGCTTCCGAATGATATGCGCGGACTTTTTGAAGGCGGAGATCAGAGCCTGGCGCTGGCGCGAAAGGCGTTCGAGTACGTCCAGGAACTCGGCGCTCGAGCAAAAGGGCCGTCGGGCGAAGTTGTCTTGCGGCCGAGAGGTTCAATCAAACTTCGGGCTCCGATCATACCCAAAAAGTTTTTTCATACTGCGGGCAACTTCCGCGAGCATCATGTCGAAGCCCAGCGGGCCGGCTTTTCTCATCCCGTTCTACCATGGATCGTCTTCTTCCAGAATGTGGACGCGATTATCGGACCGGATGAGCCGATCATTTTTCCGGAGCATCTGACGCAGGAGATTGACTACGAACTCGAACTCGCAGTGGTACTGAAAAAGGCAGGCAAACATTTCTCGGCTGAGGAAGCGTCGGACTACATCGGCGGCTATGTCATCTTCAACGATGTCACGGCGCGTGATATTCAAAGGCGTGAGATGAAATCCGGCGTGTTCAGTTTCTGTAAAGGTATCGATACATTCTGTCCGGTTGGACCGTGGATCGTCACCGCTGACGAAATTCCCGACGCGCACAATCTCGATATGGAATTGCGGGTGAACGGCGAGGTCCGCCAGAAGTCGCATTCGAAGAAGATGTCCGTGAAAATTCCGCAGATCATTGCTCATTATTCCGCCATGGGCTACAGCGCGGGTGACATCGTTTCAACCGGCACCGTGTCCGGGGTTGCGGCGTTCAGCGCGGATCCGAAAGCGTGGTACCTAAAGCCCGGAGACGTCATCGAATGCGAGATCGAGAAGATCGGCATTTTGCGCAATCCCGTCATTTCGTGGCAGCAAGCATACGGCGACAAATTCCCCGTGGCCGCACCGACAGGAGTCAAGTAATCGATGACGACTCTGATGACTACGGACGGCGTAAGCATCACTCTCGACGACGAAACGATCACGGCATTTCGAAGCGCCTTGCGCGGCGACTTGATCTTGCGTGATCACGCCGCTTACGAGAGCGCGCGGCGTGTCTGGAATGGCAACGTCGATCGGCGGCCCGCGCTCATCGCGCGGTGCGCAGGCGTCGCCGATGTGCAGCGAGCCGTGAGCTTCGGCCGGACGCACTCGCTGAGGCTCTCTATTCGCGATGGCGGCCACAGCGCGCCGGGTTACGGCACCAACGATGGCGGCCTGGTGATTGATATGTCGACGATGAAGGGCATTCGCGTGGACCCGGCTTCACGAACGGTGCGGGCCGAGGGTGGAGTGATCTGGCGGGAATTGGACCACGAGACGCAGGCGTTTGGACTCGCCACAACGGGTGGTACCGTTTCCAATACCGGTATCGTAGGGCTCACGCTCGGTGGCGGCCTAGGTTGGTTGATGGGCAAACACGGACTCACGATCGATAACCTGATCTCGGCCGACGTCGTGACGGCGGATGGGCAGTTCCGCAAAGCCAGCGCATCGGATCATCCCGATCTGTTCTGGGCGCTTCGCGGCGGCGGCGGCAACTTCGGCGTCATCACATCCCTGGAGTACCGGGTGCACGAGGTCCCGCAGGTGCTGGGCGGTCTGGTCCTCTATCCGCTGGACCAAGCTCGTGACATGCTCCGCTTCTACCGCGATTTCTGCGCCACACTGCCCGACGAGGCCGAGGCTTATGCAGCGCTTTTGACCGCGCCACAGGGGATACCGGTGGGCGCGATGATTCTCGGATACAACGGCCCGATCCCGGACGGGGAAAAGATTCTTGCGGGGGCCCGGCAATTCGGCAAGCCCATCGCGGATCTCGTCGGGCCAATGCCGTACACCGCGAGACAGATGATGTTGGATGACCCGAACGCTACGCACGGGCTTCAGCGCTATTGGCGCTCTGCCTTGACCGAGCGCCTTTCGGACGAACTGATTGATCTGCTGGTAGAGGGCGCCTCGAAATTCAGTTCTCCGCTGAGCGCGATCATCTTCTTTTATATGCACGGCGCAGCTGTCGGTGTCGCACCTACCGACACGGCGTTTGCCGCCAGACGAACGCAATGGGATTTCGACTTGATCGGACAATGGGTGAACGCGGCCGAGTCGGCCAGCCACATCGCGTGGGTAAAGTCCTTATGGGATAGGTTGCAGCCACATCTGCTGGGCACAGCCTACGTGAATCACCTGTCGTCGGACGACCGGCCGGAAAAAGTACGCGCGTCGTTTGGCCAGAATTACGACCGATTGCGCCAGGTCAAACGCGTGTACGACCCGACGAACCTGTTTCGGTTAAATGCCAACATCGCGCCGTGAGGATCGTCGCGTTCCGGTCAGAATTTTTTAGATGTTTGGTTTCTAAAATGAGCACACTCAATTTAGCAAGAACGATCGCTAGGAGAAAAATTCCTCGAAACGCAGCGGAGGAGAAATGAAATTTTCTTTCCTAAGGATGTTGATGATTGCGGCGGTCGGCCTGTTATGGGCAGCCGCGCCGGCCGGGGCCGCCCAACAAGCGGGATCCGACCGGGCGGCTCGAATCCGTGAAGAAGCGTCGAAGCCGACGCCGCGTTTGGCCGACGGACATGCGGATTTGTCGGGTAATTGGTCGGACCCGCCGGCGCCCCCGCTTGAAATCGTGCGCAGCGCCGATGGTAAGACGCTGACCGTGCTGGACCTGGATGCGCCTGAGCTGGATGTGAAAGGGCAACCGGGTTTCAAGGCTCGGGCCGCAGACAGGTCGCGGCGGCCTCCTTACAAGCCGCAGTTCGTAACCAAGCAGCGCGAGCTGATGTTCACCGCGAGCCTCGCTGACCCGGGAATTCATTGTTATCCACTTGGAGTACCACGGCTCGGTCCTCCAACGGAAATTGCTCACATGCCACACGTCATTTACTTCATGTATGAAGGTGGCGCCGCAAGACCCGGGCAACGGGACTTCCGCATTATTCCCATCGGAGGAAAGCATCAGACGGATCGGGATCCATTTCCCAATGGTGATTCCATCGCCTACTGGGAGGGAGACACGTTGGTGGTGGATGTCGTCAACATCGATCCGGATACTTGGCTGGACAATGACGGCGATTTTCACGATGAGAATTTACACGTCATCGAACGTTTCACGCGAAAAGGCGACGCTCTGGAATACGACCTCGCCATAGAGGATCCCACTATCTTTACTGCTCCATGGAAACCCGTTTACGCCGGGGCCCGAGTCAGGCTCGGCAGCAGACTCGGCGCAAACGCGCTGCTGTTGCGCGAAGGGGTCCACGACAATGAGGAAGACTATGCTTGTGTCGAACGGGACCGAGAGCACAAGGTCAACAACGATCGCCAGTAATCTATTTGAGTACATTGTGAAATCGGACAAAAGCGCATCTCAAATCCGAAATCCGAGATTTCAGATTGGACGAACGGTAATGACTCAGTTCGAAAATCGGGAGTTTTGGTTTGCGAGGAATATTCCCCTCCTCGCAGAGGAGGGGAGGCTGCGCGATGAATTGGTAAAATTGAAACTGAGTCACTACCAACGGACGCGTCCAATTACAGATTTCGGATCTCGGATTTAAGATGCAGGATTCGTCCGATTTCAAATTTTTCTTTTCGCATCGGTGCTCGGTTGACCAAGCGTGTTGATGCCATTCTATTTCACAGTCCCGGATCCATTCAGAACGACAAGCGAACGGCAAACTGCATCTGTCGCGGGTTGAAGATCGCCCGGGGCGTTCCGTACGCCGGATTAGGTGACCCTTCCCGGTTCGTTGAGCGCGCAACGCACCCGGCAGCCGCTGGGTTAAACGGACAAAAATCCTCAGCTCCATACGTCGTGTTGAAGAACCGCACGTTGAGCGTGTTGAAGAGATTAAAGCTTTCTGCGATAAATTCCAGCTTCGTACGCTCGTCGATCGAAAAGCTTCGGGCAAGGCGCAGATCCAACGTCTTCAGCGAATCGCCTACGAAAGTGTTCCGAGGTTCGATACCTACGCGATCGTTCACGCCGAAAACGTCTCCATTGGCGTCGAAGCCTGCGAATTTGGTAAAGCGGTGCGGGGATTCCAGCGTCAGAATCGTGCTCAACATGAAGTTGCGCGTCACTTTCGGAAAGGTGGCTGGAGTACTGAAGGTAGCATTTCCAGTGAAACGATGGCGCGCATCATCGGCGCTCAATGCACGCTCGGCTCGGAGATTCTTCGTATCTTGCGGGATCAGCACGAAGCTGGGGTTCGGACCATTATCCAAACCTTTCCCCAGCGTGTAGCTGAGGTTCATCCCGAAGTACCTTCCGGCCCGCTTCCCCAACGTCAGAAACATGCCGTCGTAAACGGAGTCCCATTGAGAGTCGGCCTCGAAGTACACGGCAAAATTGGGATTCGCTGTGCCGGGCAGGCCCGGTACGCCGCAAATCGCGGCCGGACAGAAATAGGTGTTTTTAGGGCCGGTTTGCCCATTCGAGTTGTGCAGCACTTGAGTCCCGCTGGGTCTGGGTTGGTTCACATTCAAGAAGCTACCAAGGCGCAAACCCCGCACGCGAAGGTAGGAGGCGGTCAGATTCCATGTGGGGTAGGGTTCAATTTCAACACTCGTGCCAAACTGATACGCCAGCGGAGCCTGATGATCGCGCGCAAAGCGGACGATCACGGCATCTCCAAAAAATCCGCAGCTCGAGAGAAAGCCCGAAGGACAGCCAGCCGCTCCCGCACGGACCGCATCCGGATAGGTGCCGTTGCTGGGCGTTGGGTTGAGCAGGTTTGGGCGCCCCAGCAGATTGTTGAGCGCCAGGTTGGTGATGAATGGGGCGCTGGCGAAAGCAAACAACCGCGTCGTGGCGTTCAAATCGTCCTCTTTGGCTTCACGAGTGGGGAATTTGCCCAGCGTGCCGCCGCACGACGGAATCTGGCACGCAAGCAACGGCGAAGGAATCGTACCGTGAAAGAAGCCACCGCCGCCGCGGATGACGGCCTTCCATCCACCGCCGGCGTTGTAGGCAAACCCAACGCGCGGGTCCCAGTTATTAAGGTCGTTGTTCAGCGCTTTGGCGGGCCAGGTTTCCCATTCGTATCGGAGGCCGAAGTTCATCGTGAGACGGTTCGTGATTCTGGCTTTGTCCTGAATAAACAGTCCGTCATACGTGTGGGTCAGCACGCCTTTCGCCTGATTTCGCACTGCTTCGGAGATGGCGCCGCCGAGATACACAGAGCGGTTGATCGTCGGCTCCATGAATGTCGGTGCCTGGAATCGCTGGAAGAAAATGACAAAAGGGGTCCCGTTTATCAAATCGTTCAGCGATGCAAACGTTGCCTCGAAGGGGTAAAAAAGTGGGAACGATTCCGTCGTCCGAACCCAGTTGAAGTTTCCGCCGAAAGTCCAGGTGTGACCTCCACGCACATGCGTGACGTTGTCCACGATTTCAAAACGCGGCTCCTTGTAAAAATCCGGATTGCCCCGGTTGACACCGATGGCAAACGTGTTAGCCACTTCAAGGTGCGGTTGCGTACTGACGACCGGAAAATCGAAGCTACGCCGTGCATACTGCGCGCGCAGTTCGTTCACCAGTGTCGAACTAAAAGATGAAGTGAGATTTCCCACCACTGAATGGTCCTCGAGGTCGTTATTTTTGAACGCGGAGGGCAGATCAAAACCGTCATTCAAGGGTGAGACGTTGGCGAACCGCGCATTGTTGAAGAAGTAGCGCACCGACACGCTATGTTGCGGGCTGACGATGTGGTCCCACTTGCCCAATACATTATCGAAGTTGGAATCGCGCAGGACGTTCAGATTCTCCGCCGGCAGGCCGAAGTTCGCTTTGGCGGCGTTGATTCTGGCGATGTTGCTCAGGATGAAAGAATTGTAGAACGGCGCTTCCATCCGGCGCTGTCCTTCGTAGTTCAGAAAGTAAAAACTCTTTTCCCGCCGAATGGGTCCTCCCAGCGAACCTCCGAACTGGTACTGCTCGAGCGTCTTGTTGCCGGGCTGGAGGATGCTGCGGGCATCCAGCGCGTCGTTGCGGAAGAAGCTGTAAAGCGAGCCGTGTGTCTGGTTAGTGCCGCTCTTCGTGATGATATTCACGATGCCGCCCACGGCGCGACCGAACATTGCGCTGTACTCCGCATTGATGACGCGGAATTCCTGCACTGCCTCCTGGGACGGAGTCGTCTTCTGAATTCCGGATGCGGTCGAGATGTTATCCGCGCCATCGATAGCCACGAAGTTGTAGTGAATATTCTGGCTGGCAAAGGAGATCTTCGTTACCGGCTCGACGATCACGTCGGTTGACCCCGAGGTTGTATCGCCGATCGAGACACCCGGCGCCAAGAGTACGAAGTCAATGAACTGACGCCCGTTCACCGGCAGATTGACGATCTGGTTTGAGTTAATCACCGTGCTCACCTGCGTGCGTGTGGGCTCGAGCACTTCCGCTGAAGCCTCGACAGTCACCTGCTCTTGCACGGCGCCCACCGCCAGACTGAAATCCAGTGAAGCAATCTGGCCGATTTGCAGCGTTACCCTTTTGGACTGCCGGCTGAATCCGCCCTTTTCGGCCGTCACCGTGTACTCGCCCGCCGGGAGAAGCGCAAATCGATATTCACCCTGATCGGAGCTGCCGCCGGAGCGAGAAGCCCCGGTCGCCGTGTTTACGACGGTCACGACAGCTTCAGGAACCGCTGCCCCGCTGCTATCGGTCACTCGACCTTCTAGCGTGGCCGAAATCGTTTGTGCGTAAACGGTGCTGGTCGTCAGGAGCAGCAATCCACAATTCAACGTGAGTCGCAGTAGAAGGCAATTGATGTTCAACATTAGGTAAGTCCTCCTGGGGTGTGAGAAACGGACACGCGACTTTTTATCGAAGTCGCCCGCCTAGTGTCAACACGTGGTAGAGTGCGATAAAAGACGAGGAGAATTCGTCGGACCTCAGACCCGGCGAATCGATCTGCATGGCAAGACTGTTGTTCCGGGATTGATCGACGCTCACATCCATGATGCCGGTGACGGCCCCGGCGTTGATCTGTACAAAACGCGCAGCTTGGATGATGTGCTGGCTGCGATCTCGGCGCGGATTCGCGAGAGCAAGCCGGGTGACCTCATCGTCACCAACTCCGGCTGGCACGAAGGTCAGCTCAAAGAACAGCGTCTTCCGTTGCGTCGCGATCTGGATAAGGTTTCTCCTAACAATCCGGTGGTCGTCAGGCGAGGAGGACAGGAGTACGTCCTGAACACCGCGGCACTCAAAAAGTGGAACATAACTTCGCAAACGCCGCTACCAGACGGCGGTCAGATACCAAGGTACGAGGACGGTGAACTGAATGGGGAACTAAGAAGTCAGGCACTCAGACTCGTTTGCCCGATGAGGGTGATGACTGGCTGCGCTTTGGCGGCTTCAAGTTCTTGATCGATGGGTCCTACGAAGGGGCATGGATGAAGGAACCTTACGCAGAACCCTTCGGGAAGGGCGGCACCTATTACGGCATACAACTCATTCCATCGGACATCTTTATAGCGATGGTGCGGGAATTGGGAAGGCGAGGTCACCGCGTTGCGGTTCACACACTGGGCGACGCGGCGTTGGACCTTGTCCTCGGCGCCTTTGAAGCAGCCGATCGCGACAAATCCATTGCATCCCGGCGCTGGGTCATCGAGCACGGCTTTTTGAGTCCATCCGCCGAGATTCCGCGCATCAAACGTCTTGGGATCCAAATCGGTACTCAACGCCAGCTGTATTTCGCTGCGCCGAGCATGAAGAAATTTTGGGGCGAACAACGTGCGAAATCCGTAAACCAACTTCGGACCCTGCTCGACAATAAGGTCGGTGTTGCCGGCGGTACCGACCTCAACGGTCAGCTCTTCCCGACGTTCTATCACTACATCACACGGCAAACGATCAGCGACGGCGTGTATGCAGCCGAACAGCGAATCAGCCGGCAAGAAGCGCTGCGACTCTTCACAATCAACAACGCGTACTTAACATTCGAGGAGAATGTCAAAGGGTCGCTGGAGCCCGGCAAACTAGCTGATCTCGTCGTTCTGTCCGATGACATCATGACCTGTCCGGTAGACAAGATCTTGGATCTGACCGTCCTCATGACGATGGTCAATGGAAAGATCGTCTTTCAGCACAAGGAGTTTCAACCCTGATCCACATGGTTTCGAATCGATTGCAGCACATTGTCGCGCGTGATTTCGGATTTGAGATTAGGCTTGGTCCAATTTCAAAATCTTATTAGGGGGACGTATGCCAGTAACGAGACCGGAAGATATGGCCCAATCCTTCGCCGAAGCTTTCAATTCGGGGAACGTCGATGCGGTTCTTGCCTTGTATGAATCCAACGCCGTACTCGTGGCGCCACCAGGACAACTCGCGAGCGGAATAGATGCGATTCGAGAAGCACTCCAAGGTTTCCTTGCGTTGAAAGGCAAGCTCGCAATCGAATCGCGGTATTGCATCCGCGCAGGTGACACGGCATTGACCAGCTCGAAATGGTCGCTGCGTGGTACGGGACCCGACGGAAAACCCATCGAGATGGGCGCCAAGAGTGCCGAAGTCGTTCGACGACAGACGGACGGCCGATGGCTTTACATCCTCGATCACCCGTTCAGCGCCGAGTGACGATCCTGCGGCGGTTGAAAACCAAACATCTGAGGGCGCTCAGGTTTCATGATTGCGATGGCGGACCGATGGCGCTAAGATCCCCAAAGTAATGCAAGGAGAACACTGTGACCTTCAGGACCGCCGGCGCGTGTTTATTAGGATTGGCGCTGCTTCGAACGCCGGCACTTGCTCAGTCTAACGAGCTGCCCCGCACCCCCGAAGGCAAGCCTGACCTTCAAGGTATTTGGCAGGTTGGCAATCGCGCTGCATACGATTTTCGAACGGATGGCTCACCGCATTATTCCGCTCGACGGGCGTCCTCATGTGCCGGACCATGTGCGTCTATGGCACGGCGATTCCGTAAGCCACTGGGGAGGCAACACGAAGGCGAAGAGCGGCACTCGCGAAGACAAAAATTAAGGCGGGCGCTGGAGGTCTGTTAATGAAACGCAATTGGGTTGTAGCAATGCTGGTTACCGGTATTTTGCTCGGACGAATCCCGGCCTTCGGCCGTCATTCGTTCGCCGCGGAATTCGATGACACGAAGCCGGTCAAAGTCAAGGGGACGATCACAGCGATGCGGTGGTCCAATCCCCATGCCTGGATTCATATCGATGTCAAAGAAGCCGACGGCAAGGTCGCCAACTACGCTTTCGAGATGGGCGGTATCAACCAACTCTACCGGAGCGGCTGGAAGAAAGAAGACCTGCCCATCGGCGCCGAGGTCACCATCGACGGTTACCTCTCTCGGACGGATCCCCACGTCGCGAATAGTCAAACCATTTTTCTTGCCGACGGACGAAAGCTGGTTTCGCCAGTTCCCGGCCCAACAGGCCGCAAGCCGGAGGGACGATGAAGACTCGGATTTTGAATTTTTTGAAGGTCATCGCCCTTCTTTCTGTGCCGCTCTTACTGCGCGCGCAGACCCCGGCACCTCCTTACGTCCAGTCCGGCAAAACGATGAAAGTTACCGAACACGTGTGGGTGATCCCCGACGGTCGCGTCAACCTGGTTCCAAATATCGGTATCGTCCAAGGCCGCAAGGCCGTGCTCGTCGTGGACAGCGGAATGGGTCCGCAGAACGGCAAAGTGACTTTGGCCGAAGTCCGGAAGTTGAATCCCAATGCACCGCTTTACCTCACGACGACGCACTTTCATCCTGAGCACGTCAGCGGCTTTCAAGCGTTTCCCGAATCCGGCGTTCTCGTACGGCCGGCAGTGCAGCAGGATGAACTGGTAAGCGACTCGGCGCCCTTGATGAGCTTGTTCAGCAAAATGTCTCCCGTTCATGCCGCTCTGTTGAAAGATGTGCGGATGCGCCTTCCCGACATCACGTTCCGCGACTCGATCGAGATCGATCTCGGCGGTGTGACTGCGCGGCTTTTCGTGACCGGTCCCGCCCATACCCGCGCCGACAACTTTATCCTTGTGAAAGAAGACGGAGTGCTTTTTGGGGGCGACGTGATCACCAACCGCTTTTTCCCGATCATCAATAAGGATGGCGCAAACTGGATCAAGACACTCGATCAACTGGCCGCATTGAATCCGCGCACGGTTGTTCCGGGACACGGTGAGATCGGTGGCGCGGATCTCATCGCGCGGGAGCGAGGCTTCCTGAGTTTCATGCAGAGCCGTACTCGCGAACTGCGGACGCAGGGTAAATCTGCCGATCAGGCAGTGACGACGTTGAGCGCGGAAATAAAAGCCAAATATCCCAATTGGGACAATCCGGAATTCCTTGAAGGGGATATCCGGCGCTTCTACGCGGAAAAGTGAGAGCGGCTGGATTCCCCTCCTCTGCGAGGCCAGTGTGACCCTCGAGATTCCAGTTCGCTGTACCCCGCATTTCCCAGATGCCGGTAAGGTCGGGATGCCCGTCGGCCGTGCGGCCCGGCTTATACGTGTTTTGCGCCGCTACAGGTGCGGCAAGAACTACTACAAGAAGGACAGCCGCTCGGCGCGTCATTTTCGTTCACCTCCAGGCGGATTGCTCGCGGGCTTATAGTCGGGCGATTCCCTCAAGTGCGAGAT
>MNKP01000075.1 GCA_001920875.1 Acidobacteria bacterium 13_1_20CM_2_55_15
TCCTGCGCGCTGCCGGCCAGAGCGAGGCTTTCGTCCAGGTTCGGCTTAATCGCGACAATGGTTCGGACTTCGGGAAAACGGCCGCTGGCAATGAGTGCAAGATTGGCGCCAACATCGCTGCCGATAACGACAATCTTCCGCGTGTCGATGCGCGGTTGCGCTTTCAGCCAATCCAGCGCGGGATCCAAATCCACCGGAAATTCGTGAGGATCTTTTCTCCACTCCGGTGATGCCTGGATTGGCCGCTGGTTTCTGGATTTGCTTTCGCCATGCCCCCGCAAGTCGAGGGCCATCACAGCCCATCCACGATTGCGCAATTGCTGACCAAAATCTTTCCAGGCAGAACGATCTTCGCCATAGCCATGGAGCAACAGAACGGCCGGCACCGGAGCCGGTATGCCGCTGGGCATCTCAAAGGAAGCGTGTAGCTCGACGAGGTCAAAACTCTTAAACGTCACGCCAGGGTTTGGCGTGCTATCCGCGTTGGCTTCGATTACGGCGACGTCGAGTTGGAAGTTGAGGACGTTATCTTCCCGATTTAAAAACGAGCTAACGAATTTCTTTTCTGAGGATTTGCCCTTGAAATCCGCGTACAGCTCGTAGTCGACATTCGGCGGCAGGGCGAACACTTTGTACTCGCCATTCTGATCGGTCTCGATTGTGCGCACCACCTTCGTCTTCATGTCTCTGAGAAATACGCGCGCTCCGGGCAGCGGCGTGCCGCGAAGGTCCTGGACGACACCATGGATGTTTTTCGGTTTGATGACATTATCCGGACGTGCTTTCGGAAACAGTTGGGCATCTGCCGGCAAGCAGACAAGGAATGAGGACAGAAGCAGGACGCTATTTCTTAAGTACGACTGAAATGTCCGTGCGCTCATCGCCCACAACCTCGATGTCTTTTTCTTGTTTTGCGAATCCCGGCGCTTCGACGGTCACACGGAATTTCGCCGGACCTACGTTCATGCGGAATGCGAACTCGCCCAGCCGATCGCTGACCGCCTGTTTTAGCAACTTTTTCTGCTGCTTTGGCTGGATATCCATACGAGCAATGCCAACCTTTGCTCCCGGAACCGGCCGTCCTTCCGGACTGAAGACAGTACCTTTGACCAAACAGAAGTTCGTTTGAGCAAAGACAGAATTAGCCACAAAAAGGGACAAAAGACACAAGAAATTCACGTGAATTTTGTGCATCTTTGTGGCTATTTCCCGCTTCCTTTCGCCAGCAATTTTTGAATCACCTTCTCCGTGTCCTCGTATCGTTCAGTTCCGGAGTGGCTGAGTTGAATCACGCCTTCCTGATCCACAACGAAATGACTGGGCCACGTGTTGCAGAGATAATCACTCCAGATTTGATACTTGTTGTCGACGACAACGGGATACTTTATCCCCTTCTTAGCTACAGCCTCTTTGATCTTGGGGATGTCCTTCTCATAGTCGATGCGAGGGGTATGGACGCCGATAATAACGAGCCCATCCTTCGCATATTTATCATAAAGCTCTTTGATGTGGGGCATCGCTTGAGCGCAAAAGGGACAGTCCCAGGCCCAAAAATCAATGAGGATCACCTTGCCCCGAAGTTGTTCCAGTTTGAGCGGGTTCGAATTGATCCAGGCATCGCCGGTCTTCAATTCGGGTGCCTTTTGCCCAACGAAAACGTCATCCGGATGTTGCGCAAATCCGATACCAGCCAAAAGTAACCATGCGAGAACCAATCTAGGCAGCATCACTGGTCTCCTTCGCTTAATGAGGATTGCCGTATTCTGTCATAACTCCCCCGTTTGGTCTAACCCTTGCTGACCCTCTCCCTCTGGGAGAGGTCGGCCGCCGCCAAGCGGCCGGGTGAGGGGTGAATGAGTGACGGATCTGGATTCTCTTCGCCTCTGAAGGAGCGTTCTCGTGAGTTACGACGCTTGCAGACGATCGCCGAAAAACATGCATGGTACTTGTTACGAGATCGCCGGACGCCGGGCTTGAAATTTCGGCGTCAGGTTCCGATCGATGACTTCATCGTGGACTTCTATTGCGATGAGTTGAAACTGATCATCGAAATTGACGGAGATGTCCATGAGAGAGAAGTGAAAGCGGGACGGGATAAAGTTCGGATGAAAAACTAAAGAAGCTGGGCTACACAATCCTGCGATTTCACAAATCAGTGATCATCAACAATCCAGACGTCCTCATTGAAAATATTCGCAATCTTGTGACCCTCACCCGGCGCGCCGAAGGCGCGCCGCCCTCTCCCAGAGGGAGAGGGTTATGAAGGCCGCCTTACGGTTGTTTTTGGTTCGAGGGTTGGGGCTTCGGTCGGCGAACGGCCTGATCAAGCACTTCAAGGAGCCGGAACGTGTATTCCAAGCGACAACCGATGAACTGGAGGCGCTCGATATCCCGCCGGAAATCGCTGAGGACATCCTATCGCCAAAATCTGCGGAGCGGGCGGAAATCGAGGCTGAGAAGGCCGACAAGCTGGGTATTACGATCATCGATATTCTGGATGCGCGGTATCCCCCGCTTCTGCGTGAGATCTTCGATCCGCCGATTGTGCTTTATCTGCGAGGGAAGAAATGGAATGCCGAACTACCTCAGCTCGCCATCGTCGGCACGCGAAGGCCCACCGGATATGGCCTGAATTGCGCCGAACGGCTTGCCGAAGATCTTGCGGCGAGGGGACTGGCAATTACATCGGGTTTGGCCAGAGGGCTTGATGCGGCGGCGCACCGCGGAGCCTTGCGCGCAGGGATCACGTATGCCGTTTTCGGCAGTGGAATCGACTTCGTCTATCCGAAAGAAAATCGCGAACTCGCCGACTTTGTGGAAGAAAATGGCGCGATTATCTCGGAATTTCCGTTGGGAACGCCGCCCTCCCCGCAAAATTTTCCGATCCGGAATCGGATTATTGCCGGCATGTCGCTTGGCGTGACCGTGGTTGAGGCCGCAGAATACTCCGGCTCACTCATCACGGTCCGGCTTGCGCTCGAAGCAGGCAGAGAGATATTTGCCGTCCCCGGCAACATCACATCGCCCAACAGCTTCGGACCGCACGCGCTGATCCGGCAAGGCGCCAAACTCGTCACCAACTGGCAGGACATTGTCGAAGAGCTTCCACACCCCATCCGCGAGAAAATTTTCGCGCCGCTTATCGCCAAGATGCAGGCCCTGCCTGAGCCGCAGCTCGATGGGGCCGAAGCGAAAGTGTGGCGGGCATTGTCGCTTCAGGAAGCGGTGTCGATCGATGCCTTACTCTCGAAGTTGCCATTATCCACGTCCGAAGTTTATAGTGCGCTACTTGCTTTGGAGATGGCCGAGCATATCCGGCAACTGCCTGGAAAGAAATACATTCGCCGTCTTTGAAAAAAGGGCTTGTTGATTTTTCGGCCGAGACCACTTATTAGATAAGCGAAAGGCAAAGAAGAGAACTACAGACCAAAATGGCTTCTAAAAAATCATTGGTGATTGTCGAATCACCCGCGAAAGCGAACACGATTAATAAATACCTCGGCGCCGAGTATGTTGTGAAGGCCTCACTCGGTCACGTGAAGGATCTACCCAAGAGTAAGCTCGGAGTGGACATCGAAAACAACTTCGAGCCGGTGTACGACATCATTCCCGGTAAAGAGAAAGTCGTCAAGGAACTGCGCACCGCCGCCAAATCCGCCCAGCGCATATTCCTCGCCGCTGACCCGGACCGCGAGGGCGAAGCGATTTGCCAGCACTTGAAAGAAATCCTCGACAGCAACAAAGGTGAGGTTTTTCGAGTGCTCTTTAATGAGATCACGCCGAAGGCGATTCGCGCCGCAATCGAAAATCCCGGCCGGATTAATCAGCACATTGTTGACGCGCAGCAGGCGCGCCGGATCCTTGATCGTCTGGTTGGCTATCAAATCAGCCCTTTATTGTGGGACAAAGTACGCCGAGGCATCTCTGCCGGCCGCGTTCAAACGGTTGCTTTGCGCATGATCGTGGAGCGCGAAAACGAAATTAAAGCATTCGTCCCGCAAGAATATTGGTCCATCATTGCAAAGCTCGAAGGCCACGAGCCCCCGCAATTCGAGGCGCGGTTTGCGAAGATCAAAGGCAAAGCCGCCGAAGTCAAGAATCAGGCCGAAGCGGATCACATTCTTGCGGCCGCTAAGAATTCCGAATTTCTCGTCGAATCGGTCGTCACGAAAGAAAAAAAGCGCAATCCCGTTCCTCCTTTCACCACCAGCAAATTACAACAAGATGCGTCGCGCCGTCTTCGCTTCACGGTCAAGAAAACCATGATGCTTGCGCAGCGGCTCTATGAAGGCATCGAGTTGGGCGAGGAAGAGCGCATTGGTTTGATCACGTACATGCGCTCGGATTCTACCCGTGTTTCGAATGACGCGCTCGATATGGTCCGCTCCTATATCTCTGATGTCTACGGCGGGCCTTATTTGCCGGACAAAGCCGTCATCTACAAAAGCAAGAAAGATGCGCAAGACGCGCACGAAGCCATCCGCCCGACGTTCGTCGGCCGGACGCCTGATGATCTCAAGCCGTATTTATCCGAAGACGAATTCAAGCTCTACCGTCTGATCTGGACTCGGTTCATTGCGTCGCAAATGAATCCCGCAGTGTATGACCAAACGACCGTCGAGATCGGAGCAAAGGATTATTTGTTCCGCGCGTCCGGCCGTGTCATGAAGTTCGACGGATTTCTAAAAGTTTACGAAGAGTCCTCCGATGACGACGGCAAGCCTCTGGAACCGGATGACGAACAGGACCTCACGCTGCCTCCGCTCCGTCAAGGCGAAAAACTGCGCCTCATCGACATGACGCCACGCCAGCACTTCACCGAGGCGCAGCCGAGATACACCGAAGCCTCGCTCGTGAAAGCGCTCGAGGAGAAAGGCATCGGACGTCCATCGACATACGCGACTATTCTGACGACGATCCAAGATCGAGAGTACGTCACCAAAGACCAAGGCAAATTCAAGCCGACCGAACTGGGAGCGGTCGTAACGGAAATGCTCGTCAAACATTTCGAAGACATCTTCGACGTCCAATACACGGCGCGCATGGAAGAGGAGCTTGATGAGGTCGAAGACGGCAAGATGACGTGGGTCGAAGCGCTCGATGAGTTTTACAAGAAGTTCGAGAAGGACCTGAAGCGCGCTTCGAAGAACATGGAGAATCTCAAGAGTCAGGAACTCCCGACCGACGAGATCTGTGACAAGTGCGGCAGCCCTATGGTCATCAAGTGGGGCCAGTTCGGCCGTTTCATGGCGTGCTCGGCGTATCCCGAGTGCAAGAACACGAAAGAAATCGCCAGCGATGAAACCCCCAAGGAAGGAGAGGCCTCGGCGGAGTCCGAACCCGAGCCGTGTGAAAACTGCGGCCGGCCGATGACGCTGAAGCGCGGCCGTTTTGGCCAATTCCTCGCCTGTACGGGTTACCCCGAATGCAAAACCACCCGAAAGCTCGCGGCCGGAACGAAAACGCCGAAGAAACCGGACGTGCTATTGGAGGAGATTTGTCCGCAGTGCGGCAAGGCCAAGCTTGCCATGAAAGAAGGCAGGTTCGGCGAATTCATTGCTTGCAGCAATTATCCGAAGTGCAAGTACATCAAACCGAAAACCGTCGGAGTTGCGTGTTCCAAACCCGGTTGCGGCGGCGAACTGATCGAGCGCCGATCGAAACGCGGAAAAGTTTTCTACGGCTGCTCCAAATACCCCAATTGCGACTTCGTCGTATGGAACAAGCCCGTCCCCGAGCCCTGCCCCGAATGCGGAGCGCCGTTCCTGCTGGAGAAGGCAACAAAGCGGGAGGGCCTGATCCGCTACTGCAACCAAGAGTCGTGCTCGTACAAAGTGCCCGTTGAAGCCCAGCAGGTCTCGTAAGAGTTAGAATATGGGCAGTTTCAGATCAGACTTATTGGCGTGATCACTGCCGACCTTGCGTATCTTTACTCCGTTAGTAACGAGTATCGATCCATCCGATATGACCTGCGGAATATGCAGGCGCTGGCTGCCGCTCTAGGTGATCCCCAGCGGGCATTCCGCTCGATTCTGATTGCCGGCACCAATGGTAAAGGATCCGTAGCGAAGTTATTGTCCTCAATGATGCCCGAGGCCGGATTGTACACGTCGCCTCATTTGGTACGGCTGAATGAACGCATCTCGATCGGTGGACGGGAAATTTCCGATGACGAGTTGAACGAAGTCTTCACAGCCGTCAAGGACGCGGCATCGACGGCGAAAGAGTTGCTTTATACGCCGACATATTTTGAGCTTGTTACGGCGATGGCGTTTCTCTACTTTCGCGATCGCGTGAAGTTCGTCGTTCTTGAAGTCGGTCTCGGCGGAAGGCTGGATGCGACGAATATCGTCACGCAGGATGTCTCGGTCATCACGAGCATTGGTTTGGATCATCAGCAGTTCTTGGGAACGACAATCGAAGCCATCGCCGCCGAAAAGGCCGGCATCATCAAGTCCACCGAACCGGTGATCATCGGGCCGTCGGCAGATTTGCCGGTTATCCGCGAGCGAGCCGGAAACCGGCTCATGCGAGGCGCCGACCTCCGTCGGTATCCGGAACTGCGGCCGCAGCTTTTGGGGCGTCATCAGCTTGAGAATATTGCTGTGGCGATTCGAGCCGCGGAGTGTTTGGGAATTTCGGAAGAAAATATTGTACTCGGGGTCAACACCACAACCTGGCCGGGCAGGCTGGAGCGGTTCGGCCGCTTTCTTCTGGACGGCGCGCATAATGTGGCAGCAGCCGGTGCGCTGGCGGCATTTCTGGGAGAGTTTCATCCTGAAGGCGTCTGGGTCATATTCGGCGCGATGGCCGATAAGCAGTTTGAAGAAATGATCGGAATCCTGCGGCCTCACGCGCGGCAATTCATATTTACGAGACCGAAGAGCAGCCGTGCGAAGCATCCGGCAGAGCTGCAGAGACTGGTGGAGGGGTCGCACGCGGAAGAAACGGTGGCGGGCGCAATCCGCTACGCGCGGGTTAACGCGCCAGAGGGCGTGACAATCCTGATTTGCGGTTCCCTCTACCTCGTTGGTGAGGCGCGGCCCATGCTAGAGTAGCCCTCTCCCTCTGGGAGAGGGCGGCCGCCGAAAGGCGGCCGGGTGAGGGTCACAAGATTCGCGCAAATCCTGACACCCTCACCCGCCGCGCTAGGCTGCAGCGCTATCGCGGCGGCCTCTCCCAGAGGGAGAGGCGAAAACCATGCTCGATAAGCTCAGCTATGCGCGCTCGCTGTTGATCACGGCGCCGCTGATTTTTCTTTACACGGGGATTATGGGATCGTTCTCCGTGGCCAGTTCGCTCTTTGATTCTCGGGGCCGGATCCAGCACGCGTGCGCTCGAATCTGGGCGCGCATGATTTTGTGGACGGCGCGAGTTCGCGTCTGCGTTCGTGGTGTGGAGCGTTTCGAGCGTGGCCGTCCATACGTGCTTTGCGTGAATCATCAGAGTCATATGGACATTCCAATCATTCTGGCCGCACTTCCGTTTCAATTTCGATTCGCGGCGAAGAAGGATTTATTTTGCTATCCATTCCTCGGCTGGCACCTGCGGCGTTCGGGTCACGTTCAGATCGATAGAGAAAATCCGCACGCGGCCGTCAAATCATTGCGGGACGCGGCAGAAACGATCAAGAACGGTACGCCCATACTGATTTTTCCCGAGGGCGGAACGAGTCGCGACGGTAGCATCAAGCCTTTCAAAGGCGGCGGCTTTATGTTGGCCACTAGGTCCAGCGCCGACGTGGTACCAATGACCATTCGGGGGTCGCGAGCGGTTCTTGTTCCGAAGACGTATCACATACGCGGCGGAGCCGTAGAAGTCATCATCGGCGCGCCGATTCCTTCAGAAGGTGTGGCATCGGCGGAATTGGCCAATCGCGTTCGCGACGAGATCGTAACGACATTCAATTATGGACAAACCCTGGATCGGAATTCCTACTCGCTATCACGAAAAATCTGAGTACATCGGCCAGATCCGGCATTACCTCGACGCGATCCTCTGGGCGGGCGGCCTGCCGCTGATGATACCCACTACCGGGGATCGCGAAATCATCCGGGAATACGTCACCCGGGTGCACGGCGTTCTTCTTCCCGGAAGCCCGACCGATATCGACCCGAAACACTACGGAGCAGCCCCGCTCGCCAGTCTGGGTGAGCTTTATCCCGAACGCGACACCACAGATTTCGAGATCCTGCGGCACGTAGAGCAGGAAGCCTTGCCTATGGTCGGCATTTGCTTCGGCATTCAAAGTCTAAATGTCTTTCGCGGTGGTTCACTCGTCCAGGACATTCCGGCATTAGTGAACGCCGCCGTCACGCATGAAACCGACAATGGTCGGCCGCCGGCGCGCCATACGGTCCGGATTGCGGAAGGCAGTCTCATCGCGCGGCTCGCTGGAGGGTCCGATATTGAGGTCAACAGTTATCACCATCAATCGATCGAAAATCCTGGCCGCAATCTTCGGCCGGTGGCTTTTGCGCCCGATGGCGTCATCGAGGCGGTCGAAGATACAACAGGGCGTTTCGTGCTCGGTGTGCAGTGGCATCCCGAGCGTGGCTGGAGGGACGATCCGTTCGCGAAGGCGCTGTTTACAACGTTTATCGATCAAGCGCGACTTCGCTCGGTGTAGCGGCGGTCGGGTCTCAAATCGTCCATAATAGAGGTGAGGTGCAGAAACTTGGCGTTCATGTCTGAGGAAAATCAAAGGGAAATTAAAACAATTTTTGAGCAACTTGACCACGACGTCCATCTTGAGTTTTTTACGGAACGCGAGTCGCCGATCATTATCCCCGGAGGGAATTGCCCGACTTGCAAAGATACACGGCTGCTTTTGCAGGAAGTGGTTGCCCTATCCGATAAGCTCCATCTGGATGTGCATGAGGTGACAACGACGGGCGAGGCCGCACGCCAGCAGGGCATTGATCGTATCCCTGCGTTGATCATGTCGGCGGAGGGTGTGCAGGGAAAAATCCGCTATTTTGGTTTGCCGTCCGGCTACGAATTTTCCGTCCTTATCGGCAGCTTGGTGGACGTATCGAGGGCGGACGCGGATCTCGCCGACGAAACGAATGAAGTGTTAAGCAAATTGGACAAGGGTGTCCACATCCAGGTGTTCGTTACACCGACTTGACCTCACTGTCCGGATGTGGCCAGGCTGGCCCACAAGATGGCAATCGCTAACTTGCACGTTGTGGCCGACGTCGTCGAAGTCAGCGAATTCCCGGACCTCGCCAATCGATACGGCGTGCGCGGCGTTCCACAGACCGTCATCAATGAGAGTGTCCAGTTCGTAGGTAACGTTCCGGAAGCGGTCTTCCGGCAACACCTGGAACGCGCCGTCTCGGCCGGCTGACAACTCGGAAAATGAGGGGTTTCGCACGCGCGTGTGCTTTCTTGCTTATCTTCGACGTCGGGTACTACCTTCAAGCCATCAGGGGGGAATTCCAGATCCTGGTGCATCGGCATTCCATCGAAAAGCTGATCGCCAACTCTAAAACGCCGGTAACGCTCAAACAACAATTGGAGCTCGTTCGGCGGCTGCGGACGTTCGCGAGAACAGAGCTCAAATTGTTGGTGGACGGGGATTATGAAAAGTATGTCGACGTACACCGGAAATATGTTGTGTGGGACGTCCAGGCCGCGCCCCCATTCTCACTCGAGCCGAAAGTGTGGTGGTATCCATTTGTCGGCCGTCTTGCCTATCGCGGCTACTTTTCCGAGAAGCGCGCTCGGGAATACGGCAGTCGCTTGGCGAAGCAGGGATTCGACGTCTATGTCGACGGCGTTGAGGCGTACTCCACGCTGGGCTGGTTCAAAGACCCGCTGTTGAACACCTTCATTTACGACGGCGAACCAGAGCTGGCAGAACTGCTGTTCCATGAACTCGCGCACAAGCGTGTCTTCGCCAACGGCGACACCGATTTCAACGAAGCCTATGCGACCACTGTCGGCCGGGAAGGCGCCCGCCGCTGGTTACGCTCCAAAGGCGAGGCGGGTCTGGCCGGGCAATATGAAGTGGCAATCGCGCGCGAACAGCAGTTCGTGCACCTTATCCTGGCGACGCGCGAGCAGCTGGCGCAGATTTACGGCGATGCGCACCGCACCGAAGATGAGATGCGCCGCGAAAAGCAGCGCGTTTTCGACGACCTGCGCCGTCAATACGCGGAGCTGAAAAGCACCTGGGCTGGGTATTCCGGTTATGACGACTGGTTCGCCCATGATTTAAACAATGCGAAACTGAACACAGTCGCGAATTATTATGACGACGTCCCCGCCTTCCAGCGACTGCTTCAGCAGAATGGCGGGGATATGCAACGGTTTCACACTGCTGTCGAGCGTCTATCAAAAGAACCAAAAATCCGGAGGCATCAACAGCTTCGCGAATTGGGAGCCGAATGCGAGCCATCATTCTGCCAATGAGCGGGGCTTCCATCGATTGGTGCCATCCGTATTCACCTCAAGGCGCGTAGCGGACGATGTATGCTCTGTCATTCATGATACGGGTGTTAAACTCGCAGCATCCAACCGCTGATAGGAGGAGAGATGAAACGAATCGCTCTATGCATTCTGTCGGTAGCGGGCTGCGCTTTGGCGCAGGTAAGGGTACCGGCTGGCCGGATTTTGGATTTGACTCAAGAGATAAGCCCTACGTCGCCGGTGTTCTTTCCGACGATGGCTTTCTCGGCACAGCAGGACACGGAAGAAGCCAAGCTCCATATCTATAGCCGTACCTTCAAAGCATCTGAACACCTTGGGACGCACGTCGACGCACCATCGCACTTCGGCGGCGACAAGAATCGCCAGATGGTGAGCGAGCTGACACTGAGGCAACTCGTCGCGCCGGCTATTGTCGTAGACATCACCTTGGCCGTGAAGAAGAACTCGGATTACCTGCTGAGCTTGGCAGACCTCGATGCGTGGGAAAAGGGGAACGGCACGATTCCCGCGCAAAGCGTGGTGATTGCCAACACCGGATGGAGCGCGCGTTGGAAGCAGGGCGAACCATATCGGAATGCCGACGCGAAGGGTGTAATGCATTTTCCCGGTTTCAGCGTGGAAGCGGCCAGACGGCTGGTGGAGCGCAAGGTCGGGGGACTCGGCATCGATACGCTGAGCGTCGACTACGGACCATCCAGCGATTTCAAAGTGCATTACACCACACAACCCAACGGCATTTATCACATCGAGAATATGGCGAACCTCGACCAGCTCCCCGCGAAGGGCGCAACATTGATCGCGAGTCCCCTCAAATTGAAAGACGGCTCGGGCTCGCCAGCTCGGATCTGGGCTATCGTCCCCTGAACCGCAACCTCGAACTTCGATCCGTTCGCGAAGGCGCTGTTCACAACGTTTATCGATCAGCCGCGGCTCCGCTATAATTGTTTATGAATGAGTTCGCCAATTCTTGCCCGATATAGCTGCGTCCTCGCCGCGCTAAGTCTTTGTTTGTTTCTGATGACGAACCCGGCAGAGGGCCAAACGAAGCCGAATCAGTTGATCGATCAGATGATCGATGCTCTTGGAGGCCCGGCGTTCCTGGACGTGAAGGATATCCACACCACCGGACGATTCTTCGCTTTCACACGCGGCCAGTTGAGCGGCTCCGATATTTTCTCCGACTACATCAAATTTCCCGACATGGAGCGAGTCGAATTTGGCCCCCTGACTCGAAGAACGACTCAGATCAATCGCGGCAAAGAAGGATGGAAAATCGCCGGAAAAAAGACCCCGGAAACTCAGTCGGCCGGCGAGACCGAGGAATTCTTAAAGGGGGTCAAGACCAGCCTTGATTATGTTTTGCGTTTTACGCTCAAAGAACGGCTGACCACGGTCCAGAGCCTTCCGAGCGAGATGATCGATTTCAAACGGGTCGATGTCGTGGAGCTGCGTGATCCCGATAAAAATCGCATTCGTTTTTACATCGATCGCGACACGCACGTACCCACAAAAATGCAGGTCCGGCGAACCGACGAATCGAAACTTCACGAGGAGCAGTACAGCAACTGGCACAAATTCGACGGAGTGATGACCCCGCTCTACTTGAGCCGCCTTACCGACAACCTCAAGACAATGGAAATTCACCTGGATACCGCTGATTACAACTCGGGGTTATCGGACAATTTGTTCGCGCCGCCGGCATCAAAATAGATTTCATGAATCCCTCCATTCAAGCTACGACCATTCTGTGTGTAAGGCGTAAAGGCAAGGTCGCCATCGGAAGTGACGGCCAGGTCACGCTCGGCGATACGGTGATCAAACACGGCGCGAAAAAAATCCGCAGGCTCTATAACGAAAAAATTCTTGCCGGGTTTGCCGGATCATCCGCCGATTCATTCGCCCTTTTCTCTCGTTTTGAGGGCAAACTCGAACAGTTTCACGGAAATTTGAGCCGTGCGGCGGTCGAGCTGGCCAAGGATTGGAGAACGGACAGATCGTTGCGTCATCTCGAAGCCGTCATGATTGTCGCCGACAACAAGAGTACATTTCTGATCTCGGGGACCGGGGATCTGATCGAACCTGACGATGGTATCGTTGGTATCGGTTCCGGCGGCGCTTTCGCGCTCGCGGCCGCCCGTGCGCTCGAGAAATATACGGACCTGAGCGCTCGCGAAATCGTCGAGGAAGCGATGCGAATCGCGGGCAAGATTTGCATCTATACGAACGATAACGTCTCGATCGAAGAACTGTGAGGTAGAATCGAATTGAGTATGTACGTACCTGAGACGGTCGACGAAACCCCTCACCTCGACGAGCTGACGCCCCGTGAGATTGTGCGCGAGCTCGATAAGTACGTGATCGGGCAGGCCGGCGCGAAACGAGCCGTTGCGATTGCGCTGCGCAATCGGATCCGCCGTCAAAAACTTCCGCCTGAAATGGCGGAAGAGGTCATGCCCAAAAACATTATCATGATCGGCCCCACGGGGGTCGGCAAAACGGAAATCGCGCGGCGTCTTGCAAAACTCGCCAATTCACCATTTCTCAAAGTCGAAGCTTCCAAATTCACGGAAGTCGGCTATGTCGGCCGGGACGTGGAATCGATGATTCGCGATCTAGTCGAAATCGCGATCGAAATGGTGCGCAATGAGAAGCTCGAAGAAGTGGCCGATAAAGCGGAAGCCAACGCCGAAGAGCGGGTTCTGGATCTACTGCTTCCACCTATGCCTTTGCCCAGCGGGGCATCCGACGACAGCAACCGGACGGCGACCGAACAGTGGAACCGGACGCGGGAGAAATTGCGCGCTCAGCTGCGCGAAGGCAAACTCGACGAGCGCATGGTCGAAATTGAGGTCAAGGAGCGCAACTTTCCGGCATTCGAGATCATCAGCAATCAGGGTATCGAGGAGATGGATATCAACATCAAAGATATCCTTCCCGGTTTTCTGGGACAGCGCACCAAGAAACGAAAGATGAAGATCGCCGAAGCGCTGGAATACCTGATTCAGGAAGAGGAGCAGAAGCTCGTCGATATGGATACCGTGACCCGCCTGGCTGTCGAGCGCGTCGAGGACAGCGGCATTATCTTCCTGGACGAAATCGATAAAATTGCCGGACGCGAAAGCGGGCACGGCCCCGATGTGAGCCGCGAGGGCGTTCAGCGAGATATCCTGCCGATCGTTGAAGGAACCACGGTGAATACGCGATACGGCTTCGTTCGTACCGATCACATCCTGTTCATCGCCGCAGGCGCATTTCACGTGTCGAAACCTTCCGACTTGATTCCCGAACTCCAGGGGCGCTTTCCCATTCGCGTGGAACTCGATTCACTCACCGTCGGAGATTTTGTGCGGATCCTGACCGAGCCGCAGAATGCGTTGATTAAGCAATACATCGCGTTGTTGGAAACCGAAGGCATTAAACTGTCGTTCAGCGACGATGCCGTCCAAGAGGTGGCTCGCTTCGCCGCGTCGGTGAATGAAAGCACGGAGAACATCGGCGCCCGCCGCCTGCATACGATCATGGAGAAACTCCTCGACGACATCTCCTTTGAAGGCCCCGATCTCAAGAAGAAGACGATCCGAATTGACGCAGGCTACGTCCAAAAAATGCTCGCCGAAATCGTGAAGGACCAGGACCTCAGCCGCTACATCTTGTGAATTCCGCTGAAAATGACGATTGACTATTGACCATCGACCAATGACAAATTCAGGTGGGAAATGGTCAATCGTCAATGACCAATGGTCAATTCTCATTGCTCTTCTTCTTCTCCTCCTCCCCGCTTGCGGCAAAGAAGGACCGCCCCTTCCGCCCTTTATTCTAATTCCGGAGCCTGTGAAAGACCTCAAAGCCATTCAGAGTGGATACACCCTGACACTGACGTGGACCAACCCCGCAAAAAATATCGATGGTTCGGCCGCTACAAACCTCTCCCACGTGCAGATCCGGAATGCTGGCGCAATACTCGCGACGTTAAACGTGAGTGCTCCAGGACAGCCGCAATCGCATTCCATTCCACTCGGCGTGCCGCTCGGCGGGTTCCGCACATACACAGCGGTTGTGGATACAACGCAGGGAAAAACGTCACAAGTTTCAAATATCGCAACAATAGAACCGGTAGAGGTTCCCGGCAAAATTTCGCGGCTTCAAGCAGTGGTCGATCAGCGTCGCATCCGGTTGGAATGGGAGAGGCCGCAGGAACATCCGGAACTGGCTGACGCGTATGTCATCGCGCGCACCGATAGGCCTTCCGAGTCGCAGACGGTTTCGGAGACTCGATTCGACGATAATCAATATCAACCCGGCAAAGTTCTGACCTATCAGGTAACGGCGGTCCGCCGTATGCCGGGAAATCCGGTCTTGGGTGTCGGACCCGAATCGATCACAGTCGCCGTCGAGGATAAAACGGCGCCGGCGGTGCCGACCGGCCTGGACATTGTTGAATCCGACATGGGGGGGTATTTGACGTGGAATCCTAATCAGGAAACCGATCTCGCGGGGTATCACGTTTTTCGTAGCGAGAGTGCCAACGGCGGGTTTCGCTCGATTTCGGATCGCATTGTTATGACGAATGCCTTCCTCGACTCGTCATATCGCGCCGGCACATATTACAGAGTCTCAGCCGTCGATGAATTCGGCAACGAAAGCTCGATGAGCGCTCCGCTGCGTGCGCCATGACCTCTCCATTTGGGAGACCTCGGCGCCGCGAAGCGCGAGCCCGGCGGTCTGGGAGAAGCCGCGGCCACCCTCTCCTAGAGGGAGAGGGTGGTAGAATGCTTTTTTTGACAAGGAGATCCCACATGAAATTCTTCCTCGACACGGCCAATCTTGAGGAGATCGGCGATGCCGCCAGTACCGGCGTGCTGGATGGAGTTACGACAAACCCAACGTTGATTTCGAAAGAGGGAAATACATTTGAAGATCAGCTTTTAAAAATCTGTTCTCTGGTGAACGGGCCTGTGAGCGCCGAGACGGTCATCCGCGATGCCGCAGGAATGGTCGAGGAAGGCAGGCATTTGGCAAAGCTGCATCCGAATATCGTCGTGAAATGTCCGATGACTAAAGAAGGACTGAAGGCGACACGAGCCCTCAGTGAAGAACGCATTCGCGTGAATGTGACGCTCGTATTTTCCGCGCCCCAGGCGATCATGGCCGCAAAGGCCGGCGCGTATTTCGTCAGCCCCTTTGTCGGCCGCCTGGATGATATCGGCGAGAATGGAATGGACTTGATCCGCGATATCGTGACGATCTTCAACAACTATGAATTCCAAACTCAGGTGCTGGTCGCTTCCATTCGCAATCCCATTCATGTCGTCCAGGCAGGCCTGTGTGGCGCCGACATCTGCACCATGCCCGCCAAAATATTCGATCAGCTCCTGAAACATCCTTTGACGGATAAGGGAGTCGAGCAGTTCCTGAAGGACTGGGAGAAAGTCCCGGTCATCAAATAGAACCCTCTCCCCAGATGGAGAGGCATTTTCTTATGACCAAGGTCACAGCAACTTCCCGCATCGAACAACTCATCCAAATGAATCAAGCTGCCGAGCTTGGTGGGGGCAAGCAGCGTCTGGACCGGCAAAAAGCCGAAGGCAAGCTGAGCGCGCGAGAGCGGATTGCGCTTCTTCTCGACAAGGATTCCTTCGAAGAGGTCGACAAATTCGTCGCGCATCGCTGTCTTGATTTCGGGATGCAGGAGCAGCAGTATCCCGGCGATGGCGTCATTGCCGGCTACGGACGTGTCGATGGACGGCTCGTCTACGTCTTCGCCCAGGACTTCACCGTCTTCGGCGGCTCGCTGAGCGAGACGAACGCTCAAAAGATTTGCAAGATCATGGATCTCGCGATGAAGGTGGGAGCGCCCGTCATCGGTTTAAATGACTCCGGAGGCGCCAGGATTCAGGAAGGCGTCATGTCGCTGGCCGGATACGCCGACATTTTTCTGAGAAACACGCTCGCTTCGGGAGTCATCCCGCAGATCTCGGCAATTATGGGACCGTGCGCCGGTGGTGCCGTTTATTCGCCCGCCATTACGGATTTCATCGCGATGGTCGACAAGACCAGCTACATGTTTGTGACCGGCCCCGACGTCATCAAGACTGTCACGCACGAAGAAGTGACGAAAGACGAACTCGGCGGCGCGATGACGCACAACAATACGAGCGGCGTTGCGCATTTCATGTCCCACAGTGACGAAGAATGCCTGCTGCTGGTACGTGAGCTGCTGTCATTCGTCCCCTCCAACAATCTCGATGACCCGCCGCGCCGCGCAACGAATGATCCTTGGGACCGAGTGGAAGAATCTCTAAATTCGTTAGTGCCGGTGGAGTCGAATATCCCCTACGACATCAAGGACGTTATCCATGTCGTCATTGACGAGAATTACTTCTTTGAGGTGCAGGAACATTACGCGAAAAATCTGATCATTGGTTTCGCAAGACTCGATGGACGCCCGGTGGGGGTCGTTGCGAATCAACCGGCATACCTCGCCGGTTGCCTCGATATTGCCGGTTCAATCAAAGGCGCGCGATTCGTGCGGTTCTGCGACGCGTTCAATATTCCGCTGGTCACGTTCGTAGACGTGCCGGGTTTCTTACCTGGAACAAATCAGGAGTTCGGCGGAATTATCAAACACGGTGCGAAGTTGCTTTACGCGTTTGCGGAAGCCACGGTGCCGAAAATCACCGTCATCACGCGCAAGGCCTACGGGGGGGCTTACGACGTCATGTCCAGCAAACATATCCGAACCGACATGAACTTTGCTTTTCCTACGGCCGAGATTGCCGTCATGGGGCCGGAGGGTGCAGTCAATATCATTTACCGGCGCGAGCTGGCCTCTGCCAGCGATCTCGACAAAAAGCGCCAAGAGAAAGTGGAAGAGTTTCGAGAGAAATTCGCGAATCCGTACATCGCCGCCGAGCACGGCTTCATCGATGAAATCATCGAGCCGAAATACACCCGCAAGAAACTCATTTCCGCCTTACGCATGCTCGATACCAAGCGCGAT
>MNKP01000174.1 GCA_001920875.1 Acidobacteria bacterium 13_1_20CM_2_55_15
CTTCCCGACTTGCGCCGCCTTGCGCGTTACCTTATGAAAGGTGAGCGTAAGGGGCACACGATGCAGCCTACGGATCTGGTCGATCAGATCTATCTGAGACTAGTGCAGGCGAAGGACCGGGATTGGCAAAACCGGGCGCATTTCTTTGCCATTGCGGGCAGAGCGATGCGGAGATATCTCATTGACCATGCCCGGGCAAGGCCCAACGCCAGGTTCATCGGCCTTGAAGAACTCGAGGATATGCTTCCCGCGCGCCGTGCAAAGGTTGACCTTGCGATTACCGTCGACAGGCTTCTGGATCAGTTGGCTGAAACCAAGCCCGAGTGGTGCAGGCTCGTTGAAGTCAAGTTCTTCTTGGGCCTAACCGACGAAGAAGCCGCAAACGCGTTGGGCATGAAGCTCAGGACAATGCAACGAATGTGGCTCGAGGCCAGGCAGTGGCTGTTTGCACACATGGGGAGCGAAAATGCCGGGCGAGGTTGAGAATACCTGTGCCGTGTGTGTGCGATTCATTCTCAGCATCTAAAAAAACAAACGGGCGGCGCAAAGAAGTATTCTTCTCGCTTTGTCTACGAACTCTGGTGCCGTTAAGGCGGCCCCGCAACATGGCTGGGAATACAGCGGATCCAGCAGAAAGCCATTCATGCGCTCTTCCCATTCCACGTACTTCCGGACTTCCTTGAAAAGTTCAGAATCTTGAGCGCACACACTCGACAAGTACCGCTCGCGCTCCTGCTTAGGCTGGGCGAGCGTCACTTCTACCAGACTCATGACCAGGTCATCGTCTTGCGCTCTGCTAGATGGTACGGTTGTTTGCCTGGTCCAATCACCATTGCGAAGCATCGCCACTTCCTGATCAGTCCTCACCACCGCGGACCATCCACAGCGCATAATCGAGCAGGTCTTCGCACGGCTCTAGTAAGTAATAGCGAAAATTTCCGGCGGATACCGCCAACAATGCTCGTCCCCAGGGACACCTTGCAGGTGCCCGGTGATTGGCGCGGCCAATTTCTCTCGGTTAACGGGGGTGAGGCATCGTTAACGCCTCGACCCGCTGCCATGTCAGTGTGTTGATGAACTCGCGGCTATCGGCGCCACTCGTTCGCGGTGTGGTTTCGATCGTGAGCGTATCGCCTTCGAGGGAGAAATAGCGCACCAGACGCGCGCCGGTCCAACTCTCGTTCCATGACAACTCGACCGCATGAGTCACTCTGTTGCCCTCCACGGTGTAAGTGCCGATATAAGCGCTCATGATGGACTTGAACAAACGTATGCATTCCTGGTCGGTAAGAATCGCTCCTGCCGGAGGCTCGCGGTCCGCTTCCACAGTAAGCGACATGACGTAGCCTCCGGGCGTGTAGAGAATGTAGGCGTGCGGAAGCATGTCGTCGCGAACATCACCCGTGTCCAGAAACCTGCGGGAATAGGATCGGAGCTTCCAGACCCCTGCGATCTCATGACTCATTGTTTTCGGCATAAGGCCGGAACATATTAAACCGGATTTGCAATTGTGAAGAAAGCAGCGAACGTTATAATACAATGGCAGGGAACAACCGAAATCCAGGCGACTCGGATCCAGGACCGAAGGTGAAGCGCATCATGCCGTCCCGCCCGAGATCGATCAGTCAGACAATCCGTGTTAATCCTTTCGGTGTATGAGGAAAAACTGAGAATTGTCTTGACAGGAAATTTCGGGAAAAAAGGATGTGTAATTAACGGCCAGAGCTCCGCATTCCCTAGTGCGGGGCTTCGGGCGGTAGCTTTTCCCAAAACGACACAAAACACTGCTTAGGGCCCTTAACTGCAGGAATATTGTTCTGGTTAATGGATTTTAGGATTTAAAACCAAAGTTAAGGCGATGCACCGACGGGCGCGATGCCCCAGACGATGGTCAGCGGCCCAAAACCAGTCACGTTCGGTGACATCCATGCCCTGAGCACCAGCGCTGCCTTCTCCACCTTCGGCTCCTACGTACTGCGACTGACAGCATCTGACGGCGCTCCGGAACCGGCGATGGGAATACACAGCCCGACTGGATCGTGACTTCCGGAACTACCAACGGCAGCGGCTCCTTATCTGTGCAGCTTCGCGCCGAACGTGCTGGAACCGATAAAGAGGCACGGATCTACAGCATACAACTCGGGTGTACCGATGCGTCCGGGGACGTAGCAACTCAGACTGTCGCCGTCACCGTTCCGTTTGACGGAAAGAAGTAAGCGAAGGCGTGGAGGGATTCGGCAATATTGGGTGGAATCGACGAAGGGCCCGGCGCATCTATCTTAACGAGGTCCGCCACGCTGGTTGTCGTCACTCCTCCTTGCCGCATGGTATCGTAAGAGCTTCAGTATCGCCGGACAGTCAGCCTGAAACACGATCTCGGCCTGAAGCAATCGCAGTGTATTGACGCTTACCCGAACTCTATGCGAAATGGAAAAAGTTCTGTCGCAACTGAATTCACGCACACGATTGACGGACGTGCTGAAAACAGCAAGGTCTTCTTCGCCGTGATCAATCCGGCAACAGGATCTCCTTTCGCGCATTGTCCAGATGCTTCCCGACTGCAACTCGATGCTGCTGTCGCAGCGGCTCGCCGCGCCTTCAGATCATGGAGCTTATTGTCATTTGACGAGCGCCGTGGTTACCTTCTGCGGTTCGCGCAGATACTGCGTCAGAGGGCGGAGGAGTTGATTCCGTTGCTCGTGCAGGAACAGGGTAAGCCGCTCGCGGCAGCCCGGAAAGAAGTGATAGGGGCTCCCGCGCAGATTGAACAGGTATGTTCACTGGAAATCAAAACCGAGGTTCTTCGAGACGACCCCCAGTGCCGGATCGAGCTGCGGTACCGATCTCTGGGCGTGGCAGGTATTATCGCTCCGTGGAATTTTCCGGTCGCGATCGCGATCGGCCGAGTCAGTCAAGCCCTCTACACGGGCAACACGGCAGTTCTCAAGCCTTCTCCGAACACGCCATTAACGACCCTCAAATTAGGTGAGATTGCCCGTGAGGTTCTACCTGCAGGAGTTCTCAACGTTATTGCCGGTGGTGACGAGCTAGGTCCTTGGATGACGGCACACGAAGGTATCGATAAAATTTCCTTCACCGGTTCGATTGCTACTGGAAAAAAGGTTATGGCCAGCGCGTCCTCAAACCTGAAACGCTTTACGCTCGAATTGGGCGGGAATGATGCTGCCATCGTTCTAGAGGATGCCGATCCAAACGCCGTTGCCCGCCCCATTTTCTGGGCGGCCTTTGCAAATTCCGGGCAAATCTGCGTCGCGATCAAACGTCTCTATGTCCATGAACGGATTTATGAACCCATGTGTGCGGCGCTAGCTGACATCGCGCGAGCCGTTAAAGTCGGCGACGGTCTGGATCCGGAAACAGAGCTTGGACCCATTCAAAATAAGAGTCAGTACGAACGTGTCATTGAAATACTGGAAGACACCAAACAGACCGCAGCCCGCATTCTTGCGGGCGGCCATGTACTTAATCGTCCAGGTTATTTCATCGCACCGACGATAGTGGCGGAGGTTCAGGATGGCACAAGACTGGTGGATGAAGAACCGTTCGGTCCTATCCTCCCGATCCTAAGGTTTAGAGCCGTCGAAGACGCTGTACGCCGCGCCAACAGTAGCCGTTATGGTCTCAGCGGTTCTGTCTGGACCAATGATCTAACGAAAGGATCTGAAATCGCCGAACGTCTGGAGGCAGGAACCGTCTGGGTGAATCAACACGGCGCTCTTCCAGATCCGCGGATCCCGTTCGGCGGCGCCAAAGAGTCCGGCATTGGCCGGGAATACTCGGTGCTGGGCCTCAAGAGTTACATGGAGCCGCAAGTGGTTAGCATCCCGCGAACAGACCCGTCCGATAAGCCGTAGGATTATCGGGTTAGCGGTGCACAGATTCTCACCATGCGTCTGCTTGTCATCAGAACGGTTGTTCGATTGAAGGCGCCGGTCCGGTGAGTAACTCCGCCCCGTTGTCGGTAATGAGCATGATGTCTTCGATGCGGATGCCAAACTCGCCCGGAATATAAATGCCCGGCTCATCACTGAAAGTCATGCCGGGCTCCAATTTCGTCTTATTACCCCGCACGAGGTAGGTCCATTCGTGTCCGTCTAGACCGATGCCGTGTCCGACGCGGTGCGTGAAATATTTGTAGCCGGGTCCAAAGCCGGCGTCTTCGATTACCTTGCGCGCCGCCGCGTCGACGTTTTCACAAGCGACGCCGGGACGGGCCGCGTTGAGCGCCGCTGTTTGCGCGCGCTTGACGATGTCCCAAACGCGCTTGTGCTGGTCGGTGGGTTTGGCGAAAACGGTCGTGCGCGTGACGTCGGACTCATAGCCTTCGATGCTGCACCCGCCGTCAATCAAAATAATGTCGCCTTCGCGGAGCTTTTGCGGAGCCATCGTGCCGTGCGGCAGGGCCGCATCCTTCGCAAACAGGACGAGCGCGAAGCCATGTGTCGCGCCAAGCTGGCGGTGAGCCTCGGCTATCTTTGTGGCCAATTCCAAGTGGGTCATGCCTTCTTTCAGAGACTGCAAAGCCATCTCGTAAGATTTCAGCGTGATCCGATTGGCTAATCGCATGAGTTCAATTTCGTGCGGCGACTTGATGCCGCGGCAACGCGCTGTCACCGGATCGGCACTTGTGAATCTCACAGCCGGAGCGGCTTTCGCGATGCCATCCGAAAAACGGAATTGAACGGTTTCTTCGATTCCGAGCCGGCCTGACCGAAGCCCACGGTCCTTGAGAATGGCCGCCACCACCTCGTACGGACTCTCATCCTCTTGCCAAGTCCTCACATCAGTGCCGAATTGGATTTGCTCCAGGGCGCGGTCTTTCTCAAATGCGGGCGCGACCCAGCCCAACTCGCCATTGGCCGGAAGCACCAAAGCAAACAACCGTTCGCTGATGCCCCACTGCGCGCCGGTGAAGTAGCGCAGGCTCGACCCGCCAGTCAGAACGATGGCGTCTAATCCGGCGTCGCGCATATAACGCTGCGCGTTCTGCTGCCGTTGGGAATACTCGCCGGGGGCAATCGGTTTCGCTTGTCCGGCCATTTTCTGCACGGAGGAATTTTGCGAAGCGGCAATGTTGGGGCTCTCGAGTCCGAGGGTAAGCGCGGAAAGCGCGCTGAATTTGATGAACCCTCGGCGGTCGGTACACATTGGCTTTGAATGATAGCAAACCGCGAGCGGCACTGGGATCAAGATATGTGGTAGCTCTGCTTAGGAGTCCAACTACGGCAATGCAAAAACGTAAATTGCGTTGTGTCCCATCACCGGTGCCGGCATGACGTTGCCGGTGAGCCCGAGCGGGCCGGTAGTGGCCGACTGAGCTGCACCCGTGTAGACCATGATGTACTGCTTGCCGTTCACGGCGTAGGAGATCGTGCTGTTGACGATCATGCCGCCGACCACCGTCTCCCATAGGACCTTGCCGCTGTCCGCGTCGAGGGCTCGCAAACGCCGGTTGAGATCGCCGAAAAACACAAGGTCTCCCGCGGTTACCAGCGCCGATCCGTTGGTGGGCTGTGGTTGGGAGTAGATCACGCGCATCTCGCCCGTTGCGACGTCGATCTTGGCCAAGCCCATGTATGCGTTCGGATCGGAGCCCGGACGCAAGACTCCGGTTCGCCGGCCATAACCGGTCTGATTGGAATTGACCGCCTGCATTGACAGGCATTGATCGTGGAACGGAACGTAGAGCGAGTTCTTGCCCGGGTGATAAGCAATTTGCCACAGGCCCCGCGTGTTGTGATAGCAGCCGAGGATGGTGTCGCCATCCTTCTTGAAAAGCTTGTCGGGATTCACACCGGTTCGGCCCGTCTTGACGTCGACGACAGTCATGTTGATGTTCGGATCGTCGTAGGGGAACGGCCGCGCCCAGAGGAACTGACCGGTCTGCTGTGCGACGGCAAACATGCCACCGCCTTCGGCGACGGTGATCACGATGTCCTGCTGGGTGCCGGGTGTCAAGGCCGGATTGATCCATTTCACGAAGCGCGGATCCGGGCTCACGCGCGTGCGAACCAGAATGCGCTCGTGGTTGTGATCCGCGTCCCAATCGTCACCCGGCAATTCCTGGAAGTACCACACGAGCTTACCGGTCTCGACGTTGAGCGCCACAGTCGAGTTGCTGTAGAGCTCTGCTGGAGAGGTGAGCGGGACCGCATCGTAGCTGCCGTGACGTTTGAACCGTGTGTAGGGATTGGGATTGGCCACACCCCAATACACGACCTTACGGACCGGATCGTACGAGCCGGGCAAGCCCCACGGGCCGGCAGCCCTTTCCTCGACCGCCACCTTCCCCCACGTTTCGCCACCGGGCTCGCCGGGCGCCGCGGTGACATAGAACTTCCAGACCTCCCTGCCGGTCTTAGCGTCGTGGGCAGCGATGAAGCAAAACTCGCGCTTCGCTTGCTGGCAGGTGCGGTTCGAGATCACCTTGCCGTCGGCGACCAGCAATCCGCCGGCTGTGATCTGGCCGTTGTCGACCTTTGTTTCCCAGCGCAGCTTGCCGGTCTGTGCATCGAGGGCGACCAGGAATCCGTCCGGGGCGCCGAAATAGAGCATGTCTTCATAAATACCGAGGCTCTTGCTTCGAGCTGCCCGGGCCGCGACACCCTGCGGATAGTTGCGCTCATACTGCCAGATCAAATCCCCGTTAGTGGCATCGAGGGCCTGAATGCCGGCGCCTGGAGCCATCACGTACATGACGCCGCGATAAACGATCGGCGTCGATTCCTGCGTGCCCGCCGGCAGACCGCGTGACCATGCCATGCGCAGTTGAGCGACATTGCTTTTGTTGATTTGGGTCAGTGGACTGAAACGATGTTGATTGTACGTTCGGCTGATGTGGAGCCAGTCCGCTGGATCGGGGTTGGCCTGCATGTCCTGCGTGACCGGAACGAACGCTCCGGACTGCGCAGCCACGCGAATGACGGGACCCGCAGATACCACCGCCCAGACTAAGAACGCCACAACGAGATATGCCCTTTTCATTGTCCTGCCTCCTTTGGTTGATGGCTACGAACTACTCGACCGTGCATTAAAATTAGAGACCAGTCCGCTCGAAAAAAATACGCTACTTTACTCTTTCGGACAAACAACTTCGGCGCGCGCAGGTCACCGTCGTCGATATAATTGCGCTGATTCTCGTGTAGGGAGGCAGTCGATTGTGAGTTCACGCCGTGACTTTTTAAAGATCGCGAGTCTTGCAACCGCGTATGCAGCAACTCGCGGAACCGCGTTGGCAGCAGCGGAGGAACCTGCGCTGGGATTAATTTTTCCGCCTTTGAACTATCCGATTCCGCCCGATGCGAAGCGTCTGTATCCAGCCGGCGTACGTTTCCTCGGCGACGGCGTCGGCCTCAGCGGCGGCATGACAATCGACGGTTATGAAGAGGCGATTCCACGGCTGATACCCGCAGCCGAAAGGCTGGCCAAGCAGGGCGCGCAAGTCATCTCGTTTTTTGGATCTTCGATCACCTTTTATAAGGGCGCGAAATTCAACGAGGAACTGACCCAAAAGATCACCAAGGCCACTGGCCTGCCTGCCACAACCCAGAGTAACGGCCTCGTTGACGGCTTACGCGTTGCGAATGCGAAGAGGGTGGCCGTGGCGACTGCCTATACCGACATCGTCACCGAACGATTGAAGATCTTTCTTCAGGAACACGGTTTCGATGTGACCTTCGCCAAAGGACTCGGCTACGAACGAATTCCCGAAGGCGGGGCAACTCAGGAGATTTTGTTCAAATTGGGCTCAGACACCTACGCGAAATCGAAGAAGGCCGATGCGCTGGTGATTTCTTGTGGCGCATTGAGAACGCTCGACCTGATCGTCCCTCTGGAGAACGAAACCAAAGTGCCCGTGGTTTCCTCGACGCCGCACGGGCTAATGAATGGCGTTCGGATGCTCGGCATCAGTCCCCGAGCCAAAGGCTTCGGAATGGTTTTTGAAAAAGTATGACCGCCATTGCCCGATGGCGCTCTAGGAGTTGTTCTCGGTCCACGAGAATCCGGTCTTCGTTTGCGGCTCGCTTGCATCCGATGTCACTTAGACCCGCTGCTAGAATCATGTCGTGAAGCATTGTACCCTCAGATATTCCTCCGCCACTGTGGGAATCAATCCCGTTCTTGTGCCGATAGAAACGCTTCCACCTTTACCGTATATGGAATAGCTCTTATTATCGATGGGCAGACTTAATTCATACTCCGGGGGATGTTCAAGAGACGAATGCGGCGAATCATCGCGGGCTTATTGACGATCACGGTAGGTTTTGTCACCTGGTCGGTCGTAGTAACAATATTATTACGCTTTCTGGCGCCGCCGGCTTCGGCGTTGATGATCGAGCGGCGGATCGACTCGTGGAGAAGCGGGCAAAAGCACTCTTCACAATACAAATGGGTCGATTTAGACCGCATTGCGATGCCAATAGCATCTGCGGTGATCGCGTCGGAAGATCAGAACTTTTTGCACCACCATGGTTTCGACTGGGGAGCCATCCAGCGTGCAATCGACCATGACGAAAATAGCAAGAGACTACGCGGCGCCAGCACCTTAACGCAACAGACCGCAAAGAATCTGTTCTTGTGGCCAGGCCGGACGTGGGTCCGAAAAGCTCTGGAAGCTTATTTTACCGTGCTGCTGGAGGCGTGCTGGGATAAACGTCGCATCCTGGAAACTTATCTGAACATCGTGGAATTCGGCGACGGTGTGTACGGAGTTGAAGCTGCGTCTCAACGCTACTTTCACAAAGCGGCGGATCGGCTGACGCCCGAAGATGCCGCGACGCTGGCCGCCGTCTTACCCAACCCGCATCGCCTGAGAGCGAACGCACCGAGCGCCTATGTCCGCGAACGCCAGCATTGGATATTGCGGCAGATGCAACAGCTGGATCCTGTGGCGCTGCGTTGATACGCAATCCGACCTGGAGCTGCGCGGGGAGTGGCCGTTGATCCTGAATGGGAATTTTGAATTTGCCAAGGCGGACGGCGATACGAAGCGAGCCTTCAACGGAACAAACGCCCATCACGTCGACTTGGAAGGCCAAAATCCCAAATGGACCTCTCGCGCTTCATCTAAGAGTAGCGGTCCGACGACCCGGACGGGATCCGCTGCACGAGCGAACAATTCCCTGCACGGAATCAGGAACCGTCCGCCCGCCAACGCGGTAAGTTCTTCCACCGAAAGTGCGTAGACGACTGAGCGAATGCCTGCCCAGTACATTTTGCCCACACACATGGCGCAGGGTTCGCAGCTCGTATAGAGAACAGTCCGCCGAATCTGATCGGACGAGAACTGGCGAATCGCCGAGGTGACTAAATTGGTTTCCGCGTGAGCCGTTGGATCGCGGTCGGTCGCGACTGTGTTTCGTGCCGTCAGAACCACTCTTCCATCTAGAACGAGAAGGGCGCCGAAAGGATGGTTGCCAGCCGCTCGAGCTTGGCGTGCCAACTCGATTGCGTGTTTGAGAAAGGACTTGTCGATGTCTTCAGCATTCATGGGCGTCAGTCAGCAGGAACATTCGCCTGAATTTTCCTTCAAAAGCGGTGGCCGCGTCCATAGTTACGTCGAGTTCATCGTGCACTCCTGCGGGATGCAGTCTTCTCGACGGCTTCGCCCCATCGCGACAGGAAGTCACGGATATCTTCTTTCGTTGGGAATTCAGGATGAGACCAAATCAGGCGGAATTCCCCTCCTCGCAGAGCTCATGCGAGGAGGGGAATGTTCACACTCGAGGTTCGTTTCATATTTATATTGAATTCCACTAGCCCAGGAGATCTGACACTCCGAGATCTTTCTTCAATTCAGCGCGGAACCATTCGGCTTCTTTCTTTTCCAAACCGCTGGTCGCTGTGATCGATCGCCCATCGGCCAGCTTCAGTTTAAGGTCGTACCAAACTTGGTCGCCCGCCTGAAGATTAGAAGCGAGTTGAAAGTCTTGAATCGTGGAAGCAGGGATCACGCGCGATCGCGAGAGACCCAAACACGTGGAGCGGATGTGGAGTTCACGGTTCAAAACCTCGATGGTGGTCGTGCCTAACCATAGCCAAACGGCAAAAGCTAGCAGTAGGATTCCAAATCCCCCCGAGAAGGTGATCGGGATCAGTCCGATAATCCATCCAAATGTTTGTCCCCCGGCGATACCGAAGAACAACCCGGCGCCCAGACAGATCGCGCCGAACAAGGTGACGAGAGTAGCGACACGTTTATTTCTGGCGTGGCCGAAATAGAAAAGCACACCGCCATGAGAGGAAGCGCCCGTGACGATCTTCGACTCTCGCGGCTTTATTCCGTCGATCAGCCTTTCGTCCCTCGCTTCGATCGCAGTAATCGTAAGTGATGAGTCGCTCAGTGCGGTTCTGAACACGGGCAGCATGAAAACCGCACTGAAATCGAGTCCAGGCATTTTTGACTTTGTTGTGAGCTTCCATAGGATCTGGTCGTCGGCATTTCGGGTATCCGTCTCTTTGGCATCGTAGGGAATATTGAATTCCACTGGAATGTAGCTTGCCTGTCCATCGTTCGACGCAATGACAGTTTTCAGATCTTGCCACAGAATCCGCTCCCAACGGCTGCGGTTGTCGCCGGACCCGGAAACGTAGGAATGCACACAGCTCAATGTGAGATCGACGGTTGCGGAAGATGGAAACACGAATTGAGCCTGAACTCGCCCTTGGAATTTGCCGCCGAGCGTGGAGGGTAGCGCGGACAGAGTCAGACGCACTTCTCTGAACTTTCGGCTGCGAAGGTACGCCATCAGGCTTTGACCAATGAGAAGAACACCCGTCAGCGGGAAAAGGGCAACAACTGCGATTTGTAGCGGGTGTGCGCGCCGGAGGGAAGCCGGAAAGTTCATCAGCATCGGCACGGAGAAAAGGAGAAATGCCACTCCGATGATGGTCATCATTGTAGCGGTGGATTTCCATTCACTGCGGGCGTAGCCCTGCGCCCAGTCGTCCCGCCACAGCCATGGTTTGCCGGGATTCTGAAGCATTGTCTCGTTACGCCGCGCTGAGAGATTGGCACTGACTCGACTCCACACAATCAGCCCGATTCCAGCGCCGGCGAACATCAACGCCATGCTGAATCCAAGGACGATCTGCTTTACATCTACAATCCCTGCAATGGCCTTCCGGAGTGTCGAAACTCCGGCCGCGGAGCCCACAACGGCGAACACGGCTCCAATGGCGGTGAGAAAGCCACTACCTCGATTGACCGCGGAATTACTGTTGATAGCCATGTTTCCGCTCCACCGCCTCATTATGGAGCAGAGTCATAGTCATATCGCGGGTGAGACTTGCACGAAACATGACCCCCTCCTACGATCGCCTTTTTGCTTGGCGCCGAATTGCACCCTGTCACCCCCCAAGCATCAGCTTGTTCAGGTGGCGACCATTACGGCTTCCGATGCACTTTCGGGAGTTGCCACACTGACGGTCACTGCGACCAGCAGCGAACCGGATAGCGGCACAGGAGGTGGAGACGTACCGGGAGATATCGTGATCAACGGTGGAATCGTGCAATTGCGGGCAGAACGGTCTCCCTCCGGCAAAGGACGTACCTATACCATCAACGCAACGGCGGTGGACGTTGCGGGGAATGCCGCCACGAGCACAGCCACTTGTCAGGTTTCGAAATGATGGATTCGACTCGTTGATCAAAATTGTGGTAGTCGTCTAGAAGAAGAATTGTCGCGAGAGCCAGCTTTTGCACTGATACCACCGTCCGTCGAGCCGCCGGAACGGCTCGTCGAGTCGCGCGCCTTCCTCTAACGTTTGGATCGTCTAAGGTGACAGCGACCAAATGATAAAAATTGTCGGCGGCAGCCTCCTCGTGATCGCGATCATCGTTTTGGCGTACGGCTATTGGTTTGGAAAAAACCACGGTTCCCTGTACGTGATGGTGATGGATGTTTCCGACCGCGAACACCCGAAGGACATCAGATCCGTGGAACTTTCGTTTCTAGACTCCTCCGGCAATGTGCTTGCCCAAGCGGCAGGAACGGAAGAATCTGGAGCGATCTTCGTTTCCTTACCAAAGGTGTATTCGTGCCGGGAACTGGAACAACATGCAACGTTGCCACAGGGAGAAGATGATTGGGCCAGGTGTTTTGAGCGGCAATCCCGCTGGCTGACGACGTGGGTTCGAAACGTCAAATCCGTTGACATCCACTCGAGTTCCTGCACGATTCGTCGCATGCCGATATCGGTCTCTGAACACGGCGACACGTGGTGGTTGTGGTGGGTGCCGCTGCGTCATATCGGAGGCAAGCCGTATACGTTCTTCAGCTTCACGATCACCTTTGACGGGAGATCATGCGCCTGATAACCCTGCTAAGTGTCTTAATGGAAACGGAAGTTGACGGAACGTCACAATTCCGTTTGAATGGGTCGCGCATGAACAGAGTCGAACTGGATGAAGCCCTGCATGGACAGCCCAAATGGGCGGCGTTCGCACGGAAACTAGAAAAAGCCATGACCGAGGAGTACCGGCTCGATGGCGTTACGGTAGTGCTCAGGGAACTCGTTGGCGCTGAAGCAGACGGTCCTGACCCCAAGTTGCTGACATTCAACCAAAAGGACCAAGTTTTTGAGTTTGCGGTCGATTCGGCGAAACACCTTCCTGCCGCGTGGAAAGTCGCGAACAGAATCGACGGGTTTCTGAATCCGAACCTCGAAAGAAGTTAAACCACCTCCTTCAAACGTCTTTAAGCGCTATATTCGACTACTGTTCCGTCTGGCTGGAGCTTTCCGTCGCGTGAAGCTGCTTCGATTACTGCACGAACCAACGAGATTCGACTGTTGCTGAGAGGCATTTGGCATGAGATCGCATTATCGCGTCATTTATGACGAGCAGTGTGAGGTATGCCAGGCGGGCGTTTCATGGCTGAAGATTCTGGATCATAATAAGCGCGTTGCCGTCCACCCGATCGATCCCGGCATTCTTCACACAATCCATCCAACTTTGAAGGTCGAGGAGTGCCTGCGCGAACTGCACGTCGTGTCGCCCGGCGGCGAAGTCGCTGTGGGGGCGGATGCAGTGATCCTGCTGGCGAGACTCTTTCCGGAAACTCGTCTTATTGGGACTATTGCGGGCGTGCCGGGCGTTCGCGTCATTTCTCGAATGCTGTATCGATTTGTTGCGCTCAATCGATATGCATTGAGCAAGTGCCGCGGGGGCGCCTGTCATGTCGTACGGCCAGACGAACTCGTGAAGCGATCAGGTTTAGGAGCGTTCTGGTCGTGCTACGTGATTGGAATGATTATCCGCATGCCGCTGTCGATAACGGCTGCGATTCGTGATGCCATCGAGCGGATTAAGCGATACGTCTTCACATACCGCAAGAGGATGGATCTCCTCGATGGCCGGCTGCGATTGCTTTTCCTGGGCGGAATGCCTTGCGATGTCGTGCCGCTTATCTTTGGAGAGCAGTTCTGGACCGTCATCTACGATGGTGTGGCGATCGATCCCGGTTCGCCCAAAATGCGACGCTCATTACAGCGGCATTTGTCGAAGCTACCCCTGAATGCAATCCGCGCGGTTGTTGCCACACATCATCACGAAGAGCATGTCGGCAATTTGAATTGGCTGGCAAAGCACACTGGGGCCGAAGTGTTCGTTCCTCCGATTACCGCCAAACTCCTCATAAAGGGTTTTGAACTGCCGTGGGCCCGCCGGTTCATCATCGGATCGCCTCCACCATTGCAAGCGCCTTTTCAGATGCTGGGAGAGCAGTTGCGCACGACAGGCGGTTGTCTGGAGGTTTATCCCGCTCCGGGACACTCGAACGATCACGTCGTGTTGTACGACCGGCGAGAGAAGTTGATGATCGTTGCCGATGCATTCATGGGCGTGTATTTTTCTGCGCCCAATCCGGACGTGGATAGCCGGAGCTGGATCCAAACGCTCGAGCGGCTGTTGGCACTGGACATCGAAATCCTTATCGAAGGACACGGTTTCATTCACACGATGCGTCCGGACATTCCGGATATTCCCGGAGTCGTCATCCGGCGCAATCCGAAAGAAGAACTGCAAGAGAAGCTGCAGTATTTGAAATGGCTCCGGGAGCAAATCGAGGCGGGCCTCAGCGAAGGCTTGCCGATATGCGCTGTCGAGGCGACGTGCTTTCCGTGGGGCCGCAGGCACGCATGGGAAACGTTTATCAATGACCAATTGATGCGCGTCTTCAGTCTTGGCCATTGGTCACGGACCGAACTCGTGCGCAGCTTCGTGCGATTCTCCGAAAGTGACGCGGTGCTTCCTCTGCTCTATCAGGCGCGCCTGCGCCGCTGAACGGGTCGCGGCGTGATGGCTGCATTGTGTCCTCGGTGTCCGCAAAATAGGATTGTCGGCATGGCGCCTTCCCGTTGTGTCGCTGGTTTCTGGCTGGCCTTGTTGATCGGGATAGTTGCATCCTCGTGCGACAGCTACTCCAAAGAACAGGAACAGGAGATGAAGCGCATCCGTGACTCGGTGAGCGCAGATCCGGGAACCATTAACTCCCGCGACAAGCAGGGGAACACACCGCTTCATCTCGCCGTGCTTAATAAATATCTGCCGCTGCTGGATTGGTTAAAAGATCACGGCGCAGATCCAAACTCCAAAGGACTCTATGGAGACACGCCTCTTCATCTGGCCATTATTTCGGATCCCACCTCCGATGGCAGGGTGATTCGCAGACTGCTGCTAATGGGAGCGGATGTGAACAGCCAGACCATAGACGGATACACACCGCTGCATATCGCCGCCATTTCAGGAAAGGCCGGGTTTGTTCAGTTCCTTCTCGACAAGCGAGCAAACCGGGATCTGCGCAACAAGAGGAACCTGACGCCTGCTGAAGAAGCCATTCAATTTCCAGCGATGACCTACTCAAAGGAAGGAAGGCGGGCGGTCGATACGTCAGCCGCTGTGAACGTTCTCAGGACCTATTCACCGAAGTAGACCTGCCACTCTTCGGACAGAACTCATCCCTGCTAGAGTTCACCTTTCCTCACAGTGTGGTCCTACCGAAACCGCACGCTGCGCAGCATTCTCTCGAAAGCCGGCCTCAACTGTTCGTAATTCGCCGCGGTTGACACAAAGACGAAGTAGATCGCATCGCTTCCGCGTTCGACGACAACCAACCAGTCCCGCTCGGGCTGCGTCTTGCCGTCTGCGCCGGCCATCGGAGAAACCGTTTCCAGCTGGACCGAACCTGCGGAACTGCCTCCTACCCTAAGAGGTTGAATCTGCCCAACCACCTTCATATTGCTGTCGCCGCTCTGCAGGCTCTGAGCAACCGCTTCGGTGAGCTTGCTCGCGCTCATGTTCGCAGCGGGCGCACGCTGCGCACGAATGACCACACCGTAGGCTACGGCTCCCCCGGAAACACCGGCGCGGGGCGCGATAGTAGCGGAGGACTCCCGGTTCTCGATTACCTCCCAATTTTGTGGACGAGCGATTCTCAGACCTCCAAGGTCCGCTATCTGGAAGTTCGGACTCGGCTGCACCGCCGAGATAGAGACGGCAGGCATGCTTGCCGCGCCTGCCGGTGCAGCCGCTGTTGCGGGAGCGTCCGGAAATACCACTCCATTTTTCTTATTCTCAGCGGTCCATCGGCCGTTCTTCGCGCCGGCCGCTATCTCTTTTGCGTCGTATGCCTGGACGCCGGTGGCATGTTTCCGCACGCTGGCAAACTCGTCACTGTCGCTTGAATATTGCTGGTTGGGCCAATCTTTGATTTGTGCCTGAATGGCTGTTCTTCGGTTGCCGGGATTGGGGTGGTCACTCAGGAACTGCGGTCCGCTATTTCCCTCTGCTGCCAGTTTCTGGAAAAAATCCGCCAGCGCTATCGGATTGATCCCCGCCTTCCACAGAATGATTGCGCCGACCGCGTCGGCTTGTGCCTCATCGCCGCGCGAATATTTGAGCAATAGCGTTCCCGCTCCTATCTGGATTCCGGTTTGCGCCGCAGTCCCTGCGGCGCCTCCCAACGCGCCGGCGGCAGCTCCGGCGAGCCCTGCCAGCCCCTGCAGCAAGGATGATTTATCCTGCTGCTTCGCGGAATGTTGCATGTACACGTGCGCCATTTCATGAGCCATGACTCCGGCGAGCTCCGCTTCGTTACTTGCCGCTGTGATAGTGCCGATATTCACGAACAT
>MNKP01000022.1 GCA_001920875.1 Acidobacteria bacterium 13_1_20CM_2_55_15
CGAAGGCTCAGTAGCGCACCCGCCTTCGGCCAGGTCAGGAGTGCCGCACATGTTGGATAATTGGTGGATTCGCATGACTCTCAGCTGAGGGGGGAGCCGCCGGCGGCGGCCTTGGACATACTTGAACCGCAGTACACCATCTCGCCCTTGTGCGAGATCGACCGGTCGATCGCCTCCAGCATCTGAACAACGCGCAATCCGGCGTGGCCGTCGTTAAACGGCGTTTCTCCCCTGAGGACACAATCCACGAAGTATTGCGCCTCGCGCGCGAGAGCCTCTACCTGTTCAATGCGGGGCACCCACAAATCACCGGCCCGATAACTGACGCGAAGATCGTAGGCCAGGTTTCCGTTGGATCGTTCGATCCCTTTATCGTAAACCTTGATTTTTTCGTCCACTTCCAGATCGTTCCACACGAGCATTTTCTTTTCACCGCCTATCAGCGTAGTCCGAATCTTGACGGGTGAAAGCCAGTTGACATTGAGATGGGCGATAACTTTATCGGGAAAATAAATCGTGATGAACGCCATGTCCTCCGTGCCATTCACGTGTTTTTCCCCCGTCGCAACAATCGCCTCCGGCGCGTCCTCGATCAGGTAATCGATGATCGACAGGTCGTGTGTGGCTAGATCCCAAACCACGTTCGCGTCGTGCTGGAATAGACCGAGATTGACGCGAGTCGAATCGTAGTAGTAAAGGTTTCCCAACGTGCCGCTACTAATGAGTTCATGGATTTTGCGCACTGCGCCATTGAACAGGAACGTGTGATCCACCATGATGAAGAGATTTTTACGCTCCGCAAGCTCGATCAATTCCTGCGCCTGTGCAGCGGTCGCAGTAAATGGCTTTTCCACAAAAACGTGCTTTCCGCTCTCGAGGGCCTGCTTGGCCAGCGGGAAGTGAGACGTAATCGGCGTCACGATGGCGACGGCATCGATTTCGGGATTCGCGAATACGTCGGCAGGATTGGTAGTCACCAGCATCGTCGGGTACATCCGGCACACACGCTGCAGAGATTTGGGACTGAAGTCGGCGACACACGCCACCGTCGCATTGGCGGCATTGTAAAAATTGCGCACGACGTTCGGACCCCAGTATCCGTAACCGATGACACCTATTCTTAATGTCGATGAGTTTTTAGCGTTCACAAAATCATCCTTTTTAATAAGGATTTAATAAGCTCCGTTTTAATAAGCTCCGTCGCCGCTGAGTACAACAAAAGGCGTTTTGAAAAGAATCTTCAGATCGAGCCAAAGAGATTGATTGCGTATGTAATGCAGATCCATCCGCACCATCTCGTCAAAAGTTGTCCGGCTGCGACCATAGACCTGCCATTCCCCGGTGATTCCCGGACGCGCTTCCGCAATCCTTCGGCGGTGCCACAGAGAATAGCTTTCGAGCTCATAAGGTATGGGCGGACGCGGGCCGACCAATGACATGTCGCCCTTCAGGACATTGATGAACTGCGGCAGTTCGTCCAGACTGGTTTTCCGGATAAACCGCCCGATCGGCGTGACCCGGGGATCGTTCTTGATCTTAAACGTACCATCAGAATCGTCCACTTTTTTATTAATGAGATTGCGGATGTACTCCTGGTGGATCGCAGGATCGTTATCGATGTACATCGAACGGAACTTCAAGAACGTAAATTCTTCTCCGAATTGGCCGATTCGCTTCTGCCTGAAAAAAACCGGACCTTGGGAGGTTAGTTTGATCAGGGCAGCGATGATTGCAAACAGAGGCGATAGTGCGATGAGCGCAGCCAGGCTGCCGGCCATGTCAATGGCTCGCTTCAATTCCGCCGGGTAGTTGGTGTTGCCGTATTTATCTTGATCAGAATAACGACCGGAATCCTTTTTATAGAACATCCAGTTATTCTCATCGGGGAAGAACTGGAAGCTGATGCCGATCGCCCCGAGTTGGTCTTGGTTGAGGCTCTCAGCGAGCACGCTCCGTACTCTTCGCACTACCCCCGATTGGACTACGTGCCGCTCGGTGCCATTTAATGTCGTCAAGATAATGCCGAAAGTGGATGCTTCCTCGTACCAGCCTGCTATGTCTGTTTCACGCATCGCGCCGCTGAGCGACAACGCAATCGCCCGCATTGCCGACGGGCCAAGAATATCCTTCACTTTATGCATTTCGAGGAGCAACAACGCGAACGGTATTCCGGTGCGCTCACACCTCCGGCACTCCATTGACAGCACGCGGTTGAACGAAGCTTCGTCAGCGACAGAAGCCGCACTCTGCCTCTTTGAATTCTCAAGCTGCTTCATTGTTTGAAGGGATCAGGATTGCAGGTAATTTTTGGACTTTGGGCCCTTGACCTTCTTTGCGTCGGCTGGCGGACCGTAGTAGTACTGCCCGTAGTGTGAGTATGTCTTGAAGAGTCGCTGGACATCGTTAAAGACAACGCCCAACAACTTATTACGATCGATTGCCTGGAACGCGCGGTCCGTGTCGGCGTATGAAGTCTTGCCCCGCCGGAGGACCATGATCAGCCCGTCACTCAATCCTGTGACGATTCGTGCATCGGCAATTGGAGCAAACGGCGGGGCATCCAAAATAATCGTGTCAAAATCTTTCCTCAGACTTTCGATCAATTCTTTCATCTTGCGGAGTGAGAGGATCTCAATAGAATTTGTAGCGACGCCTCCCACGGTCAAAAAATAGAGACTTTCGATTCGCCTGACGTAGCAATACGGGCTCATATTGGTGCTGGCCAGGTATTGTAGTAGACCCGGTTCAGGCGTCACACCGAGATAGCCGTCTAACGAAGGATTCCGCAGGTCGCAATCGACAATAATAACCCTTCGGCCCGGATCCATCGAGAAGGAGAAGGCCAGGGCTGAGCTGATGAGCGATTTCCCGTCACGGGGATCCGGGCTCGAAACCGTTAATACTTTCAGCGAAGCCTTGGAAGCGGCATCCCTAAGCTGAACTTTCAAATTCTTGAACTGCTCGCTCGTGAAGGACATTTCGCTTCTGGCGATCTGCAGTTTCTCGGCCAATGTGGCATTGCTCACGACCGGAACGAGCTCTTCTAATGGAAATTCGGAAGTCCGGACCAGAGCATCCCTCCGCGTGAGTGCCCCGGGAATCGGCGCCTCCGCATCCGCGAAGGTTTCAATAATGCCCAGTGTCTGAAAGACACCGAGCACCTTTCTTATATTCGTCTCTTTCATCCCCGTCGTTTTCGCGAGTTCTTGAACCGTGCTTGGAACCTTGATCTCACTCAACAGGGACAATTCCTCCGGATACCAGGGGAAGACGGAAAGATCGGTGCCATTCGACAAAACGATCCGGGTACCCTCTTTACATTCGAATGGCTCGTTCTTGCTGCGGCACACTTCCAGCAAGACTTGTGGATAGGCGATCCTCGCCGGAGCGTAGTATGACTTCAGCGAGTTTCTAAATGAATCGACTGCAAAATTATTTTTGAAAACATGCTCGAGCACTTCAGTCGCTTGCTGGCGTACCGCAACGATAACTTCGGCTTGCCCTAGCAGCCGCTTGCGAACGACGGCTTCACCAATAAGGATCTGATGACGTTGCGCTTCGGAATGCGCGGCGTCGAGGTCCCGCGCATGGAGGTATTCCTGTTTAGCGAGATAGTCTCCCAAGCGGCGCGCATCCATATTGGATGAGGCGGCATCAATCATCCCTTCACGGAAGAATACTTCCACGCGCTCCCCAGCGCCGCCCGTGAGGACCAAAATACCGCTCTGCTTCTTCTGGTGAAGCTCGCGGATTTCCGAAAGGACGGGATTTGCCAGCACTGTACTCATTTGTAGACCAGCTTTAGGATGGGATCGAGTTGATTTAGCACGAATCCCGGGTTGTGATACACGATGTAAAGACAGAAACTCCACACGAGAGCTCCTGCGGCAGAACACCCAACATAGAAGAATTGCTTCCGGCGTCCTGCGGCCAGATCCGAGTCAGTCACAATCTCGGGAATATCCACGAGAACCGGCACACCCCAGAACGTCTCGACCTCGGACTGCCTCCAAACCCGTTGGTGGGCGATATGGATGGCAACAACGAATGCGACAGACAGAAGCAGGCTAATCACCTCACCGGCAAGAAACACCAGCCGTTTGTCGGGCTTGGCTGGGGTTAATGGGTAGTTGGCGGGATCCACAATCACAAATTGCGAACCCTTTTGCTTGCTCTCCAGACTTTCGGACAATCGTGCCTGGGCCAATTTATTTCTCAGGTCGTCATACTGTTTCTTGAGATCCTCATTCCGCCGGAGCGCATCCGCGATATCCTGCTCGGCGATAGGGGTGTTCTCGATTCGCTGGCTGTACTTTGTGATTTCCGACTCGATCCAGGCTTTTTCCCGATTCCGGATTTCAAACTCCGTTTTGACTTCTTGGAGTTGACCAAGGAGCTTCTGATACAGCGGGTTCGGGTCTACCTCGTTGTTCGTATTATTCGGTGCCGGGGTAACGTTCTCGGCCGTTTCCTCCCTGGTGGCGGCAGCAAGCACGTCAGCAGGAATTTGTTGTTTCAAGCGCTCCAGAAGGGCCTTGGCCGCCTGCACTTCGGGATGTCTGGGCGTGTACTTAGCCGAGATCTCTTCATACTCCTTCTGTACCTTCAAATATTCTTCTACCTTTGCTGCACTCACCGACGGCTTTGTGGCGACCGGCCCGACAAATGGGGTGGTCTTCGGTAGCGTCGGCGGCGTCTGCGAAATCTCTGTTTCCAGGTTCAAGCGGATGGTCGTGTAACGGTCGAGCGCTTCGGCATTCGTTTTCTTATCCGTCCCGAGTCGGTCTAGAGTTCTGAGATTCGCTTCGCGCTGATCGGGAAGCTCAAACTGCCGGATACTCTTGATCGACTTCAGTCTAGTTTCGGATTCATGGAGTCGTTCGGAAACTTTATCCAATTCCGAAGAAAGAAACTCCGTCGCGCCAGACACCTGGGTTTCGCGAACCCGAACGTCCTGCTCAATGAATAGAGTGGTCAGCCTGCCCGCAATCTTTTGAGCCAGTTCGGGACTCTGGTTTTGATACGCAATCCGAAAATAGGTCAGTGGAAGCCCTTTTGAGTTACCCTTCTCCAGCGAGAAGTCGATTTTAATCTGTTCGCGCAGCTTCAGGACCTTTTGCTCTATATTCAAACGCTCGAATTCCGGCAGCCGATCGCCAAATTCCTTCAGAATTTCAATCAGGTTCGTCCGGCTAAGGATAGTCTGTTCGATTGCCTTCAGCCGCTCTTCCGGACTCCCGGCAGTGAGGTCCTTGACGAAGTCCTCAGGGACATCCCGAGGCCGCACGAGAATCAGGGTCTCGGACACAAACGTCCTCGGCAAAATGTAGGTCAGAACGCCGGCGGCACAGCTGAGGGCGACAAATGGTAGGACAACCCACCATTTTCGCCGCACAACCAACTCCAGCACGTCTTTCGTGCCATCCAAACCGATTCTCATTTGAAGAAATCCCGGTTAAAAGGAAAAGGATTCTGGAACAGCGTACGCGCTACCGCCCTCTGCGTTCCAACGACCGAGAAAGTTTGGTAACGGAGCGCCGAAAAAACAAATACAAGAAGTCCAAATTGTCCATTTGCATGTCTTCGAGTCAAGCAGGAATTGTCATGCCTTCGTGGACCAATCTCGTCCTACAACGAGAGATCCTTTACGGTGAAGTATTTCCCTCCCCAGAGGGGTGTGGAGCGAAGCGCCGGTGTTGGTCGGTTCGGGAAAATCTCGCCGATCTGACCTTCCCTCTGCGCCTGCGGAGCACTCGCTCGCCTCTGCAGGAGGGGAGTCTTTCCTCTGACAGAGGCCGCCTAAAAGTGGATAATGCATTTGCTTAGAGGAGGTCGTTTTCATGGTGCGGTGGCTAGCCATCATTCTCTGCCCGCTACTCGCGCTGCAGCCTGCCTTCGGTCAGCAAGCTGCTGCGCAGAGTAGAGTCCGCATTGTGGTAGTGCAAGGAGAAGGTAACCGAAACGTGACGCAACAAATTACCGCCAAGCCACTTGTCGTTCGCGTCGAAGATGCGAACAATCGTCCTGTGGGTGGCGCAACCGTTACATTTACGGCTCCGGCGCGCGGTCCGAGCGGGGAATTCGCGAACGATTCACCGGTGATTCGCGTCATTACCGGGACTGACGGCTTAGCGAACGCCGGACCTTATCATCCCAATGCGAACGAAGGACCATACCAGATCCAGGTGCGTGCCGAATTTCACGGCGAAATGGCGACGGCTGTGATTTCACAAACGAATATCGCGCGAGGCCGAGGACACAAAAAGTTGATTGCCATTGTCGCTATTGTGGGCGGCGCCGTGGCCGCTGCCGGAATTGCCGCGCGCAGCAAACGCTCGACGTCTTCTTCCAGCTCGCCGACGAGCACTTCCGGCGAAGCTGCCGTCGGCGCTCCGAGGTAACAATTTGTCGAGGCAGATAGGAATGCGGTTTACCGGAAGAAGGTCCACAAGGCCGGATCGGTATACCGGAGCGAGACGAACAGGCGTTTTTGATTGAATCCGAAGGCGGACTTACTGTCGTATCGTTGATACTGGCCGCCGCCTTGAAGGGACCACCTTCTTGACAAAGGCATACCAACGTTCGCGGCCGCCGAAAAGCCACTTGTGCTGAAAGAATTCCCCAGAATTGGGCGTGTATCGAACCAGGAGATATCCACAAATTCGCTGAGAGTTCGTGTCCGGTGATTCCAGGACAGCCCGGCAGAGCGATTGTCGGAAACGGAACCCAGCCCGCTGGTTTGCCCGCTGGTCTGCGTGTAGAACAGCGTGAACGCATTCGCTTGAAGTATCTTCTGCAAATTCGCGGAAGTGGTGTAACCGAAATAGCCACCGGCCGACTGGCTTTTGGTGTTTGTAAGTCCCACTGTTAAATTGAACTTCAGATTCGGCCTAATCTCGTTCGCGTATCCGGCGTGAACTTCATCCGAACGCGCGTTGTCAAAATTCTTGAAGCTGAAATAGCTGCTGGTGTATCCCGCGCTCCACGCCTCGCGTTGGCTCCCCCGCCACTGATAGGTAATTGCTCCTGTGACGTCCTGCTGATTTGAAAGAGCCTGGCTGAGAGCGCTCGGCACGGTAGTACGAGTCTCATACGTTCGTAAATTGTGGGACACATTCAACGCCAGACTCGATCTGTCGGTGAACCTGTAATCCACGAGTACTTTTGCTACGTTAGTTCGAGACGAGATCTGCGCGGCTACTGGATAGAACACAAACGGAGACGTGGGGTCTGCCGTAACGCCGCGAAGTGCATTGAACGTCGATGCGTCAGATGTTTCCTGAAACGATTCCCCGACGCTGATCTTCCATTGGGGCGTGAGAGGAGCGGAAAAGTTGATCAATGCCTCGTGGGAGTGCTGCTTATAGCTCTGCTGTGACTTGCTGCCGTTAAAACCGTAAGAGTATGAAGCGTTGACTAGGGAACGGGCGCCAGTAGAAGCCACTGTGATGGTCGGAAAGGCGCCGTAGGAGAAGAACAATGGCTGATTTGGAGCTATGATGACGCTGGTGAGCCCGTTTGCGGCACCGGCCGTCAGGTTGAGCGTTGTACCAACGACATATTTTCTTTGTTCGGCGTGTAAAGGAACGGACGCTATAAAGAAGGTGAGAAGCCAAACACGGTTACGGAACAACAACCACATCTCCTGACCTCAAGAGCATGTTTTGGCTGAAATTCCTTCCTTTGATGACTTCCGGGTAATTGAACTTGTAGAGCGTGGTACCTTCACCGGTGTTCCGAATGATCACCGTCTCCGATTGGTTAGCAAATTCCAAGAATCCGCCCGCCATCGAGATTGCCTGAAGAACGCTGATTGGTTTTTCGGACATGATCGCCCCAGGTTTACCGACCTTGCCGGTAACATAGATTTTGTAGCTCTGAATCGCCTCCACGATCACAGTCACATTCGGGACCTCGATATATTCTCTCAGACTCTCTTCGATCTTGTTTTTTAATTGGCCTGGATTCAGACCTGCTGCTTGCATATCCTGAACCAGCGGAAATGAGATTCGTCCATCGGGCCGTACTGTAACCTTTTCCGACAGGTTTGGCTCCTTCCAGACAAAGATGGATAAAACGTCGTTCGGTTGGATGATGTAGAGATCCGATAGGAGAAGTTTTGGCGGTTCGGAACTCTGTGCCGACAACGCGCCCGCTGTTGTGACGTAGCAGAAAAACATAATCAAACAACATTTATGGAACATCCTAATCCTCCTCCTTCGATGATGCTGTTCCGGCCAGTGTTTCGTCGCGGCGCGTATACATTTGGTCGTAGTAAGAAAGATATGACGTGTTCTTTATCTCGCGAATCCAATCCTGGTGCGTGCGATACCATTCGATTGTTGCGGCAAGACCGGTGCAGAAATCGATTTCCGGTGACCAGGCCCATTCGCGACGGATTTTCGAACAGTCGATCGAGTAGCGGCGATCGTGTGCGGGACGGTCTTTGACGAACTGAATGAGCGATTCGGGCTTGTCCATCAGCCGCAGGATCTCGTGGACGACTTCCAGGTTCGTTTTCTCGTGCCCGCTGCCCACGTTGTAGACCTCGCCGGGATTTCCCCGCTCCAGAGCCATCAGGACGGCGCGGGAGTGCTCGTCGGCAAAGATCCATTCGCGAACGTTCATGCCGTCGCCATAAATGGGAAGAGGGCGGTTCTCCATTGCATTGGTAATCAAGACCGGAATCAGCTTCTCTGGAAACTGGTACGGTCCGTAATTGTTTGAGCAGCGCGTGACCAGTGCCGGAACGCGATGGGTTTTGACGTAGGCGAGAACCATTAAATCGGCTGCAGCCTTGCTTGCCGAATACGGGCTGGTCGGATCCAACGGCGTGTCCTCGCGGAACGAGCCCGTAGAGCCGAGGCTGCCATAGACTTCGTCGGTCGAGATTTGAATAAATCTCTCCACCTTGTACCGTCGGGCTTCCTCCAGCAGGCAGCGCGTCCCCTCGATGTTGGTCCGCACAAATGGCGCAGAATCCAAAATTGACCGGTCCACGTGGGTTTCGGCTGCGAAATTCACAACGGCGTCGAATTGATGTTCTTCGAAGACTTCTCGCAATTGAACTCGATCCGCGATGTCGCCGCGAACGAATCGATATCGCGGATTCGCGGCTACTTCCTCGATATTCCGCAAATTGCCGGCGTACGTCAGTAAGTCGAGGTTCACAATCTCGGCGTCCTCGCGAGCGCCAAGCAGGTATCGTACGAAACTGGAGCCGATGAAACCCGCTCCCCCAGTCACAAGAATCTTCATTGTTGTCTCAATATCGAAGCTGATGCCTGCAATGCGGCCGGAGAAATCTCCTCGGAATCGCTTTCCGCTTGACTGGCCACAAGAATGTTGCTGCGGAGCAAGGAATCGAATGTTCCCGCATCCGACCACCAGCCATCCACGATGGCATAGGTCATTTCATCACGCTCGATATAGGCGTTGTTCACGTCGGTTATTTCCAGCTCGCCGCGGCCGGACGGTTTGAGTGTCTTGATAATCTCGAATACTGTCGGATCGTACATGTACAAGCCGGTAACCGCGTATTCCGATTTGGGCTGCTTTGGCTTCTCCTCGATTTTAACGATGCGGTCGCCGCTGATGATCGGCACACCAAAACGCTGCGGATGATCGACCTTCTTTAAGTGGATCTTGGCACCACGGCCGAGTTGGATGAAGTTGGCAACGGAATCGAGTACGCTCTTCTCGTAAATGTTATCTCCCAGGATGACGCAGACAAGGTCTCGATCGACAAAGTATTCGGCAAGCGACAAGGCCGCGGCGATGCCGCCTTCGCCTTCCTGGTAGGTGTAGTCGAGGTGCTTCAAACCAAACGCTTTGCCATTGCCCAGCAACTGCAAGAAATCGCCAGCGTTTCTGCCTCCTGTGACGATGAGGATTTCTGTGATTCCCGCATCAACCAGCGTCTGAATCGGGTAATAGATCATCGGCCGGTTGTATATCGGCAGCAGATGTTTATTTGTGATCTTTGTCAAGGGATGCAGGCGGCTTCCGAGGCCGCCCGCTAGGACGATACCTTTCACAGTGGACTATTTAAGCACAAAGCCTTGTCAAGTTTCCGACATGTTCTGTAAAGATTTCCTACGGGCGCCGCGGGAGCCTTCAAAACATTCCATATCGATGACTTGCAAAAGAATAAAATCGGCCCTGTCGATTTTGCTTATATAAAAGGATAAGGTCCGAGCTTCGTCCGCTGTGCCGGCATTTTGGTTCAAACATCATCTATTGAGTTACTTGCGCTTATTCACGAAATCTTCCCGATTTTGGATGCACAATTGCTGAGTGGGTGTCATGAGGCACGACTTGCCGTCAAAGCTGACTACTGAGAACCTAGACATCGTCCTCATCGACGAAACGGTTCTGTTGGAGGCGTTGGAGTGGGTGTCGGGTTGTGAGAATTGTGCCGAGGACGCCTTCACGACGTTTGACTGTCTTCTCGATGCGATCACGGGTTGTGACCCGACGATCACCGACTACATTATGTGGCGTCCAGGACCATGTCCTCACTGTTCTGGTGAGGTCACAGAGAAAACCCACGTCGCAGTCCATTAGCTCCTGGATCACTCCACAGTCACGCTCTTAGCCAAATTCCGCGGCTTATCCACATCACATTCGCGCAATACCGCGATGTGATAGGCGAATAACTGAAGGGGAATGGTCGTTAAAATTGGATTGACGAAGGAACCGGCTTCCGGAATGTACACTGTATGGTCCGCTTTCTGGCCGATCTCACAATCGCCTTCCGTCGCAACCGCGATGACGATGCCATCCCGCACTTTCACTTCTTCAACGTTGCCCATCGTCTTTCGGTAAACTGTGTCCCGGGGCGCCAGCACCACTACAGGCATCTCGGCATCGATCAGCGCAATCGGACCGTGCTTCATTTCACCAGCCGCATAACCTTCTGCATGG
>MNKP01000093.1 GCA_001920875.1 Acidobacteria bacterium 13_1_20CM_2_55_15
CGGTTACCTTGGGCTGCCCTGGAAAATTCAGCTTGAATCCGTTTTGCGTGTCGACGTACTCGGTCCATTCTTGAGCAGCCGCGGTGCCGGAGACACAAAGCAGCAAAATGCAGACGAATGTCGCCGTGCGCATCACGTTTCCTTCTCCTGCGGGCTTTTATTTTGCGGCGGTAATCGAGTCGACGCGGATGGTCTTGGTTTTCGCATCGAGCGTCCCCGTCACTGTTACCTTTTTTCCCGCAAAGTTTTCCGGTGTTTGCTGGTCGCTTAGTGTGTAGGCTTCCTTGCCGTCATACAGGATAAACATCGCGCCGTGCGCGCTGATGCAAGCAAGCGTGCATTCCGCGTCGTTGGATCCCATCCGCATTCGGGAATGATCGCCGGTGGGGCACATGCTGTCGGTAATCGTGCCGGTAAATGTCTGCTTCGCCTGTGCTGCGGCCAGCGTGGCTGTGAGGAGAGCGCTAAGGATTAGAGACTTCATAATCGGTTTTGCTTCTGGGGAATTCTGGGACAGACCTCTCTGGGAGAGGGTCTGTCCCAGAATTTCAAAGTGCTAGCTGCCCGGCACCATGATGTGGGCAACTGACGAGCCCGCGTTCATGATCCAAGCGCCGTTCTGCGTGGGTTTGTCGGGGAGGCCCAGGGACTCGGTCGTGGCGCCCGGCACGGCAATCGTCGTGTGAAAACGAGCTTGCGACTGATCGGGGCCGCTGTAGTGAATCCACACGGATCCGAACTCGGGTTTGATCCACTTTCCTTCCTTTTCCAGGGCAGTGAAGGCCGTCTCGTACGCCTTCTTATCTTGAACCTGCGCCTCAAGCTTCAGGTTCTGAGCGGCGCGCTCCAGGTTGGCAATGCTGGTGCACTCCACCGCGAATGGCTGCTGCCCTGCCTGCCCGGACCGGTCGTAACAGACGAGGCGATTGGTACCCTTCTTCAACGTCTCATACGTGAAGTCGGATTTCCACTTGATGACTGTAGCCCCTTCTTTCAACTGCCGCGGCGCGGCTAGCAGGGCCTTGTCAATTTCCGCTGACGATTGCGCGAATGCGGCGGCCGAAATCGCCAGTATGCTGAGAGCGACCACTATCACACGTTTCATGATATAAACCTCCAATTCATTCGCCTGCGAATCACAAACAGTAGTCTCCGGCGATGCGTGTCAGTATATATCCGCCAGGACCGATTTTGTGAAACTTTGAATGTGCAAGTGCTGGAGGTAGATGATGAGTACGAATTCTTTGACCTCACTACTGCCGACTGAGATAAGCGTGTTGCGCTACCAACCGTTGCTTGTATTTCATATCGAGGTCAAACCGCCCAGTGTGATCGGCGCAACGCCGGGCTATGACAGGCGCATTGGCGAAATCGCCGGCGGCCGTTTCGAAGGCGAGCGGTTGCGCGGCAAGATCATCACCGGCGGCAGCGACTGGCAATCGTTGCGGAGTGACGGCGCAATCACCATAAATGTGCGGCTGGTGATGCAGACCGATGACGGCGCCTTGATCGGCATGACTTATCTCGGTATGCGCCACGGCCCAAAAGAGGTCATGGACCGGCTCGCGCGCGGTGAGAACGTCAGTCCTTCCGAATACTACATGCGCGTGACGCCGTACTTTGAAACAGCGTCCGAGAAATACGGTTGGCTCAACCGCATCGTCTCCGTGGGATATGGGCATCGCATGTCCGGAGGAGCCATCTACCAGGTTTTCGAGATCCTCTGAGCGTGAGGCTGCTTTGGAGATCGGGCTGAGCCCACTGCAGGGACAGGCAACTTTTGACGAGACGCTGCGAGAATGCGAGCAAGCCGAGTCTGCCGGATTCAGCTCGATCTGGCTGGGCGAGCACCACAACCATCCGCTCCTCTACCCCGCGCCGCTCATTGGACTGGCGGCCGTCGCCGGCCGCACACGCACAATCCGGTTGGGGACGGGGGTGCTTCTGCTTCCGCTCTATCATCCACTCACGGTCGCCGAGGAAGCAGCGATGGTCGACGTGATTTCCGGCGGCAGGCTGATTTTAGGTATTGGGGCGGGCTATGCCCCGGAAGAGTTCGCAGCCTTCGGTTATTCCATAAAAGAGCGCGGCAGCCGATTGGAGGAAAGTGCGTTGCTTCTTCAGCGGCTCTGGACGGAAGAGAATGTCACCCATCACGGAAGGCATTTTCACCTCGACAACGTCACGATCGCGCCCCGCCCCCTGCAGCATCCGAGACCGCCGATTTGGTTTGGCGCCTGGGCCGAGACCGCCATTCACCGCGCTGCGCGGCTTGGAGACGCCTGGCTTGTCGGGCCTTCCGCAAGTCTCAATGAGATCGCACCGTGTCTGCGTGTGTATCGGGAAGCCTGCAAAGCGGTGGGAAAACCCGATAGCCATGTCGCCGTTTTGCGCTACGTCTTTGTCGCCGGCAGTAACCGAGAGGCCATTAGCGCAGCAGGCGATTCGTTTGTCGGAGCATTTGAGAGGATGTATTTCCGATGGCCCCATCCTATCGTCAAACGCCCTCCAGGCCGGCTGACAATTGAACGACTGGCTGAAAACCGGATTGTCTTGGGCGATCCCAAAAGCTGCGTTGAGGATATCATCCGGTTTCAAAGAGAGTTGGGTGCGGACCATTTCATCTGCCGGTTCTCGGTTCCGGGAATTCCCCGCGATCTCTGCGCCCAGTCGCTCAGCCTCTTTACGCGCGAGGTGATGCCGGCGCTGTTCTCTTGATGTGGTTTTTCCATGCTGAATGTACACTCTGGTATGCGGCGCACACTTCGCATCGGCATTGTTGCCGACTACGATCCAAAGAACAAGTATCATTTGGCGACGGAGCAATCCGTTACGCATGCGGCTGAAGCTCTGGGATTGGCTGCCGAATCTCTCTGGCTGGATACCAATGCGCTGGATAATGCTTCCGCGGAAACTCGGCTGAGGGCATGCAACGCGATCTGGTGCGGAACGAGCAGCCCTTATCGCAGCATGGAAGGTGCTTTGTCCGCCATCCGTTTTGCACGAGAAAGAGGGTGGCCCTTCATTGGAACCTGAGGCGGATTCCAACATGCTCTGGTAGAGTATGCCCGGAATGTTTTAGGACTCACGGATGCAGATCACGAAGAATCTTCGCCAAATGCATCGCTGAAATTAATCCGTCGACTCACCTGCTCGCTTGTCGGGCAAACCGGACACGTAAAGATCGTTCCCGGCAGTCAGGCGCATCGGATCTATGGCAAGACCGAGGCAACGGAAATCTTCGCGTGCAATTACGGTCTGAACGAAGCTTTCAGAGAGCAAATCCGGAGCAACGCCTTGCGGGTTTCCGGTTATGGCGAGGATGGAACCGTGCGGATGGTTGAACTGCCGGGACATCCGTTCTTCATCTCTACACTATTCGTACCCCAGATGGCCTCAGAAAGCGGAAAGCCACACCCCCTCATCGTTGCTTATCTCGAAGCTGCTTCCCGCTTCGCACAATAGATCGCCCGCACGGCTTTTCGGATCTGCGGGCCTGTGATAAAGTTCGTCCACAAAACATTTGGGAAGTTCAATTTTGACTTCGAAAGTGGTGGCGCTTTGTTGAAAGGCGCGCGCCTAAAGGGGGGAGAGATGTTGCAAGTAAGGCGAACTGCAATTTGTGGGAGTGTCTTTGCTGTGGTCCTGTTGTGCGGGACTCTGGCGTATGGTCAGAACACAGCGGGGACAATTTTGGGGGCGGTGTCGGATGAAAGCGGAGCGCGCCTCCCTGGTGTGACGGTAACGATCACGCATCTGGATACCGGCATTGTTCGCTCGGTGACGACGGACGAAGGGGGCCGGTACCGAGCGCCCGGCTTAGGTTTGGGCAACTACGAGGTGAAGGCGGAACTAACTGGGTTCCGGACTGCCGTGCGGATGGGTATTCAACTCACCGTGTCCGCCGAAGTGGTTGTGAACCTCACACTGAGCGTCGGCGTCGTCAGCGAGCAAGTCAACGTCACCGGCGAGGCGCCTTTGGTGGAAATCACCAGCGCGACGTTATCCGGGCTGGTGGATGATAAAAAGATCCGGGATCTCCCGCTTAATGGGCGAAGCTTCGAGCAACTGGCTTTCCTGCAGCCGGGGGTGACGCCCTATTTCCGCGGCCGTCGCGAGACCGATCAAGGCGAAGGCGTCAAGATGAGCGTTAGCGGTAGCCGCGTCGACTCCAACAGTTTTCTCCTGGATGGGACCAATATCAATGATCAGTCGAACAACACACCGGGCAGCGCCTCGGGCAACTTGCTCGGCGTCGAGATGTTGCGGGAGTTTCGCGTGCTGACCGGCGCATACAGCGCTGAGTATGGGCGGTACTCCGGCGGAATCATTACGGCTGTCAGCAAATCGGGCGGCAATGAATTGCATGGCAACGTTTATGAATTCCACCGCAATGACAATCTGGATGCGAGAAACTTTTTTGACATAAAGAGCAAACCGGACGATCCGCGTTTGCCCGAGTTCAAGCGCAATCAGTTCGGGGCGACCATCGGGGGACCCATTGTCCGCGACCGGACGTTTTTCTTCAGCGGCTACGAAGGGTTTCGTCAACGGAAGGGGGAATCCAGACTGGCCTTTGTCCCCAACGCCGATGCCCATCGAGGGATTCTGCCTTGCCCGCGGACAAGCCCGGCCGGAGGCTTCACCGGCTCCCAGGCTTCTTGCAACACTCCGGGCACGTCCACCTACGCCGTGAACGTCAGTCCAGCAGTCAGGCCGTTCCTGGACCTCTTTCCGCTACCCAACGGCGCTGACTTTGGAGATGGCACGGCCCGGCTTTTTAGCAATCCCAAGCGGCCGGTCGACGAGGACTACACGACGGGTCGAGTGGACCACAACTTTTCCAATGCCGATTCTTTCTTTGTGCGATACACCTTCGACCGTGCCATCCAGTCCACGCCGACCCAGTATCCGACCCTTGCTGTGGATAGCCTCACGAGGTCCCAGTGGATCACCCTCTCGGAAACGCGGATTTTCTCGCCCCGGGTTCTCAACACAGCCCGGCTTGGTTTTAACCGGTCCTACAGCAACCAATTCGGCCGGCCCCTGTTTGACGTAAAGCCCGATTTGCTCTTTGTCCCGGAGTCACAACTGGGCCTGATTACTTTTCGCTCGATCGGGATTACCGAATATGGCGCAGGCCAAGGATTTCCGCGACGCTTTGGACATAACGTCTGGCAGGCAACCGACGACCTGACGGTCTCGAGGGGAAGCCATTCGCTCAAGATGGGGATGCTCTATGAGCGAACCCAGAGCAACGCGACCTTGTCCCGTGTCTACGGCGGGCAGTATTTCTTCAATACGCTGGACGATTTTCTTGCTGCACGGGCTGTTGAGTTCAACGGAGACATCCCCACCAGCGATAACGTCCGGGGCTGGCGCCAGAACCTGCTCGGATTTTATTTCCAGGACGACTTTCAGGCTCGCTCCAATCTGACCTTGAACCTCGGTCTCCGATACGAATTCACGACGGTTCCGACAGAGGCCCACGGCAAGCTCGCCAACATTCGGAATCCCTTGACCGACAAAGCGCCGACAGTGGGAGAACCGTGGTACCAGGGTTCCTACAAAGATTTTGGTCCGCGTATTGGCTTTTCCTGGGACCCCTGGTCCAACGGCAGGACAGCGATCCGGGGCGGATTTGGAATGTACTTCGATCATCTGGTAGCGGCGCCGCTCAACCGGGCCATGAGCCGTATCCCTCCCTACAGCGTGACCTCCCGGGTTCTCGGGACCGCAGCTGCTTTTCCCCGATTGGACCCGAGCCTGTTAACGTCTCCTCTTCTGACCGATGTCGTCAGTTACGGGCTGCAGTACAACATGAAAGACCCGACCAAGGTCGGCTACAACCTTAGCATCCAGCGGCAGATCGCGACGCAAACAGCGATCACAGTGGCTTATTCCGGATCCCATTCCTATCACCAGTTGAATGGGAACAACGGGAATAACGCTTTGCCCTCGGAAATCCGGAACGGGCGCAAATACTTCCCGTGCGGGGTCCCTCTACAACCTGGGCAAAGTTGTCCCGTGAACGCGTTGCCCCCGCGCCGAAACCCCAACCTCGGGCAGCTCCAATTCTGGGTGACTCCGGAGGGCAGTTCCCAGTATCACTCCCTGCAAGTCGGCCTCAACCGGCGCTTCGGGGCCGGATTGCAGTTGCAAGGCTCGTACACGTACGCCAAGAATACTACCAACGCGGATGGCGTATTCGGCCGGTATCTCGATATCAGCGGAACCGTGCCGCAAGACCCGGACGATTGGAGGGCGGATTGGGGTCTGGCCGGCATTGACATCCGCAACTACTTCTCCCTGAACTACACCTACGACCTCCCGTTCGCACGGAATATGACGGGCGCCGCGGGAAAAGTGCTTGCCGGCTGGCAGATCAACGGGATTCTCACCCTGGCCTCTGGCACGCCGGTCACCATCTACAGTGGGTTTAATCGTTCGCGCAACGGAGCCAGCGGAACACAAATAACGGATCGTCCGGATTTGCTTCCCGGCTTTAACAATAACCCGGTGAACGGCGTCTCCAAGGGCTGCCCGGGCGTCGCTCCCGGCACAAAGTTGGGAACTCCCGATATGTACTTCGATCCCTGCGCCTTTGCTCTACCGGAACCCGGAACTTATGGCAACCTGGGGCGCAATACCGTCATCGGCCCGGGCCTGACGAACTTCGATTTTGCCCTTGTGAAAAACATCGCGTTCCTGGAAAACAAGAGCGTCCAGTTCCGCGCTGAGGCGTTCAACCTGTTCAACCACCCGAACTTTAACCGGCCTGGAGCTCTTCAGGAGAGTGTCAAGCTCTTTACCCCTTTTTTCTTTGGGAGGATTCGTGATGTTGTTAAAAGGACGACGGCCGCGAGCGATTTTCTACGACTCTAAAACAACGCTTTTAATTGGTCCTGGACCTGGAAGCAGGCGGCCGCGCGACTTGTCGAGAAATACCAAACGCGAATGACCGCACAGGAATTTTTGGAGGGCTGGCGCATCCACAGGCGCATGCTCGGCCGTGAGACACTTGTTGCGGGGGAGAATATCGCAATGCCAAGCGTTCTACACTCATCGAGAAAGGCACAGCGATGAAACGTACAAGTCATCTTTTCATGCTCGCGCTTGTTTTGATAGCGCCGTTGCAAAAACAGCAAGTCTGGACAGCAAACATCGATCAAATCCGGCGAGTGGCGCGAATGATTCCCGGCAGGGACCCGTTGAGGATCAACGTTCTCAAGTTTGCCGAAAGCCGCCGCGCCAAAAAATTTTCTGTGAAAGGCGCGCCTGATGAGCCAAGCGTGCAGGCCCGGACCGTCTTTCAGGTGGTATATGCCGACGGCTACGTCATGCTCGACGCGGGTATGGACCAGCAGGTCCACAACTTTTTCGGACGAGGCGTGGTGGAGCCTTACGATCTCGAATCGGCAAAACAAGTCGAGCATGCGGTCCGCGGCGCCCGGGCAATCATCGTTACTCATGAACACGGCGACCATGTTGCGGGAGTCGTTCACACGCCGTTCGCCAACGAGCTCGCTCCAAAAACAATTCTGACGCGCGACCAGGTCCAGACGTTGCTCACGAATCCGCAAATGCCGGAAATCAAGCTCACCCCGGAGGCCGCTGTCCGCTACAACGTTGTGGACTATGAGAAGTATCTGCCTCTTGGATCCGGCATCGTGCTCATCAAAGCGCCTGGACATACTCCGGGTTCGCAAATGATCTACGTCGTGCTCGCCTCCGGCAGGGAATACCTTTTTATCGGAGACACCGCATGGCACATGGACGGAGTGCGGAATATCAAAGGAAAGGACGCGCCCTGGATTCAGGAAGACGAAAACACACTGGTCGCTCAATTGAGTTGGCTGAATGGTCTGTACAAGACGGAAAAGAATTTGTTCATCATCGCCAGTCACGATGACGAACAACGTATGGATCTGGTCAAAAAGGGCATCCTGGGCAACAAATTGGAGTGACCTTGCCGAATACGCGGCTCGTTGAAGAAACCGATGTTCGAGTTTCGCACTGGTATCGCGCTCTCGACCGGCGGCAGTGGAATACGTTGTTCGTCGCCAATCTGGGCTGGATGTTCGATGGTTATGAGACGTACGCGCTGATCCTCACCGCCGGTGTTACCTTTCAACAACTCCTTCCTCTCGAGAGCCGCCCGGCGATTCCGTTTTACGCGGGTCTGACGATTGCAGTCACGTTGCTTGGATGGGGATTCGGTGGAATCGCGGGTGGGATTTTGGCCGACTACATTGGCCGGAAACGAACGTTGATCTATTCGATCCTGGCGTATTCGCTCGTCACCGGATGTACGGCTTTGGCGTGGAGCTGGCCCTCATTCGTAGTCTTGCGCTTCGTTGTCGGCCTTGCGCTCGGCGCGGAGTGGGGCACGGGTGCGTCGATCGTGGCTGAGATGTG
>MNKP01000064.1 GCA_001920875.1 Acidobacteria bacterium 13_1_20CM_2_55_15
CGACGGACCCGCGCCCACGATGACGGCATCAAACAATTCCTGACTCATGCTTCCAAGTAATTCCCTTCGGCAACGATGTTTGCTGTGGAGGTCAGCTTCAACCGGCCGTTCTCAGGCCATTCGACCGTCAGGTTTCCGGCCTTGGTATGTACACGTACCTGCCGGCCTGTCTTTTTATTCAGGATCGATGCTACTGTGGCGCCGCAGGACCCTGTGCCCGACGCGTATGTCCGTCCGACGCCCCGCTCCCAAAACGCGACTTCGATTTCGCGATCGTTAAGGACGTGGATAAATTCGACGTTCGTCCGATGTGGAAACGCAGGATGCCGTTCCAACAATGGTCCCACGTGTTCGATGTAGGGGTCATCCAGTTCGTCCACAAACAAGGAGCAGTGCGGGTTGCCGGTGGAACATGCCGTAATCGCGAAAACATGCCCGTTTGCTCGCAGCGGATAATCCACGATCCTCTCGATCGGCGCCGGCGGAATAAAAGGGATGGTGTCAGGTGAAAGTTGCGGTTGCCCCATGTCGGCTTCGTATTGCCGTCCGGTTCGCCGCAATCGATAAACGCCGGAAATGGTTTCCAGGCGGATGTCGTCTTTCTGCCACCGTCGGGACTCGATCAAGTAAGCTGCAACACAACGCAGACCGTTGCCCGAGCACCCCGCTTCACTCCCGTCGCAATTGAATATGCGGCCCGTGAACGAGTCTCCCGCCGCTTGCCAAAGAATCAATCCGTCGGCGCCAATGCCGAAGTAACGATCGCAAATCCGCCGCGCGAGTTCGGAATGATCAGCAGGAACTTTCGAACTCTGCTCGACGAGAATGAAGTCATTTCCGAGCGCGTGAGTCTTGACGAACGGAATCATCCGAGCGGTTCTCCTGCGCCGGGTTCGCCGGGCAGCACGGCGGCGAAATCACGCGCAGTACTGCCGGTTTCGACCTGGATGATCTCCGGTACTTCCGAGAGGCGCTGAATGATTTTGATGTTGGTTTCGCGCGGAATAAGAAGGTTAAACCAGACGCGATAATGTCCGGCCTTCTTCTTGAAATTGAAACTGGCTGCCGCAACCGAACTGTCTTGCAGGACCTTATTGATCGAGGCAAGCGCCTGATTCAAATCGGTTACCACGAGCGCATAACTGTAGGACCGGCGTCCTTGAATCTTGTCTTCGATGAACGAAAGAAAGTACAGTGTGACCAGACTCATTGCCGTCGCAAATACGGCGACCAAATACATTCCTGATCCAAGCGCCATCCCCACACCGGCCACTACCCAAATCGTGGCGGCTGTGGTGAGTCCCAGCACGAATCCATGTGAATGCAAAACGGCGCCGGCGCCGAGAAATCCGATACCCGAAATGATTTGGGCAGCGATTCGAGTCGGATCTCCGCCGAGCAATTGCGCGATCTGCGCTGAAAGGCTCATAAAGAGCGCCGAGCCGACACAGATGAGGATGTTTGTTCGAAGGCCCGCCGGTTTGTCGCGAATCTCCCGCTCGATGCCGATCAGGCCGCCGAGAACGGCCGCTAACAGAAGCCTGATTGGGATCGCCGGATCCATAGCAATTGGCGTCAGAACTCCTCGAAATGCGTGAGTGCCTTGAATTGGCTGAATCGTTGATCGATTTCGCTGCGCGTCAGATTCGTCAGCCTGTTCAAGCTGAATTGTTCCACATTAAATGATGCCATGACCGACCCATAAATAATCGAGCGCCGGAAGACACGCTCATTCACGTCGCTCGCATGCGCAAGCGCTCCCATGAAGCCACCGGCAAACGAGTCGCCCGCTCCGGTCGGATCAAATACTTCCTCCAGCGGAAATGCCGGCGCCCCGAAGATCGATTTCCCGTTGAACATCAGCACGCCGTACTCGCCGCGCTTGACGATGAGTGTCTCCGGTCCCATATCCATAATTTTACTTGCAGCGCGCACCAGATTCGGCTCATTGGCAAGCATTCGCGTTTCGCCGTCATTGATGATGAGAATATCGACATGGGCGAGGGTGCGCTTCACGGCATCCGGTTTGCCCTGAATCCAGAAATTCATTGTGTCGCAGGCGACGATTCGCGGCCGCTGGATCTGTTCCAGTACAGTCAGTTGAAGATCCGGGTCGATGTTGCCTAAGAAGACGTATTCCGATGTGCGATAGGCTTCGGGAATGACAGGGTTGAATGCCGCAAAGACATTGAGCTGGGTATCCAGGGTGCGGCACTCGTTCAGCTCGTAACCGTATTCGCCCTTCCAGCGGAATGTGCGACCCTCCGCTCGCTTCAGGCCCTCGATGTCGATCTGATGTTTGCGAAAGACAGCGATGTGCCTGTCCTCGAAATCATCTCCCACGACCGCAACTACCCGCACTGGGGCAAAATAACTGGAAGCTACAGAGAAATAGGTCGCGGACCCTCCCAAAATGTCATCCACTTCGCCAAACGGCGTCTTCACGGAATCGAAGGCAACCGAACCGACAACTAAAATAGACCCGCCCATCAAGGCTCTCTCCTGATAACTCCTGCAGGCGCGGTCTGTGACCGCGCGGTCAAACTGCTCCTAAAATACTCCTGTCTTTGTACGAACAGTGCGGACGAGGCAAAGATGAATGTCGCAAGCAGCCCGCCCTCAGGACCGTAACCGCCGCCCAGGATGGTGTCCCTGCCTGCGATTCCGGTCGTCCATAAAGAGGCCAAGTCCAGACCCGATAGCGGGAATCCCAAAACGAAGCCCAGACCAATATTCCATCCCACATGTATGCCGTAGGGTAACCACAAGGAACGCGCGCGGATGTAAGCGACAGATAAAAGAACACCGGCCAGAACGGTATTGACCCCACCCAGCAGCGAGGCATTTGGATTGTTCAGGTGCATCGCGCCGAATATCACCGACATCGTAATGACAGCAGGCCATTGTCCCATGGCCTCGACGAGAATTTGTAGCGGAAATCCGCGAAAAACGAGTTCCTCACTTACAGCAGCAATCGAAAGCAGACCAAAAGTCGCAAGCAACGTACTTCGGGGCGCCTGTGTCCCGGTCCAATGGATGCTCACATATCCGAAGGCGTAACAGCCTGCCACAAGTGTGGTCGACATAAACGAGGCTAGCGCCAGTCCTAATCCAAGATCGCGCTGCCAATGAGGCAGGAATCCGACTCCAAATACCTCCAGAGGCCGCCGATCGACGAACCGCACCGACAACAACATGGCTGCTATGGCCGGAACCAGTAATGCCACTTCATTCAGGCATAGAAACGTCAGCTGGCTCTCCGGTAAGTTGCTTCTCGCATACACCATCGAGATCACAAGCCCGCTTGCGACCCAAATGATCAGGAAGAGCACGACATAAACAGCGAACTTCCAACCCGAACGGAGCTCCTGTGTGTCGTTGAGAAATATGTTCATAAGAGGCACACAAAAGGCACAATGAGGATCACAAAAAAGCACAAGAAAGGCCTTTTCTGCGCCTTGTGATCCTCATTGTGCCTTTTGTGGTTCGTCCCCTTTTCTTGGCTGAAGATACTTCCTTAGCAACAGTTCCAGCTTCTGACGCGTCGCTTCCGGCACCGTCTTGAGGTCGGTCATGATTGCGTGTTTCAAAGCGTGCTCACATTTACAGGTACGCTCAATCGGCAGGCGTTTGACGGCGGCGCGGATAACCTTTTGGGCGTTGTCGGTGTTTTTCTTCAGATTGTCAAGCACGTCGCTGACCGTGACCGCATCGTGCTGCGGATGCCAGCAATCGTAATCGGTAACCAGCGCTATCGTGCTGTAGCAAATCTCGGCCTCGCGCGCCAATTTTGCTTCTTGGAGATTGGTCATGCCGATGAGATCCATTCCCCAGCTTCTGTACACATTCGATTCCGCGAACGTCGAAAATTGCGGCCCCTCGATGCACAAATAGCTGCCGCCGCGTTTGATCGGTATATCGACATCCTTTCCTGCTTCTGCAATCAGTGCGGCAAGCCGCCAACATATTGGATGCGCAAAAGTGACGTGGGCGACAATACCCTCCCCGAAAAATGTAGAGGCCCGTGCCTTCGTCCGGTCGTAGAACTGGTCAGGCAAAACAATATCGAGCGGCCGGTGCTCTTCTTTCAGGGAGCCCACTGCGCTTGCGGAAATAATCCACTCGACTCCCAGCTTCTTGAAGCCATAGACATTGGCGCGGAAATTCAGCTCCGAGGGCAAGATCGAATGATTCCTCTTATGGCGCGCGAGGAAAGCAACTCGTCGTCCATCCAATGTTCCGACACGATAGGCATCCGAAGGATTGCCGAAAGGAGTTTCCAATTCGACTTCCTCGATGTTCGTGAGGCCACTCATCTGATACAGACCGCTGCCGCCAATGATTCCAATTCTGATCTCATTCGCCATACTGGACTAACTCCAACAAGACTCCGTGTGTTGAAGAAGGATGAATGAAAGCCACCCTCGAATTGTGCGCGCCGCTTCTCGGTTTTTCATCGATGAGGCGGATTCCCGCCGCCTTAAGGTTGGCCAACATCAACTCAATGTTTTCAACCTGTAAGGCAATATGATGCAGTCCCTCGCCCCGCTTCGACAGGAATTTTCCGATCGGAGAGTCGGGCCGGGTGGGCTCGAGCAGTTCGAGCCGGCTCTCTCCAATATCCAGCATGGCAAGGCGGACGCCTTGTTCCTCGACCTGATCCTCACTGGAACGCTTTAAACCGAGGGTGTCCTCGTAAGTCTTCGCTGCTTCACTGAGGGTCTTCACTGCGATTCCGATATGATCGATTTTCATGAAATATTTAGCCTCTGAAACCGCAAACTGCGGATGATTTGCTCGACCACCGAATATGGATCCTGGCGGCGTTCGGCAATTGCGCTCACAAGATCGTTCAGCTCCCCATCGGGAAATATCTGCTCGACGGCGGTGTTGACCAGCCTTTCTTCGAGCAGGTTAATTAGACGTTGCCGTTCTGCCTCTTGTTTTTTCCGGGATCTCGATATGGAGTTGCGGAAGAACACATAATAGCGATCGATAGCTTCAAGCAATTCCGCGACGCCTTCTCCCTTTGTCGCAGTGGTCTTGACGATTGGCGGTTGCCAGCCGTCCGCCCGATGCCCAAGGGATAACAGTCCCAGGATCGCGCGCTCCATCTTCTCAACACCCGGACGGTCGCATTTATTGATGACGAAAATATCCCCGATTTCCATGATGCCGGCTTTCAGCGCCTGGATGTCGTCGCCCATTCCCGGCACGAGCACAACAATGGAAATCTCGGCGAGCCTGACGATGTCGATCTCATCCTGGCCGACGCCGACCGTTTCTATGAGGACGGGATCTTTGCCGGCTGCTTCGAGTACTGCCGCCACGTCGGCCGTCGCGGCTGCCAATCCTCCAAGGTGCCCGCGTGTGGCCATGCTTCGAATGTAGACGCCCGGATCGACACCCAGCGTCTGCATGCGAATGCGGTCGCCCAGAATGGCGCCGCCTGTGAACGGGCTGCTCGGATCGACGGCGATGATTCCGACGGTATTGTTTTTTTTGCGAAATTCGGCTGCGAGGCGATCCACAAGCGTGCTCTTGCCGGAACCCGGACTTCCCGTTACGCCGATGATCTGCGACTTGCCCGTGTGCCGAAATAATTGGCGCAGGATATCGAGACTGTCCGCTGACCGGTTCTCGACGCGAGTGATGACGCGCGAAAGAGCGCGCGTGTCGCCTTTTAGTAAATCTTGAAGGAGCCGGTCCACTCTACTGTCTCAATATTTCTCTTGCGATGACGAGCCGCTGAATTTCGCTGGTGCCTTCACCAATCGTGCAGAGTTTAACGTCCCGATAGTATTTTTCGGCAGGATATTCCTTAATGTAGCCGTAGCCCCCGTGAATTTGCACGCACTCATTCGCAACACGAACCGCAACTTCTCCCGCATAAAGTTTAGCCATTGACGATTGTTCCGTTGTTTGCATGCCTTGATCCTTCATCCATGCTGCGCGATAGGTCAAAAGCCGCGCGGCAGCGATTTCGGTTGCCATATCGGCAAGTTTGAATTGGATGGCCTGAAAATCCGCAATCGGTCGTCCGAATTGCTTTCGTTGTTTTGCGTATTGCAGAGCCGCCTCGTAAGCGCCTTGCGCCATTCCAATGGCAAGCGCGGCAATACTGATGCGTCCGCCGTCGAGTACTTTGAGGGCGTCGATGAAGCCATTTCCCGGTTCGCCAAGCAGATTCTCTTTGGGGACGCGGCAGTCTTCGAAAACTACCGTGGACGTATCGCTGGCGCGTAGTCCGAGTTTGTTTTCCTTTTTTCCTGAAGAAAATCCGGGCATTCCTTTTTCAAGGATGAATGCGGATATTCCATGGTGGCCGGCGGATTTGTCGGTGACAGCCATCGCGACGCAAACGTCTCCATAGCTTCCATGGGTCGTGAAGGTCTTTTGCCCGTTGAGAATCCAATAGTTACCATCCAACTGCGCCACGGTCTGTGTTCCGGCGGCGTCGCTTCCCGCTTCGGGTTCGGTGAGGCTCCAAGCGCCAAGTTTCTCGCCCTTGGCGAGAGGGAGAACGAATTTCTGCCGTTGTTCTTCGTTACCGAAGCTGTAGATATGGCCGGTACACAGCGAATTGTGCGCCGCCACAGATATTCCAATGGAGCCGTCCACGCGCGACAATTCCTCGACGATCGTGACGTACTCGACATAGCCCAATCCGGCGCCGCCATACTCGGCGGGGATCAACACACCCATAAATCCGAGGCCGGCTAATTTCTGCAGAACATCGCGAGGAAAAATCTGCTGTTCATCCCACTCGAGAACGTGGGATCGAATTTCGCACTCGGCGAAGTCACGCACCGTGCGCTTTATTTCAAGCAGTTCCTCACTGTAGCTGAACTCCATAGGGTTCCAGAGAGTCAGACCACGGGATCCACCATTGTCCAGGTCATATCGCAATCGCCGCACCGGTAACGCTGTTGGCCTGACTTTTCGATCGTATCAACGCGTATAAAAGATGAAGAGCAAAATGGGCAGTAATTGATAGCACAAGGCGGATTGCTTGTGTCGCTCAGCCGGTTGCTGAACTCTTCAATGGAAGATAACAGCGTCTCAATGATCATAGATTGGGAGCGGCGCCAGTCGTTACGTGCAGGCCAGAACACTTCAACCGCCGTAGGAATCCAGCCGTGCGGAACGGGAGCAACATCTGCCGGAGCGGAATAGCTCAGCAGACAGTCGAGCCGGCAATCTGTATCCGCCAGTTTGCTGTCGAGTATTCTCAGCAGTTCCGTAAGCCGCCTCAGCCCGGATGATCCCAAGACGTTGATTTCCAGCCACAAACTATCCTCGGGCTTGTGGCCGGCACAGCAACCTTCCAAGCGGATCCAAGGAAACCCTCCCAGTTCCTTGAGGACCGGCCTCAGAACTCGGTCCGCTTTACTGAGAATATCGGAATCGGACATGAATTGAGGATATCAGCAAGACATAAAGCGTTGCCAGCGCTGATGGGGCGATCCCTCTCCCTCTGGGAGAGGGCGGCGCGACAGCCGCAGGCTGACGCGCCGGGTGAGGGTCACAAGTCTATTCGGATCTTGAAACCCTCAGCTTCTTTTGAGGCTTCGCCCTGTCGGGCTCGCGCTTCGCGCCCTCTCCCAGAGGGAGAGGGTAGATCTTCGGATTTCAATTCATTCCCGCCTTTATAGATCGCCTTTACGGGTAGAGCGATACCAGTCCAGGATCTGTTCGCCGGTCCAAAACACCACACCCGGCCGGGAGTGGATATGCTCCAGCGCTTCACGGAAATACCGAAACCGGTGCGGTGCGCCCATAATATACGGATGCCCGACAAGCGCCATAATCCGCGCCGACGGCTGCGCATCGGAATACAACTGCTCAAACTGATCGATGGCGCGATCACGGTACTCCGTTGCTTTGTGATGCTGGACAAGGATCATCGCAACGTCGTTGCATTCCTGCGTGTACGGGATGCTCACCAGCGGACGCGTGCGAGTTTTCAGAACGACGGGCTGATCGTCGAGCACCCAGTCGCAAACATAGTCATAGCCTTCTTCGGCCAGAATGTCCGGTGTCTGCCAGGTTTCCGTCAAGCCCGGGCCGAGCCATCCGCGTGGCGCGCGGCCGGTGAATTGACGGATGGCCTGAGTGGTCTTCACGATATCGGCGCGTTCGTCGGGAACTTTCTGCATGTTCTTCTGGCCGAATCCATGGCCCATGAACTCCCACCCGCGTTCATGAGCGGCACGCGCAATGGGTTCATACGTGGTAATTGCCGAGCCGTTGATCGCCAGGACAGCACGAATACCAAACCGGTCGAGGACCTCCAGCATCCTCCAAAAGCCGACGCGGTTGCCGTATTCGTGCCATGCCCAATTAGGAATATCCGGCTCCGGTGAGCCGCCCGCCGGCGGGGGCAAGACCGTTCGCGGCATTGTCTCACGCGGATTCCATTCCTCGACGTTGATGATGACCCAGACCACCAGCCGGGCGTTTTCAGGTAAAACGAGTCGCGGGCGGTCTTTAATGGCCGAGTAAGCGAGACGCTCGATAGGTAACATGGTGTCCTCCTGATGCTCGAATAGAATAGCCACAAAGGATCCCATCGTGGAGAGTTTTTGAATTCGCTAACGGCAACCTCGATCCGAACTCTTGAAGATCACTTTCGACTTTTTGCTTTCCACGACGACATCGCGGAAGACGATTTCAGTTCCCTTGGGCGAAACTTTTGAGCCTTTTTCAAATGCCGCCATTAAGGAATCGGCAGAATATGTTCGTTCCTGAGCTGCGGCGGGCATTGTTGTGAATTTTGTGCCTTTTTGTGGCTATTTACTTCATTCTTCACCTTGACTCGGCTCTTCCGGGTGACCTATTCTCGCAACCGAACCGATTGGCCCAAAATTTTGTGACCTTTGCGTCGTGGAGAATGACGCGAGGAGGACAATATGACGCCACATGAAAAAGCAAAGCGAGAGTTGGAAAGGCTGGCGCCGGTTGCCGGCAATGGTCTGCTTCACCGCCGCGCATTTCTACGCGGCGGTGCGACCTTGGCGGGCGCAATGTCGGCGTATCGGCTGGTCCCATCCGCTTCCGCCCAGAAGCTCGCGGACGATCCCTGGAGCCTTGCGCCCGGCGCCGCCGTTCCGGACTACGGCGTCCGATCACGATTTGAAAACAAGGTGGTGCGTACGCTCAGCAACCCCAAGGCCGAGCCGCGAACTCAACATGCGCGCACTCCGCACCATCTGCTCAACGGGACATTTACGCCGAATGCTTTGCACTTTGTGATTTCGCATGCCGGCGATCCCGATATCGATCCGGACAAACATCGTTTGGTCATCCACGGCCTCGTCAAACAACCCTTGGTGTTCACGCTGGATACCCTTTCGCGTTATCCGATGGTCTCGCGTATGGCCTTCGTCGAATGCGGCGGCAACAGCGCGCCGATGTTTTCCAACGAGCCGATTCAAGCCAGCGTTCAAGCTTTGCACGGCCTCGTTTCCTGTTCCGAATGGACAGGCGTTCCTCTCTCCAGCTTGCTCGAGGAAGCGGGTATCGACGCAAAAGCAAAATGGATTGTCGCCGAAGGCGCCGATGCCCCGCACCTGAGCCGCAGCGTGCCCCTGGCAAAGGCTCTGGACGACGCCATGATTGCGCTCTATCAAAACGGCGAAAGGGTCATGCCCGGTAACGGCTATCCGATGCGCTTGCTCTTGCCCGGCTGGGAAGGCAACATGAACATCAAATGGGTGCGGCGGCTTCAGGTCACCGATCAGCCCGGCATGACTTTTTATGAAGCCAGGACCTACGCGCCGATCCTCCCTGGTGGAAAGGCATATCGATTCTATTTCATCCAGGAAGTGAAATCCTTCATCACGCATCCCTCGCCCGGGCTTGCACTGAGCGGGCCCGGGTTCTATGAGATTTCCGGCATCGCCTATTCAGGCAATGGCCGCATCTCCAAGGTCATGGTGTCCGCCGATGGTGGCCAGACCTGGGCTCAAGCCGCGCTTCAGGGTCCCGTCCATAGCAAGGCATTTACTCGATTCCGCGTGCCGTGGCGTTGGGACGGCGGTCCCGTGGTCCTTCAAAGCCGCGCGTGGGACGAGGCCGGGAACATGCAGCCGACACGATCGGAGCTTGTCGCGGCCCGCGGCCAGACAGCGCGACCTCCGGCTGTAACCGGATTCCCGAGCCAACACTATAACGCCATTACGAGCTGGGCGATCGAACGCGGCGGGGAGGTAAGGAATGTTTACGCTTAAGCTTCGCACATTCCTGATCTTCGTAACGCTTGCGCTGTTTTCTAACGCGGCATTCGGACAAGCGCCGAAACTTGGAAAGCCCATTACCGCCGCAGATCTGTCGGAATGGGACATCAACATCTTGCCCGACGGCACGGGCCTTCCGCCGGGGAGCGGTACACCAGCGGATGGCGCGCGCGTATACGCCGCAAAATGCGCCGTGTGCCACGGACCAGAAGCAAAAGGCGGTGCCAATGCCCGACTGGTGGGGGGCGAACCCATCAAGAGTATGGACTCAGAGAAGACGATCGCCAACTTCTGGCCGTTCTCAACGACCCTCTTCGATTACATTCGGCGTGCCATGCCGTTCAGGCAGCCCAGATCCCTGACGAACGAGGAAGTCTACGCGCTGACAGCGTACATTCTCTCGCTAAACAAATTGATCGGTGAGAACGACACGATGAACGCCCAAACCCTGCCTAAAGTGCGGATGCCGAACCGCGACGGCTTTCTAATCCGCTTCCCCGACAAAACGCCATGATGAACAAAATGGAAATAGCCACGAAAAGGCACAAAGAACACAACAGAACTTTTTGTGGCTTTTGTGCCTCTTTGTGGCCAAAAAAAATCTTCGCGAGCGTGCTCTGTTTAACGGCGGCAGCCACCCTCACAGGCCGGCAAGGCGCCACGAAGGACCCGTATCAGCGTTCTGCGGAAATTTACCAGATGAAAACAAGCGCGGCCGAAGGCCCGCAGCGCGGCGAAGAGCTCTACTATTACAAGTGCTGGTACTGCCACAATAAGTACGCGAAAACCGGACCTTCGCTGAAGGACATCTTCAAGCGCGAGAGACTGCGCTCGGGTCAGCCCGTGAGCGATGCGGCGATAATCGAGAAGATCCGGCAGGGTGGCCAGCTGATGCCGGCGTACCGCTACACGCTCTCCGATCCCGATCTCACCGATCTGCTGAGCTACTTCAAAAGCGACAAGTGCTGTTTTGAAGGAGACGAACCTCCGTCTAACCCTCGCTATCGCGCCGCCGCGGCGGGGAGTGTAACGAACAATTCGGCGCGCCGGACGCTGCTGGGCGGCGCCCGTGGGACGGTCCACGGAACCAAGCGCGAACCACTCGAAGGAATCATGGTGCAGTTGATCTCCACAAGCAGTGGAATCCGCAGCACGGTCTATTCGGATGTGGACGGCCGCTACGAGTTTCCAATTCTGGATCCCGGTACCTATGCGCTCCGAATCGCGCGCCCACTGGAATTCAAACCCTATGTAAGGGAATCGGTTCGGATCGAGGGCGCAACTTCGCTCGCTGATATCGTTCTCGAGAGAGTTACCGACAAGGAGGTGCTGCCGCCCACTCCGGAAATTCTGGCGCAGCTTACCGGAGCGGAATGGATGCTGAATCTGCCGGGCGACGGCGAGGAGAAAAGGACGTTCTCGTTAACGTGCGGATTCGGTTGTCACTCCTACCAGCAAATCTTTCGCACGCGCTACGACGAAGCGGGATGGCGCAGCATCGTCCGCCGGATGATGACCGGCGCCGGATCGCCGCTGATCAATGTTCGAGAACCCGGCCCGCAGAGCCGCGGCCGTGCCGGCCGTCCCATCAGCGAGGAACTGGAGATCGTAGCGAAGTGGCTCGCGCGAGTGCGCGGCCCGGACTCGAAGGACGCGCCACTGCATTATTTGCCGCCGCCGCGCGGTGTCTCGACTCGTGTCGTGGTGACCGAATACGAGTTGCCCCGGCAGCTTCTTGCGCCGCATGACGTGCATGGCGACTCCAAGGGCAACATTTGGTATACGGCACACCGAAGTCCTTATATAGGTAAGCTGGATCCCCGAACGGGCGCAGTCAAGGAGTATCGCGTGCCCGATACGCCAGGCGCGTTGCCCGGCACTCATCGGGTTTGGGTGGACAAGCAGGATATCGTTTGGCTTTCGGAAAACTGGTCGCATAATCTCACGCGGTTCGATCCGAAGACCCCTGAAGGCTACGTGTGGGAAACGGAAAATAACGGAGTCGTGAAAATCGACAGCAGCAATGGCGAAATCGTGAAGCATTTCCCGCTCAAACGGATCAACGGCACTTACGACAACATCCTGAGCGCCGACGGCCGCTACTGGTCCGGCGGCCAGACCGGAACCGGAATCCTTGCTTTGCTCGACACCAAGACCGGTGAAATGTGGGAATTGGATACCCGTACTCCCATCTCCGCCCCCGCTCGCGGAGGTTTCGACTTGGATGGAAACGCGTGGTTCGGCGGGCGAGGCGGAATGCTCCTCAGACTCGATCCGCGGACCCGCCGCATAACGGAATATTATCCGCCGATTCCCTACGTCACATTCTACGAAGCCATGCCGGACAAAAACGGCGAAGTGTGGGCGGGCGCGCTGCATGCGGGCCGCTTTCTGCGATTCAATCCGCGGACTGAGCGATGGATCGAATACGAGATGCCCGAACCCTATTCGCACGATCGAAGAACATGGATCGATAATTCGACAGATCCGATTAGCGTCTGGTACGTTGACCACAACGGATACATCGTGCGCATCCAGCCTTTGGAATGAAAGATAGAGAGGTGATTTCATGAGCGATCCCAATCGACGAGATTTCCTGAAGTTCCTTGCTTCGCTGGCTTTCACGCAGGCGGGTACTTCCGCGAAGCCCTTTCGTATCGACATACACCATCATTTTGGTCCGGCAGTTTGGGTCGCCGAAGTCAAGGGACGGCCTCTGCTTCAGCCCGCAAATACAACTTGGACGCCGGCCAAATCCATCGAGGATATGGACCGCGGAAGCGTCGCTGCATCGGTGATCTCGATCACCAATCCGGGCTTATGGTTCGGCGACAAGGCCGTGACCAGCCGTCTGGCTCGCGCCTGTAATGAGTATGCTGCCAAGCTCGTGCAGGATCATCCGACCCGGTTTGGTTTCTTCGCGGCAATGCCCCTGCCCGATGTCGATGCGACGTTGAAAGAGATCGCCTACGCCTACGATACGCTCAAGGCCGACGGCGTCGGCCTTTTTACAAGCTACAACGACACCTGGCTCGGTAACCCCGCATTCAGGCCGGTCATGGAAGATCTCAACCGGCGCAATGCGGTCGTCCACGTCCATCCGACCGCAGCCAATTGTTGCAGGGAACTCAATTACGCGCCCGGTGTCGGGCCGGGAACCATGGAGTACGGCACCGACACGACGCGGGCTATCACTGGGGTTTGCTTCAGCGGCGACGCTGCCCGTTTTCCGAATATCCGCTGGATATGGTCGCATGCCGGCGGTTCGCTGCCCTTTCTGGCCGGCCGCATCGACGGAGCATCCAGTAACTTTAAAGCGCAAATGCCCAACGGCTTCATGCTTGAGTTGAGGAAGATGTATTACGATCTGGCGGGTGCAGCGAACCCAGGTGCAGTAGCGTCGTTATTGAAGCTCGTTAAAGCCGACAAGATCATGTTCGGAACGGACTTTCCGCCCGGCGGAAAATCTCTCGAACAGGCGCAGGCGATCCGTGCGCTTGAAATGTTCAACGAAAGCGATCTGCGCGCAATCGATCGCGACAATGCTGTGAAGCTGTTGCCGCGGCTTAGAGGAGCGTAACGCGCGGTTTCTCTTGAGGCTTCGCCTAGTGAGGAGGTTCAATGTGCGCACAAAAGACTAAACGCAACAGCGTAATCTTTGCCGCGTTGGTGTTGATGGCGGCGTGCACTCTGTTGTTGGCGCTCGTGGGAGAACGGTCGAATTTGAAGAATCCATCCGGATCGCCTCTCGGTTCACCTCGATTGGTTTCGGTTCAGGAAGTGCCCGATTACGGAGAGGTCTGCGCGCCGGAGCCCCCAAGCCGTAATGCAAGCATGATTGCGGCCTTGCAGGAAAAGAATCTGTTTGCGTCTTTCCAGGAGACAGCGGTCCACGCAGCGTCGCCGGAGACCGGAGACACAGCCGAAGTGACGCGTCCTCCCGTCCGGACAATCAAGGACACATATCCGATTTACAGCTCGATCGCCGTCGATCCGTTGCGTGATGAAGTCGTTCTTCAGGACACAAATTTGTTCAGCATCAAGGTATTCAACCGGCTGGACAACACCACTCCGAATGCTGAACCGGCTCAGCCGAAGCGCGTGATCCAGGGCCCGCACACGCTCAACGAGTATAACAACGGCCTCTACATTGACCCCCAAACGGGCAACATCCATTCGGTCGCAATGGATACGGCCGACAGCATGATTGTCTTCCCCGGCGGCGCCAACGGAGATGTCGCGCCCATCCGTAAACTCAATACTCCTCACCGGAACTTTGCCACGGCCGTCAATGAAGAGAAAGGCGAGATCTACATCACCATCCAGTATCCGCCCAAAGTGATGGTCTACCGCAAGGAAGCCAACGGCGATGAAAAGCCGCTGCGAGTACTGGAAGGCGAACACACCCGGCTATACGACACACATGGGATTGCGCTTGATGTGAAGAAAAACCTGATGTTCGTCGGCACCTGGGGGAACGCCAGCGACTACAGGGTAGCCGGAACAGGGAAGTTTTATCCTCCGTCCATCAATGTGTACCGGCTCGACGCGAGCGGCGACACGGCGCCTTTGCGCGTGATTCAGGGCTCTAAAACTCGGTTGGATTGGGCTGGAGGTATGTCCCTGGATCCCGACCGCGGCGACCTCTATGTCGCCAACGATGTCGGCGACTCCATTCTGGTTTTCCGTGAAACGGATGACGGAGACGTCGCTCCGGCCCGAATCATCAATGGAGACAAGACCGGTTTAAACCACCCTGCTGGAATCTCGCTGGATCTCAAGAATCAGGAATTCTGGGTTTCCAATATGGGTAATTCTTCGGCAACGTGCTATTCGCTGAAAGCCGACGGCAACGCGACGCCGGTCCGCACGATTCGCAGCGCCCCCTTAGGCCGAACGTCGGTGAAATTCGGCAAGCCTCAGGCAGTGGCTTACGACAGCAAACGAGAACAATACCTGGTGCCGAATTGAGTGAACACGCCGCAGATCGCGGCATTCGCCAGGTTGGCGAAGGAAAACACGGTGCCGGTCCGAGCGCTCGAAGGTCAGAAGTCGATGATCAGCCGGACAATGCACAGTCTGGCGTACGACTCGGTCCACGATGAAATCGTCGTGAATAGCCCTCTGGCGCAAGCCATCCTGATGTTCCGCGGCGGTGCCAATGGAGAAGAACCGCCTGCGCGTTTTATTCAGGGACCTCACACGCAAATCCAGGGCACGGATTACGACGGCAACGACAAGATGACCTATGACGAGGTGCATGGTGAGATCATCATTCCGGTCGCCGGGCCAAAAGTCCTGGTCTTTTCGCGAGAATCGAATGGAGACGCTGCGCCAATTCGAGTTCTAGCCGGGCCCGACACTCAAATTCGAGGTTCCCGCCGAGGGCATCCGCTCGTTGGTGTCGATCCCGTGAATAACCTCCTGATTGTAGGGAGTACCGGCGGCGAAGGAGGCGGCCGCGATTCCGACGGCGAAAGTGCGCGCGGCCGCGGGTCTCTGCTTATTTTCGATCGCACCGCCAGCGGGAATACCAAACCGAAAGCCGTCATCCAAGGACCGAATACGGCCTTCGGCGGCGTCGGCCAGATCCAAACGTACCCTCCGAAAGGCTGGATTATCGCCGGAGCCTTGGGTGGAGGTATCGGCGCCTGGAGTATTCACGACAGCGGCGATGCTCCTCCGCGCTGGAAAATCCCGGTTCGCCAGATTACAGGCGTAGCGCCCTCAGGAGTCGCTCTTGATCCCGTTCATAAAGAACTGATCATTGCCAGCGGGGCACGGAACGTCCTGCTGACGTTCTCGTGGCCGGAGATCTTCGAGTAAAGGTAATAAGGGCCACAAAGAGGCACAAGACTCACAAATTATTTTGTGAATTTTGTGCCTTTTTGTGGCTAACCCTCTTTTTTGAATTTCGGCTAAAAAACAAATTTCAGCGCCATTTGCATGATTGCGAGGGGGAATTGCCTCTGAGTCAGATTGGGATGACGCGGGGCAGGCGGCTAGATTCGAAGGACTGAAATTGAACGTCAGGAGGCGTGGGTATCATGGGAGTGCGAGGCTGGATCTTCTCGCACTCCCATGATCAAAGGAGTTACTTCTTGCTTGTCTTTTTGGCTTCTTTGTTGGAGTCTTTCTTCGCCTTTTTGGCTTGCTTCTTCGCCTTGGCAGCTTGCTGTTTCTCCTCTTTGGCTTGCTTTTGGGCTGCGGCCTTCCCATTGTTGGTGCCTGTCGTGCCTTGGGCTAAAGCCGGCATCGAAAGCGTCAACGCAATCAGGGCGGCAAAGACCAACGTTGTAAATCTCTTCATAGTGTTCTCTCCGTAGCTATATTTCGTCGCTGTTGCAAAGTGAATGCAACAGTCGAGTCATTGGACCACGGACGTCATTAAAGGGACATTAGCTGAACATTAATTCGGGTTAATGTGAAATACTTTCCGCAATGGATCTGGACGGGTGGTTCAGACATATTCGCGACCGATATGCGCAACACATGAAATGCGGAAAAGGCTGTACCGCATGCTGTTATGGGCTATTCGTTTATCTGATCATGGCGCCGTCACCTTCATCCCTTCCGTCGTCGCCGAATACGATTTTTGGAAACAATTCGCCTAGAACGCGAGTTTCAGGCCAAGCTGGACCTGCCGGGATGGACCCGCATTGAACAGGCGTCCGAAGTTCGGCGTGAACGCGATGCGGCCGGGCGCGCCAACGAAGTTGAGAAGGTTAAAAACGTTGAAGACCTCCGCGCGAAATTCGAGAGCCTTTCCTTCCTTGATTTGGAATTGTTTCGCCAGCGACATATCGATATTCTGCTCGCCGTCTTCGTAAACAATGTTGCGTCCTGCATTGCCGAAACTGAATGGAGCGGGCATAGCGAACACATCCGTGTCGAACCAGCGTTCGGGCGTTCGGCCGTTCTTCAGGTTCGGATTACGAAGCAAGTTGGGACGCTGCGCGGGGCCGGCCCCGATATTGGCATTATCGCTGGGCAGATTGATCGTGACCGGAGCGCCTGTTTGAAATGTGCCGATAGTGTTGAACGACCATCCCTTTCGGAATTCCCACGTCCCCGTGAACACAAACCGGTGCGCATGATGAAAGCTCGACAGCCCTTTCTCCGCGCGCAAGTCCCGGACGTCTTGAGGAACGTTGTATTCGTGAAACGTCGGACCGGGATCGGAGGCGTCATCCATCGATTTCGACCATGTGTAATTGGCGTCGAAAGCCAGCCTGTCGGATAGCCGCTTCTCGAGCTTCATCGTCAGCGAGTCGTATTTCGACCATCCATCCCAGCGGATGGCGCGAATCGCATTCAGCGCCGGGTTCGGACGGCGTGGATCAATCGGTCCAGGTCCGGGTTCCGGAATGTTGAGATAGGTCGAGTTGTCTGCACCCACTACTCGGGAGCCCAGATACGTCGCCATGACGGCCCAGTTGGCGCCCAGAGAACGCTGAAGACTCAGCGTCCACGATTCGGCATATTCCGGTCTGTAGTGGTAATTCAAACCCGATCCGCCAATCGATCCGGTGTTGGGCGCCAACAGGATACTGTTTGTCGTGTAGACGGGTACGGCCTGGTCTGCCGGCAGCGTGATGGACTTATCGAAATAGAACGGCAAATTCTGCGCGAG
>MNKP01000181.1 GCA_001920875.1 Acidobacteria bacterium 13_1_20CM_2_55_15
GAGGAGATGCGGCAATCGGCTCGAGGAGATGCGGCAATCGGCTCGAATCGTCAGTCAGGCGGTGGAAAAAATTCCTGACGGACCGCTGATGGCGAAGATGTCGAAAATCATCAAGCCGCCGATCGGCGACATCTATCATTCCATTGAATCGCCCAAGGGCGAACTGGGGTACTACATCGTGAGCGACGGCAGCACCCAGGCATATCGGGCGCGTGTGCGGCCGCCGTCATTTGTGAATCTGCAGTCGCTGAAAAGGATGGTGGCCGGGCATATGGTTGCAGATGTCGTCGCGATCATTGGCACCCTCGATATCGTGCTGGGTGAGATAGACAGATAATGGACTTTGCCATCGATTACATCCTCATTCCGTTCATCAAGATATTCATCGTCTTTAACGTTGTCGCTGGTGTTGTTGCGCTGCTGACCTTAGCGGAGCGAAAGGTGGCAGCCTGGATTCAGGTCCGGCTTGGTCCGATGCGGGTTGGTCCCTACGGCATCTTGCAGCCGCTTGCCGATGGCCTGAAGCTCATGTTGAAGGAGGACATCGTTCCGGCCGGAGCCGATAAATGGATCTTTACGTTAGCGCCGGTCATTTCGCTGGTTCCGGCGTTCATCGTATTCGCCGTCATTCCGTTCGGGCCGGCCGACGGCTTCACCATCCTGGGTCACAAGATCAGCTACTTCATCACTGACCTGAATATCGGCGTTTTGTACGTGCTCTCGATATCTTCGGTCGGCATCATCGGAATCATCCTCGGAGGGTGGGCCTCGAACAGCAAATATCCTCTGCTGGGAGCCTTGCGATCGGCGGCACAGATGGTGAGCTACGAAGTGGCGCTCGGCTTTTCGATCATCGGTGTTTTGATCCTGGCCGGCAGTTTGAGTTTGGTGAAGATCGTTGAGGCCCAGAAAGCTGCGGGTTTTTGGTACGTATTTCTGCAGCCCGTAGGCTTCATTCTCTTCTTTGCGTGCGGTATTGCGGAAACAAACCGCGCGCCTTTCGACTTACCGGAGGCCGAATCGGAATTGGTCGCCGGTTTTCATACCGAATACAGCGGATTCCGGTTTTCGCTATATTTCCTGGCCGAATACGCCAGCATGATCGTGGTGTCGTGCATGGCCGTGACGCTGTTTTGGGGAGGCTGGCTGCGGCCGTTTCCGAGTGTGCACAGTGTCGTGCTGGATTTCCTGGATGCGATTCCGCTGGCTCCTCTGTTCTGGTTTGCCGCTAAAGTGGTCGTTTTCATTTATGCGTATCTGTGGTTCCGCTGGACCTGGCCTCGATATCGGTATGACCAGTTAATGAAAGTGGGGTGGCAATGGCTTCTGCCCTTGGCCATGGCCAACGTCATCGTCACGGCGGTGCTGGTACTATTGTTGAAGGGGTGATCCGATGAAAGTCCGACGGCCGAATTTAACTCTTCTTAAAAAGATCTTTTTGGTCGACCTGATCCGAGGGTTGTTCCTGACGTTTTCGTATCAGCGCCCTTCCTTGAATTACACCGAGCAATATCCCAAGGTGCGGCCGAAGGTCGCCGAGCGATTCCGTGGCGCCCCGCGCTTGAACAATGATCCAGAAACGGGTGAGACGCTTTGTATCGCGTGCAATCTTTGCGCTCTGGCTTGCCCGGAACATTGCATCGAAGTCGGCTGGGAGCGGGATGCGAAAGGGAAGAAGGCGTTGACGACCTTTACGTTCGATATTTCCCGTTGCATGTTTTGCGGGCTCTGCGAAGATGCTTGTCCGACCCCGGCACTTGAGTTGACGCAGGATTTCGAACTGAGCCTGTATGATCGGCGCGATATGAAATGGGACCGGCAGAAGCTCGAGGAAGGTAATCAGCCAGTCGTGTACACGAAATAACTCATGTTGGAGCTCATTCTCTTTTATACGTTCGGAACGATCGCGGTTGTTTCGGCGATTCTGGTTATCACGCGTCATAACGTGGTTCACAGCGCTGCTTTTCTCGGCGCGACGCTGTTCGCCGTCGCCGGAATTTTTCTGACTTTGCAGGCCGAATTTCTTGCCGGTGTGCAAGTCATTGTGTATGTCGGCGGCATTCTGGTCTTGTTCGTTTTTGTGATTATGTTGATTGCGGTTGAGCGGTCGGTTCACGAGCGGCAATACAACAGGCAGCGGACGATTGCGCTGATTACTTCGGCCATTCTCATCGTGGAGATCGCGTATGGTCTGTATCGGGGAAGGGATTCCTTGATTCTGCCGTCCATCGTGACGCCGCCGGCTGCCGCTGCGGCGGTCGGAAATTCCGAGCAGGTGGGTACGGCGCTTTACACGTCATATCTGCTGCCATTCGAAATCGCGTCGATTCTGTTGTTGGTGGCAATTGTCGGTGCCGTCGTCTTGGCCAAGAAACGGACGCCGGCGGAAGAATAACGGCTCATGGTAACCACATTTCATTATTTATTGCTGGCAGCGGCGCTGTTTACGATCGGCGTTATCGGCGTTCTGACTCGCCGGAACATCATGATCATCCTGATGTCGATCGAGTTGATGATGAACGCGGTGAATATCAACCTGATCGCGTTTTCAGCGCGTTTGCAGCAGGTGACCGGTCAGGTCTTCGCGATTTTTGTGATTACCGTGGCTGCGGCAGAAGCCGCGGTTGGTCTAGGGATCGTAATCGCGATGTTCAAGAACAAAGAGACGATGAACATCAACGAGATCGATCTGATGAAGTGGTGAGCGAATGAACTTTCTGGATCTGATTTGGCTGATTCCACTCTTCCCGGCGGCTGGGTTCGTGATCAACGGTCTGTTCGGAAAGCGCATGTCAAAGACGATGGTCGGTGTCATTGCATGCGGACTCGTTTTTATTTCGTTCATCTTCTCGGCCGGCGCCGTTTATCAACTGCTTCAGCTCGATTCGGCGCATCGTTCGCACACGGTGAGGCTGTACGAATGGATTAATGCCGGGCCTGCCCACACGTCGGAAGGACCTCTGGCGAATTTCAGGGTGGATTGGGGATTTCTGCTCGATCCGCTTTCCTCCGTCATGATCCTCGTTGTTACGGGAATCGGATTCCTGATTCACATTTACTCCACCGGCTACATGCACGAGGAGGATGGTTACTATCGCTTCTTCGCGTATCTGAACCTGTTCATGTTCTCCATGCTCACGCTGGTTCTGGGCAACAACTACGTGATGATGTTTGTCGGATGGGAGGGCGTGGGCCTGTGTTCGTATCTGCTCATCGGCTACTACTTTCACAAGAAGAGCGCGGGCGACGCGGCGAAGAAGGCGTTTGTGGTGAACCGGGTGGGTGACTGGGGATTCTCCATCGGGATCATGATGATCTTTGTGACCTTCGGCACAATTGATTTCATCCAGGTCGGCGAAAAGCTTCGTGAAGGCGTCATGGCCGGCGCCTTCCATGTGGGCGACCCGCTGTTCATTGGCATCGCGCTCGCATTGTTTGTGGGAGCGGCAGGGAAGTCTGCGCAGATTCCTCTCTATGTATGGCTCCCCGATGCCATGGAAGGCCCGACGCCGGTTAGCGCATTGATCCACGCCGCAACGATGGTAACCGCGGGCGTCTATATGGTTGCTCGCAGCAACTTCATTTATCAAATGGCGCCGCAGGCGATGACGGTTGTCGCCGTTATTGGGGCCGTCACGGCGTTCTTCGCGGCATCGATCGGACTCGTGCAGAACGATATCAAGCGCGTCCTCGCTTACTCGACCGTGAGCCAGCTTGGTTACATGTTTCTCGCGCTCGGCGTCGGCGCGTTTGCAGCGGGCATCTTCCACCTCATGACGCATGCCTTCTTCAAGGCGCTGTTGTTCCTGGGCTCCGGCAGCGTGATTCACGCCTTGCATCATGAGCAGGACATGCGGAAGATGGGCGCGCTGAAGAACAAGATTCCCGTGACGTTCTGGACGATGTTCGTGGGAACTCTCGCCATCGCAGGTACGCCTTTTCTGGCGGGTTTCTTCTCGAAAGACGAAATTTTGTGGAAAGCCTTTTCCAGCAACCAGGGACATGTCCTGTTGTGGCTGCTTGGCGCGGCGGTGGCGGGGATGACGGCTTTTTATATGTTCCGATTGATCTTCATGACGTTTTTCGGCGAATCGCGAGTGGATCATCACACCGAGCACCACATCCATGAATCACCACGTTCGATGACTGTCCCGCTGATCATTCTGGCCATCGGATCGGTCGTCGCCGGTTACGTCGGATTTCCGGCGTGGCTTGGCGGCAACAACGCATTTGAGAAATTCCTCGATCCGGTTTTTGAGCCTTTGCCGATCCCGCACGGGCCCGAAGCGGAATACAGCCATCTGGCCGAGGCGGGCATGGCTGCGGCATCCGTCGCGATCGCTCTGATTGGATTCGGATTGGCGTATTCAAAATACTGCAAGCGAAGCTGGGAACAGCAGCGTGAGATCCGGCAATACGGGTCGCTATATCCCGTTTTTTTGAACAAGTATTACGTCGATGAGGGTTACGACTTCCTCTTTGTCAACCAAGCAAAGGATGCCGGCACCGGATTGTGGAAGTTCGATGCGGCAGTCGTTGACGGCGCTGTGAACGGTTCGGCATGGACGACCGTTGAAGGCGCACTCGGTTCGGGATGGTGGGACCGCTGGGTCGTGGACGGCATTGTGAAGTTCATCGGAGGCTTTATCCGTACCATGAGCTGGCCTCTTCGGCTGATCCAAACCGGATACGTTCAAAATTACGCGCTCGTCATGATCCTGGGCCTTCTGATTTTCATTGGCTATGTTTTGTGGGGGACCTCCTAATGGACTATTTTCGCGAGCATATTCTGACCATCGTGGCCTTCTGGCCTTTGGCCGGAATGATCGTGCTCATGCTCTTCAACAAGGAGAATAAGACGCTGATCCGGTGGTGGGCGAATTTCGTCATGATCGTTGGATTCGTGATCTCCATTCCACTATGGGTCTGGTTCGATCGCGACACTGCCGATCAGATGCAGTTCGTCCAGAACATCCCCTGGATTCAGACGATCGGCGCTAATTACCACGTCGGCATCGATGGCATTTCGCTGCTGCTCGTCATGCTGACGACCCTGCTTGGACCGCTAGCCGTGTTGTCGTCGTGGGAAGCGATTCATGATCGCGTTAAAGAGTATTACGTCTTCATGCTGATGCTGCAGGCCGGAATGTTGGGCGTCTTCGTCTCGCTCGACTTCTTCCTGTTTTATGTGTTCTGGGAAGTGATGCTCGTACCAATGTATTTCATCATCGGCGTCTGGGGAGGCCCCAGGAAACTTTACGCCGCCATCAAGTTTTTCCTGTACACATTGTTCGGATCGGTTCTTCTGCTGCTGGGCATCCTTGCCTTGTATTTCATCTATCCGAACCTCGCCGCGCAGCATCCGGAAGTAGCCGGCCGGTTTGGAACCGGCGCGACTTTCGACGTTCTGGCGTTTCAGGCGGTCGCATCGTACCTGCCGTTCACGTATCAATATTGGATTTTTCTGGCATTCTTCGTCGGCTTTGCGATCAAGGTTCCGATGTTCCCGTTCCACACCTGGCTTCCGGACGCTCACGTGGAAGCGCCGACCGCGGGTTCTGTCATTCTTGCTGCCGTGCTCTTGAAGATGGGGACTTACGGGTTTTTGCGATTCAGTCTGCCGATTCTTCCGGACGGCACGAAATACTTCGTTCCATTCATGATCGGCTTATCGATTATCGCCATCATCTATGGGGCGTTGGTCGCGATGATGCAGCCGGACATGAAGAAGCTCGTTGCCTACTCTTCGGTGAGCCACATGGGCTTCGTTACGCTCGGCATGTTTGCATTGAACCCGAATGGCCTGAATGGAAGCATCATCCAGCAGATCAATCACGGAATCTCGACGGGCGCGCTGTTCTTGATCGTCGGCATCATCTATGAACGAAGGCATACACGCGAAATTGCGCAGTTCGGCGGACTTTCCAATGTCATGCCGATGTATGCCGTCGTTTTTCTGATCATGACTCTGTCGTCGATCGGTTTACCGTTGCTGAATGGTTTCATCGGCGAATTCACGATCATCATGGGCGCTTTGCAGCAGAATTTGTGGTGGGCCGTCGCCGCCGGCGCGGGCATCGTTCTGGGCGCCGCCTACATGCTGTGGCTCTACCAGCGCACGATGCTCGGTAAGATCGAAAATCCCGCCAACGAAAAGCTTATCGACATGAACCTGCGGGAACTGGCGACACTGGTGCCGCTGATCATCGTGGCATTCTGGATCGGCTTATATCCTGCGCCATTCTTCCGTGTCTTGGACAAGCCGGTCAACAACCTCGTTCTCAAAGTCCGGCCGGATTACTTCCAGGGCACGCAACGGTTGAACGCTGAGATCAGGGAGCCGCGCTAATGTCGCAATTTTTCCAGATACAGGACATCGGAGCGATCACTCCCGAGCTCGAACTGGTCGCTTTTGGGATGTTCCTGCTCATTTTTGATCTGCTGATTCCAGACAAGCGGAAGCTGGGACTCATTGCGCTGGCAGGAATTGCGATTTCCGGCTTGTTTCTGTTCCGGCTCCGAAACACCGATTTCTCCGCCTACGGCGGCGTCCTTGCCCTGGATCCCTTCTCGATCTTTTTCAAGTCTATATTTTTGATTGCCGCGGCTCTGTCGATTGCAATCTCGCTGAAATATCTGGATATCGAACGTGAGAACCATGGGGAGTACTACGCGCTGATTCTATTCGCGACCATGGGAATGATGTTTATGGCCGGCGCCGTGGATCTGGTGACGTTGTATATCGGACTCGAGACGATGGCGATCGCCACCTACATTCTGGTCGGCTTTCTTCGCAGTAACCAGCGCTCGAATGAAGCATCGATGAAGTATTTCCTGCTGGGCGCGTTCTCTTCCGGCATTTTGCTTTATGGAATGTCGCTCCTGTACGGGTTGTCGGGTTCGACGCGATTCGTGGATATCGCGGAAGCGTTGTCGCGCCGTCCGCTCACGGACCCAATCTCAATGATGGCGATGATCACGCTTTCCGCCGGTATGTTCTTCAAGGTTGCGGCGGTGCCTTTCCACCAGTGGACTCCGGATGCGTACGAAGGCGCGCCGACGTCGATCACCGCCTTTATGTCGGTGGCCGTAAAAGCGGCGTCATTCGCGATGATGGTACGCATCTTTATGGTCGCGATCTACCCTTTGCGGCCGCAATGGCTGCCCATCATGGCGGCGGTTTCCGTGATGACGATGACGATCGGCAATATTGCCGCGATCACGCAATCCAACGTGAAGCGCATGCTGGCCTACTCGTCCATATCCCATGCCGGCTATATTCTGATCGGTTTCATTGCCGGCAATGAAACCGGCCTCACAGCCGTGCCGCTGTATCTCTTCATCTACACGTTCACGAACCTGGGCGCCTGGGCTGTAATCGTCGCGTTGCGGCGAAAGGACGTCATTGGTGAGCAGATCGACGACATGGCAGGCCTGTTCTTCAGACACCCATCCGGGGCGGTTCTGATGTTGATCTTTTTGCTGTCACTTGCAGGTATTCCACCAACCGCAGGCTTTATAGGGAAGTACTATCTGTTTGCTGCGGCGATTCAAACGGGTCATAACACACTTGCAGTCATCGCAGTTCTTAATGCGGCAATCTCCATCTATTTCTATTTCCGGATTGTGGTCTCGATGTTTATGCGGGAGGCCACGGAGAAAACCGGCCTCGTCTACGCCCCCGGCCTGACGATGACTCTTGCAATAGCGACCTTCTTCACGCTATTGATCGGCGTCTATCCGGATCCCTTCATCGCAATGGCGCGCCAAGCCGTTGTTCTTGGGTTTTAAGAAACAACTCCGTCGTCGTCATCCGCCGGACACGTCGATCGTCGGCGAGCAGTCGGCCACGTGCATGGCGTCGGCCATCGCGACGAGCACTTCGCGCGGTCCCTCGAAGCTCTCCCTCGCGTGCGCGGTGCGGACGTTGTCCACCAGCATCAGGTCCCCGCTTTGCCACGGCTCTCGTGCGGTGTTTCGCTCATACGCCTCATCGATCACCTGTACGACATCCGCGCCGATCGGGTCGCCGTTGCCCAAGCGCGTATTGAAGGGCAGCGCGTCGCCGTAGATGTCGACGAGGTACTCGCGCAGCTCCGGCTCCATCGTCCACTCGTTCAGGAATGCGAGTTGGTTGAACCAGCATCGCCGGCCGGTGCGCGGATGACGCACGACGGCGCTGCGGCGCTGCCAGGTGCGCAGCCCTCCGTCGGGCTGCCACTCGAACTCGATCGCGTTCGCACGGCAGTAACTCTCGACGGTGCGACGGTCATCGGAGCCGAATGCTTCAGCGACGGACGCTCCGATGTCCTCGTTGTAATTGCGGATCAGGAGCCAGCCGTGCCGCTCACGACGAGGAGTACACGCCTTCAGAGTAGCGGCGCCGGGGCGCGAAGGCCTCCCTCTCGGTCATCAGACTGCCAAGCTGCCGAAAGACCGCTTCGGTCTCGGCCACGTCGCGCAGCCCGAGACCGCGAACCAGGAGCGACCCGTGTTCGCCGACGAAGGCGCGCAGCGCGTTGCGGTGCTCGGCCGCCCAGCGCGCCGGGTCGCCGGTTGCCGAGACGCGCAGTATCGGCGGCTTGCCGGGTTGCAGATCCACGTTGAGGAATGAGGTCGAGTAGGCGTATGTCTTCTTCAGCGCCTCGCCCGTGGCCGACACGCACCGCAAGTCCGGCAGCTCGCGGGGGGTGCTGCGCCAGATAGGATAGGAGGACTTCGAGGTAGGACGGCGCGACCTGAACGACGGCCACCCTGCCCTCGACGATCTTGTCGATGAAACGCTTCGCGTCGAGGATCGTCTCCTGCTCTACGATCAGGATCCGCCCACCGACCAGTAGCGGGGAAACCAGTTGCCACAGCGAGATGTCGAAGCACTGCGGCGCCGTCTGGGCCACCACGTCCCCATCGCCGATCCCCAGATCTTCGATCTTGGCGAAGAGGTGGTTGAGCATGCCTGCGTGCTCGCACATCACGCCCTTGGGCTCCCCGGTTGAACCGGAGGTGAAGTAGATGTACGCGAGCTGGCCGGGCGCGACGTCCACCCCGAGATCGCCGTCGGCATGGCCCTCCTCGTATGCGGCGTCGATGAGGAGCGTCCCGACTCCGGACAGCGACTCGAGCGCCTGATCGAGCATGGCGGTGCTGCCGGGTTCCGTGAGAATCAACCGGCAGCTGGCCCGCGACAGCGTCCTCGCGATCCGGTCGGCTGGGAAATGAGGCTCGATTGGTAAGTACGCGCCTCCGGCCTTGAAGATCGCAAGCACCGCAGTCATCCACTCCAGATTGCGCTCCGTCACCACGCCCACGACGCCTTCGCGGGACAACCCCCGCGCCAGCAGGGCTTGTGCCAGCTGATTGGCGCGAGCATTGAGCTCTCTGTACGTCAGCTGTCTGTTGCCGTGTACGGCCGCGATGGCGTCCGGGTGTACCCGCGCTCGTTCCTCGAACAGCTCGTGGGCGCGGCGGTTGGGCAGATCTCTACGCCGTCCGGCGAAGCCATCAAGCTGGAAACGCAGCTCCTCGGCGTAGAGCAGGCTCTGTCGCGCGTGCTCGGCACCTGGATCGGCCGCGATCAGCGCCAGCGCCGTCAGGTGGTAGCCGGCGATCCGGGCGGCGCACTCCGCGTCCAGTACGTCTGTCTTGTAACGCAGCCGCAACACGAGACCGTAACGCTCCACGAAGGCCACGCAGTACGGTTTGGTCGGCGAGATCCCCGCCGCCCGCATCCAATGCGAACACGGTCTCGAACAGCGGCTCGGTGAG
>MNKP01000060.1 GCA_001920875.1 Acidobacteria bacterium 13_1_20CM_2_55_15
GCTATCGCGAGGAATTCGTCGATTGGTTTCGACTTTAAATCCTCGCCGGATCGTAATCGAACTGCCACAGCGCCCTGCTCCTGTTCACGGTCGCCGACCACCAGCATGTAGGGAATCTTCTGCATTTGCGCATTCCGGATCTTCGCATTCATTCGCTCGACGCTTGAATCGATCTCGATGCGAAGACCGGCAGCCGCCAAGCGGTCCCGCACTTTCCGGCAGTAATCGGCGTGGCGATCGGCGATCGGAATGATGACGGCCTGTACCGGCGACAGCCACACGGGAAATGCGCCCGCATAATGTTCGATCAGGATCGCGATAAATCGTTCAAAGCTGCCGAGAATTGCGCGGTGGATCACGACCGGACGATGTTCGGAGTTATCGGCGCCAATGTATTTCAAGTCGAAATTTTCCGGCTGTGCGTAATCGAGCTGGATCGTTGCACACTGCCAGTTCCGTCCAATTGCGTCGGTCACATCGAAGTCAATCTTCGGCCCGTAAAAAGCGCCGTCCTTCTCGTTTATGCTGTATGCCATTCTGGCGCTCTCGAGTGCGGCCTTGAGCTGTGATTCGGCGTGATCCCATGTTGCTATTTGCCCGAGAAACTCATCCGGCCGCGTCGACAACTTCGCGGAAAATCGCAAACCGAAATCGCCGTAGACACGCTGAACGAGCCGGATAAGACGTTCGACTTCTTCGCCAATCTGGTCTTGCGTCAGAAAGCAATGCGCATCATCTTGAGAAAATTGCCGAACTCTCGTCAGCCCCGAAAGCACACCTGAAGCTTCGTTGCGGTGCAGAGGTGTTTGTTCATGGAACCGGATCGGCAAGTCCCGATAGCTGTGGACTTCGCACGCATAAGTCAGGAAGTGCCCGGGACAATTCATCGGCTTCAAACTCATCGTTTCGTTCTCCGATTCGATGAGAAACATGTTTTTCCGATAGTGCTTCCAATGCCCGGACCTCTCCCAAAGCGCCTTGTTGTAGATGAGCGGGGTCCTTACCTCGACATAACCGGCCGGGAAGAGAACCTCGCGCATGTAATCGGCTAACGTGTTATACAACGTCGTTCCTTTGGGCAGCCAGAAAGCCGCTCCCGGCGCCCACTGATGAAACGTAAACAGGCCGAGTTCCCGGCCAAGTTTGCGGTGATCGCGCTTTCGGGCTTCTTCCAATCGCACGAAATAGTCTTCCAGTTCCTGCTTCGTATTGAAGGCGACCCCATAAACCCGCTGCATTTGCTCGCGCGCCTGATTGCCGCGCCAGTAGGCGCCCGATATACGTGTTAGCCGAAAACTTTCGGGATCGATTTCGCTGGTCGCCGCGACATGAGGGCCCCGGCAGAGATCAATGAACGGACCGGTCTTATAAACGCTGACCTCGCTGACGTTGCTTCCAACGAGATTTGGATCATCGAGATCGGCCACCGCGGTCGTGCCGCGGGTTTTGAGATCGTGGAGCAGTTCGACTTTGAAGTCCTGCGACATCTTTCGAAACATTTCGGAGGCCGAATCGATGGGCATCTCCGAACGTTCGAATCGCAAGTTTTGCTTCACCTTCTCGCGCATTCTCTTCTCAATGACCTGTAAGTCTTCCGGCGTGAGCGGCCGGCTGAGGTGGACGTCATAATAGAAACCGTCTTCCACCACGGGACCGACCCCGAATTTAGCCTCGGGAAATATTTCCAGGATGCTCGCTGCCATCAAATGTGCGAGCGAGTGGCGTTTGGTATCGAGCTTCTCATTCTTCGGCATACACGTATTTTACGTGTCTTTTGCTTCTCTAACCCCGTGAACATGAAGCCCCCCTCGCACGTTGGAAAAAACTTGAAACGGACGGCCGTGTTCACAAAGGTTAAAAAACGGAACCGCGGCTGGTCATTGAAGGGTGAAAGTAGGACCGCCATACCGACCAAGGCCGCCACGGTTCCCATAAAGCCAATCAGTTCCGTAAACAGAATAAAGCTAGATCTGCTATCTGAATGATATTGAGACACCCACTCGTACCACGTGATACTGTGATCCGCGCACGTTCGGGCCCAGTCTCGGTTGGACGTTGCCATGGAAAAGAATGCGCTATTTTGTTATTTTTAGCGTTTGCGCCATGCGGGTCAGTTGAGGAGGTCTAGGCCATCGATAAAAACATAAGGGTGAATCAGCGAATCCGATCTCGGGAGGTTCGAGTGATCGGTGATCAGAATGAGCAACTCGGAATTATGCCCCCGCAGCAAGCATTACGGATCGCTGAAGAGCGCGGCCTGGACCTGGTAGAGGTCGCTTCCACTGCGAATCCCCCGGTTTGCAGAATCATGGATTATGGAAAGTACCTCTACCAATTGAACAAAAAACTTCACGAAGCAAAGAAACATCAAAAAAACATTGTCGTCAAGGAAGTGAAGTTTCGGCCCAACACGGATGAACACGACTACGAGTTCAAGAAGAACCACATCATCCGGTTTCTCAAACAGGGCGACAAAGTGAAGGCGAGCGTTTTTTTTAGAGGCCGTGAAATTGTCCACCAGAACATCGGCCGCGCGATTCTAGACCGTCTGGTCGAAGAACTCGGCGACATCGGGGCCGTTGAAGCGCGGCCCAAAATGGAAGGACCGAATTTAATCGCTATCTTTGCTCCGAGGCCGGCAGGCGCGACGAGCACGAAAACACATAAGGTGCATGAAACTAAAAACACATAGAGGCGCGGCCAAGCGCTTCAAAATTACTGCGCGCGGAAAAGTCAAGCGCCGGCATTCGTTTGCCCGTCACATCCTGACCAAAAAGGCTGCGGGACGAAAAAGAAAATTGAGCAAGGCCGTCATCGCCACCGATGCGGATACGCCGAAAATTCGCCGCATGTTGCCATACGGATGAGGGATTTAATTGTAGGGCGGTAAAGGAGAACAAAGGTGCCTCGTGTAAAACGCGGAACGAAGCGGCATAACCGCAGGAAAAAGCTGCTCAGCCTCGCAAAGGGCTATTATCTCGGTAAGAGTAAGCTCTACAAATTTGCCAAGGAATCGGTCGAAAAGGCGCTCGCCTACGCGTATCGCGACCGGAAAGCGCGCAAGCGCGACTTCCGGCGATTGTGGATCGTCCGTATTGGTGCTGCTGCCCGCCAGAACGGGATGAATTACAATCAGTTTATTTTCGGTCTGAAACAGGCCGGCGTGGATATGGATCGAAAAATCCTGGCGGATCTGGCCATTCAGGATCCAGCAGCATTCACGCGGCTGGCAGAGACAGCCAAGAGTGCAATGAAGAGCGCGAGCTGACGCTCGCGGTAACTGTATGGGGTTTACAGGGTGTCTTCTAGTGACGGGATCGGCAGGCTTCGAGCCATCGAGCGGCAGTTCGATCGAGACCGGATATCTGTTGCCGATCTCAAGTCTTTAGAAGATATCCGGACCCGCTATCTCTCGCGCAAAGCCGGACTCCTGACCTTAGAGCTTCAAAATCTCGGCAAACTTCCCAAAGATCAGCGCGCGGATTTCGGGCGTGTTGCAAATGAAGTGAAGCTCAAGATCGAAGCGTCCCTCGACACGCTACAGGCAACAATTGCCGAGCGCGAAAAACAAACCGCGCTCGGACGCGAAGCCCTGGATGTCACACTTCCGGGCAACCGGCGACGGGTCGGCCATCGGCATCCGCTAACGATCATTCGGAACGAAATCGAAGATATCTTCGTTTCCATGGGCTACACGGTCGAAGACGGGCCCGAAGTCGAGAGCACCTACTACAATTTCGACGCGCTCAATTTTCCGGCCGGCCATCCGGCACGAGATCCTCGCGACACCTTCTACGTGTCCGAGCACATGATCCTGAGAACTCATACTTCCCCCGTACAGGTGCGGACGATGGAAAAAATTCAACCCCCCGTGCGCATCATCTGCCCCGGGCGCGTGTTTCGACGCGATGCATTCGATCCAACACACTCGCCGATGTTCCATCAAGTCGAATGTCTCGTTGTTGATGAAGGCATCACCTTCGCGGACCTGAAAGGGACTTTGGAGCGATTCCATAAACGATTCTTCGGCGAGAAGACAAAAACGCGGCTTCGTCCGAGTTTCTTTCCATTTGTCGAGCCCGGAGCAGAGGTCGACGTTTCCTGCGTTTTCTGCGATGGCTCAGGTTGCCGTGTTTGCAAAGGAACCGGATGGATTGAAGTGATGGGAGCCGGCATGGTACATCCAAACCTCTATCAATTTGTGAACTACGATGCCGACAAATATACCGGCTTCGCTTTTGGCGGCGGTATCGACCGTTACACCGCTTTGAAGTACAACATCAACGATCTCCAACTGTTTTTTCAAAACGACATACGCTTCCTTGGACAGTTCGCATGAAAGTCGGCTACCGGTGGCTTCAGGAATTCGTCGATATCCCGGAGACGCCGCAGCAACTCGCAGATCGATTCACGAACGTCGGCCTGGCCGTGGACGCGCTGGAGATCGCAGGCAGCGACGCTATTTTCGAACTCGATGTGGCGACCAACCGTCCGGATTGCCTGAGCCATTTGGGCGTCGCTCGCGAGATCGCAGCAATCTATGGCTCAGAGCTGCGTACGCCAAAATTTCAGTTGCGGGAAGCTGAACACCGTGCGGCCGATGTTTTCTCGATTTCCATTTCAGATCCCGATCTCTGCGCGCGCTATTGCGGACGATATATAGCCGGGGTGAAGATTGGCCCGTCGCCGGATTGGCTGAAAGCGCGTCTCGAGTTGCTCGGGGTCAGGCCGATAAATAATGTCGCTGACGTGACGAACTACGTCATGCTCGGACTTGGCCAGCCGCTGCATGCATTCGATGCGGACACACTCGCGGGCCAGCAAATCATTGTGCGGCGCGCAGATTTGGATGAAAAGATGACGACGCTGGATGAGGTCGAACGTCAACTGGATCCATCCATGCTTGTAATCGCTGATGCTAAACGCGCCGTTGCGGTTGCCGGTGTCATGGGCGGGGCGGAAACAGAAATCTCTTCGGCGACGAAGAACGTGCTTCTCGAAAGCGCAAATTTCGATCCGCTCTCCATACGAAAGACGTCTCGCGCGCTGGGTCTGACTACCGAGGCGTCCTACCGGTTCGAACGGGGTGCCGATGTCGAAATGGCGCGCTTTGCGTGCGATCGCGCGGCTGTGTTGATTGAGGAAGTGGCCGGCGGCACGATCTTTCGTGATGTGATCGACGTGTATCCGCGTCGCCGAACGCCGGTCACTGCGACACTTCGCCGTCAGAAGATCCAAGGATTTCTCGGAGTGCCTGTGGAAGACGCAATCGTTGAAGGCATATTTCAGCGGCTCGGTTTCAACATAACTAAGCACTCCCACGACGGCTGGACCGTTGAAGTTCCTAGCCATCGCGTCGATATCTCTCGCGAAGAGGATTTGCTTGACGAAATCGCGAGGCATCACGGCTTCGACAGATTCCCGAGTACATTGCCGAAGTGGTCGGGATTTGGATCCCACCTGCCGTTTGAATCCGACGAGCGGTTTCTGCGAAGCCGGCTGGCGGCAGCCGGCTATTCGGAGACTATTCCAATGGCATTCAGCGACGAATCCACCGAGCGAAAGGTTCGCCCCCAGATCGCACCCGTGAAATTGATCAACCCCATGGCTGAGAACGAAGCGGTTCTGAGAACATCCCTGATTCCAAGCATGCTGCGTACTATCCAATGGAACACATACCATGGGATCCGTGACTTACAGTTGTATGAACTGGGGAAAGTTTATTGGGATGGCGGAGAAACTCGTTCGCTCATCGTTGCGGCAACCGGCTCTTTGAGACCCAAAAGCGTGCACGAGGCGGAACGCGAATTTGGTTTTTACGACATCAAAGGGGACGTCGAAGATCTGCTTCGGTCGTTTAACGTAGCAATGCAGTCTGCAGTCAATTCAGTACCGGCTTATTATCATCCCGGACGATCGGTGCGTCTGGGCGATCTGGTGGTATTCGGAGAGCTGCATCCCGATTATGCCCGGGATTACAAGATGAGGCATCGAATCTACATAGCCGAATTCGATATCCAACTGCTCTTCGAATCGAGAATACGAGGATCAATCGAAGCGGTGCCGCGGTTTCCTTCGATCCGGCGCGATCTTTCGTTGCTTTTGAGCAAAGGGATCAAGTATGCCGAGGTCGAACAAGCCGTCCGGTCTGTGGCTATTCCGGAGCTAGCTGGAGTTGAACCCTTTGATCGTCTGGAAAGCGGTTCGTTCCCCGAATCGAAGTATGCTTTAGCGATTTCATTGACCTATCAATCCGAAGACCGCACGCTCACGGATGACGAGGTCGATGTCTTCGATAGACGCATTCTCGAGTCTTTAACCGAGCGCCTGGGCGCCGAACTGAGACAATAGAAAACTAAGTATGGCGGATAAGTTTGATGAGCTGGAAGCCCGCATAGCGCGTACCGTGGAACTGGTCAAAACAACACGACAGGAGAAGGCGCAGGCCGAGAAAGAACTTGTGACCGCGCGCAAACAAATCGCCGCTCTCGAACGCGACTTGGAACAGTTGAGGCGCGAACGCGATGTGGTGAAGAATAAAGTCGAGTCGTTATTGGAAATGCTCTCTGAGCTGACCGAGGAAACTCTTGTCTAAGGCAAAACCGCGAACGATCGAAGTCGAAATCTACGATCAAAAATACTCAATCCTTCTCAAAACGCCGCTGCCGGAAACGGAAGTGCGCAAGCTGGCGGATGAAGTCGACTCGCGCATGCGCGATATCGCAGCTCAAGCCAAGACGCCCGATTCTCTGAAAGTCGCCATTCTCACCGCGCTGCACCTGGCACAGGAATTCAGGGAACTTCGGCAGAGATGCGATGAAAAAACCGGCGAATTCGCGCGAGCGCTAGATGCAGTCTTGAAGTAGGAACTCGTGCTATGATCGATCTACCCTGCGGAGAGCGTGATGGTGTCAGCTAAATTTGAACCAACGCTTATTTGATAGGGAGTCCGACTTACTGCGCCGTGTGTGGGCCTTACCCTTCGGGGTTCCTAGGTCCCCTAAAGCGTGGATAGGATGCCCACCTGTATAAACAGGTTCAAATAGGTGAGGCCACACGCCTCGCGCGGGCCCCAGCGGTAACCCGCTGGACCGCAGCGGCCCATCCTTGGGAAGCGTCCAAACCGTCCATGGGGACGCGAAGATTTTCATGAAAATACTTTTTATCGGCGACACGGTTGGAAAGGCCGGCCGTGCTATTGTTCGCCAGTACCTCGAGTCCCTCCAGCAAGAGTACGAGGCCGACCTCACGATTCTGAATTGTGAGAACGCCGCTGCGGGGTTTGGGATAACACCAAAAATTGCGGACGAGTTTTTCGATTGGGGTATCGATGTCCTCACTTCAGGGAATCACATATGGGACAAGAAAGAGATCATGCCGTATCTGGACAAAAACCCAAGGCTGCTGCGGCCCGCGAACTATCCCGGGGATAATCCCGGCACAGGTGTTGCTGTCTTGAAGACGAAATCCGGAGAAGAAGCGGCGGTCCTCAACTTGCAAGGCCGGGTTTTTATGCCGCCGACGGATGATCCGTTTCGCGTTGCCGATAAGGAACTGGCGAAGCTACCCAAACACATTAAGGTCATATTCGTCGATATGCATGGCGAGGCGACTTCTGAAAAGGTTGCGATGGGCTGGTATCTCGACGGCCGCGTCTCGGCAGTGATAGGAACCCACACGCACGTACCGACAGCCGACGAGACGATTCTGCCGAAAGGCACCGCATTCCTGACCGATGTGGGTATGGCGGGTCCCTTCCATTCTGTGATCGGAGTGGTTAAAGAAGACGTCATTCGGCGCTTTCTCACATCGATTCCGTCTAAATTCGAATCCGCGTCGCAGGATGCTCGACTGAACGGGGCCTTTCTCGAGATTGACTCACAAACGGGTAAAGCACGGCACATCGAGAGAGTCCACCGCCGTTAACGTTATACTGAAAAGATATGTTCGAAACCTTATCCGAAAAGCTACAGCGCGTTTTCAAGAATCTGCGGGGTGAGGGCCGGCTGACGGAGCAGCACATCGAGGAAGCTCTGAAAGAGATCCGGATGGCGCTGCTCGAAGCCGATGTCAACTTCAAAGTCGTAAAGCAATTCACGGAGGCTGTGAAATCGAAAGCCATTGGCGAGGAAGTTCTCCAGAGTCTGAGTCCGGGCCAGCAGGTCGTCAAGATCGTTCGCGATGAGCTGATCGAGATTCTCGGCGGCACGAATGTTCGATTGAGTTTTGCGTCGCAACCGCCCACGGTGATTATGCTCATCGGGCTGCAAGGATCCGGCAAAACCACCTCATCGGGAAAGCTCGCGAAGTGGCTGGAAAGGGGTGGCCATCGGCCAATTCTGGTCTCCGTTGACGTGTACAGGCCTGCAGCGCGCGAACAGTTGAAGGTGATAGCGAGAGATATCGCCGTGAAACTGTGGGAAGGTAAGCCTGACGACACGCCTCTTCAGCTCTGCCAGGACGCCGTTCGAGAGGCCCGTAATAGTGCACATGACGTGGTGATCGTCGATACTGCCGGAAGGCTCCATATCGACGAAACCCTGATGAAGGAACTCCACGAACTCAAAGAAGCGGTTCACCCGAACGAAATTCTTTTTGTCGCGGATGCCATGCTCGGCCAAGATGCCGTCAAAAGCGCGCAGCAGTTCCACGATCAACTGGGCATCAGTGGATTCATTTTGACGAAGATGGACGGTGATGCTCGCGGCGGCGCTGCGCTATCGATCAAGCAAGTCACGGGTCAGCCTGTCAAATTTGTCGGCACCGGGGAGAAATACGACGCTCTGGAGCTGTTTCATCCGGATCGCCTTGTGTCGCGGATTATGGGAATGGGCGACATTCTGTCGCTTATCGAGAAGGCGGAAGAAGTTGTCGATAAGAAGAAAGCAGTCGAGCTGCAGGAAAAAATGTTTTCCGACAGCTTCACTCTCGAAGATTTTCGGGACCAACTGAAGCAGATCCGGAAGCTGGGAACGCTTGATCAAATTCTTGGCATGTTGCCCAGCATCGGGCCTTTCAAAGACATGCAGAAGGTCAAGGTCGACGAGAAGGAATTGGTGCGTGTCGAGGCCATCATTAATTCCATGACTCCGAAAGAGCGCCGCAACCATCAGCTCATCAATGGCAGCCGCCGGAAGCGGATCGCCAAGGGCAGCGGCACGAGTGTGCAGCAGGTCAATCAACTCCTGAAGCAGTATGCCCAAACGCGCAAAATGATGAAGGGCATGAAAAATTCCTTCTTCGGCCGCCGGCTCAAAGGAATGAAGCTGCCCGAAATACCGTTTTAAGCTATAATTTTGGGGGTTTCGTATACTAGTGAGGAGGTAAATCGTTTGGTAACAATGCGTTTGAGCCGGATTGGGTCGACGAAACGTCCGTACTACCGGATTGTTGTCATCGACAAGCGCCGCGCGCGCAACGGACGTTTTCTGGAAGTCCTGGGAAGGTACAACCCAATCGCGAATCCTGCGCAGCTCGAAATCAATGCCGAGCGCGCGCAGTATTGGCTCGCCAAAGGTGCGGCTCCGTCCGAGACGGTGCTGAGCATCCTTCGCAAGAAAGAAATTATTAGCCCCCGCTAAGGATGATGTCGAATCTACGGAACCGTTCCGTGGAGTCGACGCGATCCAGTGCGGGAGTGGAAACGTAAAAGCTCTTTCGGCCGTCCTCGAAGCGGATTCATACTACTTGTAGCTCGTATTTGGAGGTTGGCTATGAAGGAGCTCATCGAGCAAATAGCGAAAGCTCTTGTGGATAATCCCGACCAGGTTTCCGTCCGCCCGATCGAAGGCGAGCAAACAACAGTTCTTGAATTAAGAGTTGCTCAAAGCGACCTCGGCAAAGTTATCGGAAAACAAGGTAGAACGGCACGGTCGATCCGGACGATTTTGAGTGCCGCGGGAATGAAGCTCAAAAAACGGTTTACGCTCGAGATTTTGGAGTAGCGCTTCATCAGTCAATCGGAAGCCTCCTACATATCCATCGCTCGGATCACAAAAACACAGGGTCTGAAAGGCGAGGTCAGAATCGAGCAATTGCTCGAAGATGACGCGATTTTCGGTGCCGGAAGGCGCATCATGCTGTCGGGCGCCAAGATCGCAGAACGTGGAGCGGAAATCGATTATTTTCGCAGGCAACACGGGCACTGTGTCGCCAAATTTCGCGGGATCGATTCAATCGCGGACGCCGAGAAATTCGTCGGCGCTGAGATCAAAATTCCCGCCGGCGAGCTGCCGGCGCCGCGTGAGGGCTGGTACTACACGTTTCAGCTAAAAGGCTGCGACGTGTTCACGGGAAATGGAGAGTATGTCGGAAGCCTTAGCGCAGTCCTCGATTGGGGCGGCAGCCGGATTTTGAAAGTCGATCGCGAGAACCAAGAAACGCTGATCCCGTTCGCGCAGTCGTTTTTGAGGCGCATCGATCTGGATCAGCGGCGAATTGAAGTGGATTTGCCGGAAGACCTCCGGGATTTGAATAAGTGATTTTTGATGTCATTACGATCTTCCCGGAGTTTTTCCATGGTCCGTTCAATTTTGGTGTCATCCGGAGAGGCCGTGAGAAGGGACTCGTTGAAATTCGAGTCCATGATTTGAGGGACTTCACCTCAGATCGCCACCGCACGGTTGATGACCGTCCGTTTGGCGGCGGTGAAGGAATGGTTTTCAAGCCCGAACCGATCTTTAAAGCGGTCGAGGCAGTTCGACAAACCGAAGAGGCCGAAGTGGTTGTACTCAGCGCTGCGGGAAAGCGCTTTACCCAGGCCGAGGCATTGCGGCTCTCTAAGGCCTTCCAGGTGGTCGTGATTTGCGGCCGCTACGAAGGCATCGACGAGCGCGTTATCGAACATCTCGCTACGGCGGAAATTTCGGTCGGCGATTTCATCCTTTCGGGCGGTGAGATTGCGGCTGTGGTCGTCGTAGATGCTGTCACGCGGTATGTGCCCGGCGTCGTGGGAAAAGAGGAATCGATATTGCGAGAGTCGTTTTCCGATCCCGCAGCCGAAACGCAGCTGGTTGAACACCCGCACTACACGCGGCCAGCGGAATTTCGCGGATGGCAGGTGCCTGAAGTTCTCATATCGGGTGATCATAAAGCTGTTCGCGAATGGCGGCTTCAAGCCGCGCTGAAGAAGACGGAGAAAAACAGACCGGATCTGTTACAGGGGAATTAGGAGTAGAGGTTATGAATGCATTAGACATGGTTGAAAAACAACAACTGCGGACGGATATCCCGAAATTCAGACCCGGCGATACCATAAAGGTGCACGTGAAGATCCGGGAAGGCGACAAGGAGCGCATCCAGGTGTTTGAAGGAATCTGTATCGCGCAGAAACATGGTGGCGCTCGCGAAACGTTCACGGTCCGCAAGATGTCCTTTGGACACGGCGTGGAACGCATCTTCCCGCTTCATTCGAAGGTCATCGACAAGATTGAGATCGTCCGTTCCGGGCGTGTCCGTCGGGCGAAGCTATATTACATGCGTGCACTGCGCGGCAAGGCCGCCCGCATCAAAGAAGTCAAGGCCGCACAATAGGGAGCGGGGGCGCACACCTGAACTCCTCAATTCCAAAAATTGACGAGTTCAGGTGTGCGCCCCATTATGCATGAGCCGCCTTCTCGCAGTTGCTTTTATTCTTTTTTGCTTTGAAATCGGTCTCTTCCTCATGTTTGTGCCGTGGTCCGCTCTGTGGGAGAACAATGTCTTGCTGGCTTATTCCTTCACGTTGCGTGAATTGCTCCTGAACAATTTTATCCGGGGAGCCATCTCCGGACTCGGCGCCATCGACGTTCTGCTTGGCTTTTCCGAGCTCGGCCGTTTTTGGAAATCTCACAGAGTTGTCAATCGTCCCCGGACAACAACTACGGAATGATTCGCTACTACGTCACGGACCGGCGGCAAGGTGACGTTCTCAACCACGCCTCGCGGGCGATACGCAATGGCGTTGACATGATCCAGATCCGCGAAAAGGATCTTCCAGCCCGGGATCTCTTCGGACTGGTTTCGAGAATTCGTGATATCGCAGCAGGAACAAAAACCCGGATTCTCGCAAACGATCGCCTGGATATTGCGCTGGCGACCGGTATTGACGGCGTCCACCTGCCGAGCAATGGTCTGCCGGCCGCTAGAGTGCGCCCTTTGGTCAAGCTGCT
>MNKP01000179.1 GCA_001920875.1 Acidobacteria bacterium 13_1_20CM_2_55_15
GACCGCCGCCGTACCGACTCGCTCGCCGAGACCCACTGCCTGCAATCGCGTTAGCCAGCTGTATCGCGAGTCACCCGTCTCAAACAATGGCGCAATCCGCAGCGATGCGCCGGCGTCCGTCGTCTGGCCGATGCCGTTGTACGTGACTAAAATCAGCGCCCCGTCGTCCGTCTTCAGGGTGAGCCGAACATCGAGCCGGTAAGTGCCGTCTTTGCGGTTGGTGATCCAGTCTCCCGCCGGGGTCTGCACGGATGCTTTGAGACGCGGGCCGTCGAAACGGCCGCCGAGGACCTGCACGATGGTCCGCGTTCCCTGCGGCCCGTTCTCAATAACAGTGCGCGTGCCCAACTCGGCCTGCAGCCTGCCCAGATATTCAAATGCCGGCGCGCGCGGCGCGGCCGTCGCGGGGGCGCGAGTGGAAGTCTGAGCCAGAACAAATAGACCTGAGGCGATCAGTCCAAGGCAAACGAGCGAGACGGTTCGGATACGCACGGGGCCTCCTTTACGTGGAAATCGTGATTATAGCGACGCACTGCCAACACATGCGAGTTGATATTATGGTTCGAATTCTCGGCGCATGCCTTTGTGATTTTTGTGCCTCTTTGTGGCTGATCTCGTTTTTCAAGGAGGTCCAGTTCCGCATTAAGCGACAGCAACGATTCAGCTGTCTCTAGCTGAGTTCGACGAAATGCGGGATGCCGTTCAGGATCATCCGGAGCGTGAGAGCGGCAAAGGACAGCAGGACGAACACAAAGTAAGCAGGTTGTTGGCGGGTGAGCTGCAGCGTGTGGAAGCGGCCTTTCTCGATAGTGTTGATTTCTTCGAGCGCTTGCGTGAGGTGACCGGGATTGCGGGCATCAAAGAATTTTCCACCGGTCGTGGGGATTGCCTCGGCGATTTGCTGTGAGGACCCGGGTTCCAGTGCGACGCCGATAAAGTAGATACGAGTGCCTTCCTGCCGAGCTCTTTCGATTTCCTCGAGAGGGTCCCGGCCGTAATTGTTTTCTCCATCGCTGAAGAGAACGATGACCTGGCCTCTGGCTCGCTGACCGCGCTCCCTGCCGAATGCGAAAAAGGACTGGGCAGTGGCAAGGCCTTCGCCTATGGCCGTGTATCCCTCGTTCACAAGCGTCTGGACATTCACGAGCTTCAGGTATGAGAGCAGACTGTCATGATCAAACGTCGCCGGCGACACCAGATATGAATTGTTCGAAAATACCACCAACCCAATCGCGTCACCGGGTCGGCGTTTGATGAACTCGGTGGTGCTTGCTTTAACGGCGTCCATTCTCGTGCTCTTCCCCAGCGGTTTTTCCATACTCTGGGAGAGGTCCAGCACGATCATGATCTGCAGCCCGCCGCGCTCGATACGATTTAATACGAAGGGATAAACGGGGCCGAGCAAGCCGACGAGCAGGAAAACAACCGCAGCGGCTTCCAGGATCGTGGGCAAGCGAAGGATCGGATTGGGCCTGCCGATCTCCGTGCGAAACTGCTCGACGAGAGGGTGTCCCCAATAATGGCGCCGCCAGAAGCGTACCGCGACGGCTATCAGCAGCAGAGGAACGGCCAAATATATCCATTCGGGATGCTGAAAAGTCATTGCCTGCTATCTCGCAGCTTTCAAAATTTCTTGCATGTCGTGAGCGATGCTCCGGGCGACATCGGTATCGGCGGGCATACCATCTCGCGCGTAGCGTAATCTCTCGCAGACCTCCAGAACTTTGGCGACTTTCTGAGTCAGATCCGGTTTTGCTCCGAGCCGCTGCATCTCGTCCCGCATTTCCTCGGGGGTCAAACCCATCGTGGAAGTGTCGAGGTAGTAGCCCATGTACTCTTTCAGGCTCTGCGAGGAATGGTCGTAGAAGCTCGAGCAACTCTTTGAATCCGTGAACTCCGAAGGAATGCCGCTCACCCATCGTGCCCGCACGGCTTCCATCGATTTGTGCCGATCCGGACCTTTACGGGCTTTCATTCTGCGGACAAACAACACCGCTTCCCGGCCCAAGCCAACAAGCAGGATTACGCCGCAAATCCCTGCAACGGCGGCAAAGATCCAACGATTGTGATTCCATGAGTTCAATGTTACAGCGTCGCGAATATCCTCGGGCTCGGAAGGCAATGTGCTGCGGATTCCGATGACCGGGCCTGGAACGGAGAGGCTCTCGGCAGCCGCCTGATCCGCAACGGCGCTTCTGTCGCTTTTGCGAAAATAATACAGAGTGAATTGCGGAATTTGCGTGCTGGTCTGTCCAGTCGCGAAATTGGCGAGCGTCATGTCGACAAACAATTTGCGGCCGGAGTTCTTCTGAACGATCAGGTTCTTGCCCACATCGATCACCTGGAACGGATCCATGTTCACGGTCTCTTTGGTCAGGTTGTCGAGCACGAATTCGTAATCGGAGGGGTACTCCACGATGATCAAGTAATGGAATTGGTCGCCGGGCCAGACGGCCGTACGATCCAGACGCGTCGTGACCGTCATGTTTGAAGACGGCAGAACAAGTTCTTTAGCCGCTTTCTGCCCCCAGGCGTGCTCGTTGGCTAATATCAACGCCAGGCAGAGCAATGCAGAGGGGAATTGGCCACAAAAAGGCACAAAATTCACCAAAAGTCTTTTGTGTCTTTTGTGCCTTTTTGTGGCTATTCCCGTTTCCGGTTTCATCATACCTTCTTGCGCCTTTCGAACAGCGTCATCAGCGGATCGATGAACGCTTCGCCGACCTTCAAAAACAGACAGTCCATCCCGAGCGAATAAAACAGATCGCGCAGTTCCGTCGTGCGTTTCTCCACCAAAGCGTCAAAAGTGTTTCGCTGAGAGGACGAAAGGCTGAATAACATTTCCCCACGGCCTTCCGCCGAGCGGAAGCGAAGGAGGCCTCTTCCTGCGGGCAGGTTGCTTTCCAGTTGATCCATGAAAACGATTGGCACCACGTCATGTTTTTGCGCCAGCACCTTCAGATCGGGCAACTCTGCGAGTTGGTTCATGTTCGGGTCGGTGATGAAATCGGAAAGCAGAAACACGATAGACATGCTCCGAAGCTGGCTTCGCAGAAAACGCAAGGCGAGCTCCCAGTTGGTTCCCGAGTGAGCCGGCTTCAAATTATAGAGCTTCTCGATAGTACGCCACACGTGCGCGCGGCCCTTGCGAGGGGGTTCGTAGGCTTCGATGGACTCGCTGAAAGCCAGGATCCCAAACTTGCAGCTATCGCTCACGGCAGAAAACCCGAGAGTGGCGCCGACCTGCATGACCCGCAGGTTCTTGGAATGTTTCGCTGTCGAGAAATGCATGGAACGTGAAACATCCACCACCAGAAAGACGGATACTTCGCGTTCCTCAAAATGGCGCTTGAGGTAGATTTCCTGCATGCGCGCCGAAACATTCCAGTCGATACGCCGGAAATCTTCGCCAACCTCGTATTTGCGGTGCGACTCGAATTCATAGCCGAACCCTTTCAACGGACTCCGGCTCTGGCCCAGGCGCAGGCTTCGAATCCGGCGGCCCACATTGATTTCCAGGTATCGAAGCTCTTCGGTTAATTCAGGAGCCAGTGCCATCGTTCCTCTTAAGGAATCGGAGTATGCCGCAGGACTTCGGCGACGATTTCGTCCGATGCCACGTTTTCGACCTCGGCCCGAATGGTGCGAACAATTCGGTGATGCAGCACATCGGTTGCGATGTACTTCACGTCCGAAGGCAAAACAAAATCACGCCCGCGAAAGAAAGCTACGGCACGGCTCATCGCCAGCAGATGATTGTAAGAACGCGGGGATGCTCCATGCATCACCATCTCTTTCACGATCGGCAGCGCCTCCGGCCGCGTGTTGCGGGTGTTTTGGCCGATGGCGACAATGTAACGGCGGATCTTCTCATCGACATACACCTCGCCTGCCAATTGACGTATCCAAAGGACGGCCTGCGGGTCAGCCACCGATTCGATCCGGGTTTTCTCCAGACTTGCCGACAGCATCTGGTATTCGCTTTCCGGCGACGGATAATGCACGCGGACCATCATGCAAAAGCGATCGAGCTGGGCTTCGGGCAGCGAAAACACGCCTTCCTGCTCCACGGGGTTTTGAGTGGCGAGCACCCAGAAGGGATCTTCCAAACCGTACGTCGTCTCGCCGATCGTTACCTGCCGCTCTTGCATCGCCTCCAGCAGCGCACTCTGAGTCTTTTGGGGAGCGCGGTTGATTTCATCGGCCAAAATGATATTCGCGAAGATCGGACCCTTTTCCGTCCGGAATTCTCCTGTCTTGCTGTCGAAGATTTTTGTTCCCAGGATGTCGGCGGGAAGCATATCGGGAGTGAACTGAATACGCTGGAACCTGGCGTTGATGGTATTCGCGATGGCCGACACCAGCAGCGTTTTTGCAAGTCCGGGAACGCCTTCCAACAAAATGTGTCCGGATCCTGCTTTCTCCTCCTCGCCTTTTTTGAACGAGTAAGGGATGCGGCCGAACAGCGCGATCAAGATACGCCGTATCAGGTCGTCCTGGCCGATGATCACCTTGTGGATCTGCTCCTCGATCCGGGCGATGATCTCCCGCGCCTCCTCCTTCGTTTTCATCCGTGCTCGCATACTATAAAAAGACGCCCGCCAGCAGACAGCCGAATGCCGCCGTCAGGAAATACATGTAGAGATCTTTGCGGACCGCGTTCGATTGAAATCCGGCCACGGGCCGGGTATTAAACAGTATCTCCTCCATAGCCTCATCGACCTGTTTGTCGCTCTCACCCCGAAAAAATCGGCCGCCGGTTCGTTCAGAGATGTCCCGCATGGTCTTCATTTCAGCACGGCTGACGAGCCGCGTTCCTCCAGCGCGCTCGAGGTATTTCACGACCTGCCCGTTTAAGCCTCCCGCCATTTCCAGCGGCACATACGATCCGGTCGCGCTGCCCAGCCCGATGGCGTAAATTTTGATTCCGGATTTGATAACTTCAGCCAGGGGCTTCTCGACATCCTTTGCCTTATCATCGCCGTCGGAGAGAAGAAGGAACACGACGCGGCGCCTCCGTGCGCTTTCCGGGTCCCCCTGTTGTTCGGTAGCGACGAGCCGCATCGCGTTCGTCAGCACCGATCCGACATTGGTGCCCGGCTGGGGCGTCTCCTCCTGGTTGAGGTAATCGAAGTAAAGAAGGATGTTTTGCGGATCGCTGGTCATATAAGACAACACAACGCTGGTCCAATTGAACCCGATCAGGCCGTAGCGATCCTGGGCCTGCTTCAGATAAATGAACCGCTGAATGATTCTTTCGGCGCGGCCCAGCCGGCTGGGGTCCATGTCGCGCGCATACATCGATGGGGATGTGTCCAGCAAGAACACCAAATCGGTGGGAGTTGGGACAGCATGGAGCTCTCGAACAAGAGCTCTGGGGTAAGCGAGACCCAACGCCATCAAGGCAAGAGCGGCCACGAAGAGCAATCCTCGCATCCATGGTTTGCCTGACCACGAAATTCTCGAAATGGACTGGAGATTGCCGATATTTCCGAAACGCAACCGCATCCGGCGCTGGTGCCACAGGCCCATTCCCCATAGCAGGATGACAACGGGGATCACGAGCAACAGCCAGAGATATTCTTGTCTTGCGAATTCCATAACAAGGTCCAGGGCGGGAGTTTCAGGGCGATAAGTCGGCCGGAAGCGCTGGCGGCCGCTGCTGTTCGACGCGAACGTTCTCCATCAGGATTTTAATCTTTCCCTGCTGATCATGATTCATGAGGTTCCGAACAAAATTAACGTACTCGAAATCATATTTGGCGTCCCAGTCATTCGGGTTGAGCCGCAACGAATCGCGCAGGCTGTCTTCGGCTGCGTGAAGGGCCTCTTCCAATAACCGTGAATCCTTCTTGATCGATTCCCGATAATTTTTCATCGCCTTGCGAAAGGTGATTTCGCCCTTCAGGAGCAGAAATCTGCCGTCGCTGTTAGAACCGCCACCGATTTCGGACTCGCGGTTGATGCGATCCAGGGCGTCGTCGTATCGTCCAAGCGCATAGAGAAGCCGCGCTTGGTTCAAGATCAGATTCCGGCGGTCTTTGGCGGGTATCAGTCGCAACGCGCCCATGGATTCCAAACGATGTTGGATTTTTTCATATCGGGCAAGCGCAGCTTCAGGATCGCCCTGGCCGTACTCTATCGCAGCCTGATCCATGTCCAGCGGCTGCAACAATCTTGATCAACATAGGGCCGGTGCGCGCAATATTAAAACCTGAACGACCGTAAGCCAAGCCCTTTATTGCCGGGCACAAGCGCGCGTGATATATTTCGCGCCAAGATAGAAGAAGCACAAGTATTTCACACCCTATCACAGAGATCGGTTCGTTCGCGATCGGCTTCGGCTACCTGGCAACATGCCTCGCTTACACCTGTGGGGCAGCAGGGGAGACATCCCCGAAAGCACGAGTATTGGGAATCTCCGGCACCGTCCTCAGCCTGGGAATGGCTTCTATCGTGGCATGGGATCTCGCCTGGTATCTATGCCTGGCTGCCGCGGCGTGGGCGGCACTCGAAATTTTTCTTTTGCCAACCCTAAATTCTGCGACGGGTAAGCGGATCAAACCGCATGTGGTAAGTATCGGAAACGGTATTGTGCGGGTTTTCCCGGCTGTGGCGAATGTCGCATAAGGGCATTATGTCGACCTGCCGCGAGAGTTGCGCAGGTGTGCCGCATTATGACTGACCTCCTGGCCGGACCTCCGCCATAAAGGCGAAAGCCAGGCGAATGGTTGACGGTTGACTGGCAATTGGGAACAGACCCGCCGGCACCGCGCCGGCGGTTTTCAGGGCGGCAGAGATACTTATTTCTGCCGCTGAGAAACTCGTGCCGAAGGCGGAAATAGTTATCTCCGCCCCGGAAATAGATGTCTCCGCCGCACAGATAACCGTCTCCAGGGCGGAGATAATTGCGTCGCGTCTATCAATAATGATGTGCGGCCCGGAGATAACCGCGTCCAGAGCGGAGATAACCGTCTCGCGTCTGGAAATGATCGTCACCGGCTCTTTGATAATCATCACAGTGACGTTGATAAGTATTTCCGTCACGTTGATACTTATCAGCGTCACGTTGATACTTATCTCGCGAGGCCAGTCCGCAACTGGTTGATTCCTCAAGTCCGGAGTCCGGCCGTTGATAAGTGTCAATGGCACGTTGATAAGTATCTGCGTGACGGAAATACTTATCTGCGAACCGGAGACGCTCGCCGGCGTTCCGCCGATAATCGTCTCCGGGATCAAGATGAGTGTCTCAGTTCCGGAAATGATTATCAGCCTCTCACCGATAATCATTTCCTTGACGGAGACGATCATCTCGTTGATCGAGTTAACCATCGGCGCCACGGTGATGATCGTCTCGGAATCATCGACGGGCGTCGACGAGCGGGAAATAATCGTCAATGAGACGGAGTTGACCGCGTTGGTTTGGAGTTTTGTCTTCCGTGTCATGCCCGATATAGGGCACTGCGCGATCCCTTTTAACGGGATAGGATTTCGCGATCTGTCAATGAGTTGAGGCGGAAGCGTTGTCTGAAGAGTGTCCCATTTCCGGGAAACGTCCCATTTATGGGACAA
>MNKP01000010.1 GCA_001920875.1 Acidobacteria bacterium 13_1_20CM_2_55_15
GAGCGCTCCTAACAAGTTGCTCGTGCGATACAGGTATATCGGGCTTTATGCGCAGGACAGTTGGAAGCTTCTTCCGAACCTGACTCTGAGCTACGGCCTTCGCTGGGAACCTTACTTTCCGCAACACTATGGCGAGAACATGATGAACCACTTCGACATGGACGCGTTCGGGAAAGGAATCAAGAGCAACGTATTTGTGAACGCTCCAGCCGGCTCGTTCTATCCAGGCGACGCCTTGTTCGGTCCCAACGGCAACGCCGGAATCTACAAACAATGGAAGCATTTTGCACCCCGCGCCGGGTTGGTTTGGGATCCATCGAATGACGGCAAGATGGTGATCCGCGCAGGCTACGGAATTTTTTACGACATTAACACCGTTGAACTCAACCTGGCTACCGGACAAGGACCGCCGTGGGGCGGAAAGGTTATAGTAACCAATCCCGCAGGCGGGCTGGACAATCCGTATCGTGATTATCCCGGCGGTATACCATTCCCATTTGTTTTGAACAAAAACGTGCCGTACGCGGCAGATGGGGTCTACGATACCTTCGACCCGAACACCCGCGTCCCTTACGTGCAACAGTGGAATCTTGGGATACAGAAACAGATCGGAACCAATTGGCTCGTATCGGCAAGCTACATTGGGAACGAACTCACACATATGACTGGCGCCCGCGAGTTGGACCCAGCCATCTTTTTTCCAGGCAACCCGGTAAATGGTGTATGCACGGCACAAGGTTTTACTTTGCAGGTCGCGTCCGGAGCTTGCTCAACTGTTGCAAACACCAATGCGCGGCGCTTGCTCAGGTTGATCAATCCCGCCGAAGGATCGAAGATGTCGATTCTGGATACCTGGGATGATGGCGGGACGCGAAGCTATAACGGCATGCTGCTGAGCGTTGAAAAACGATTTAGCCGGGGCTATTCATTCGGCGCGAATTACACGTGGTCGCACTGTATCGGAAACCCAGCGAACACGCTGCTCAACGCTGGAGCCGGGGGCACTGGACTCTACATTGCACCGACACGTGACGGTGACCGTGGTGATTGCCTGAGGATACCCGGAATAAATGCCATCGGAGAAGACCGCCGCCATGCCGTGAATATGACGGGCTTGGTCAACTCGCCGAAGTTCTCCAATCACCTGCTCGGAATGTTGGCGGGAAACTGGAGACTGTCGTCGATTGTGAAGCTCCAGTCCGGAAGTGCTTTCGACGTGTATACCGGTATTGACGACATGCTGTCGGGTATCAACGTGACTGCTCAACGCGCGAATCAGATATCAGCGAATACGTATGGCAACAAATGCACGAGCGATCTGATTGGCCCGAATCCAACGTGTTACTGGGTTAATCGCAATGCTTTCGCCAGGCCTGCTCCCGGCACGGTCGGAAACATGAGGCCTGGCATGCTGCGTGGTCCCGGATACTTCAACATAGATGCCGGTCTGTCGCGGACCTTTACATTCAAAGAGACGAAACGAGTCGAGCTCCGCGCCGAAGCAACGAACGTTCTGAACCATACGAACTTCTACGGCCCCGGTGACGGGGGAACGACGAATGCGCAGCAGACCGCATTCGTCACATGGACCAGCAGTAATTTCGGGCGGATACAGACTGCCCGTGATGCGCGCATATTGCAATTCGCGCTGAAGTACCTGTTTTGAAACCTCTCCCTGTGGGAGAGGTCGCCGCGTAAGCGGCGGGTGAGGGTCACAGGTTTCGCCAAATCTCTAGATCCTTATCGGCCGCGCTTTTTCTTGAGGCTTCGCGCTATCGCGCTCGCGCTTCGCGGCGCGCCGGCCTCTCCCAGAGGGAAAGGCTCTTCACGCGAAAATCTTGCCCAAATACGCATACCAAAGGTATAAAGGTAGCCGCTATAAATAGTCATGGTTGTCACATCCCCATTGAGGAGGCCGATTATGTTATGGAGACGAATGACCCTGGTTGCTTTGCTCGCAGTTGGAATTGCGGCTATGACCAGTTCGATGAAAGCGACGGCAGGGGAAAACTCCAGTTCCGTAACATTTTATAAAGACGTTCTTCCGATTCTTCAAAAGAACTGCCAAACCTGTCATCGTCCTGGTGAAATCGCTCCCATGTCCTTCATGACCTACAAAGACACGCGGCCCTGGGCAAAAGGCATAAAGACGGCTGCAGTCAGCCGGCAGATGCCGCCGTGGTTTGCGGATCCGAATTATGGTCACTTCGTCAATGAGCGGACGTTGAGCGATGCGGCGCTCAGGACGCTGGTCGCGTGGGCCGACGGCGGCGCAGTCGAAGGCGATGCGAAAGATGCTCCTCCGCCGGTGAAGTTCGTCGATGGCTGGAGCATCAAGCCCGACATGGTTATCGAGATGCCCCAAGACGTTCAACTGCCCGCGACAGGTACCATCAATTACAAAAACATTCTGGTGAAGGTGAATTTCGCGGAAGATCGGTGGGTCGTCGCTGCTGATCTGAGGCCGGGAAATAATCAGGTGGTTCACCATATGCGGGCGAACGTCAGGCCTCCGGACTCAGACTTCATGAGGAACGCAGTACCCGGTGTGGCTTATGACGACGGCGATCCTGCCATGGGGCGTAAGGACGCAGGCATCGACCTTCTCGGCAAGTTCAACCCGGGATTAGGCGCGCAGGACTTCAGTCTGTTCGAGTCGGCAAAGTTCGTGCCGAAAGGTTCCGATATCGTTTTTAACATGCACTACACGGCCACCGGCAAAGAGACGACGGACCGGTCCAGACTCGCGATTGTCTTTGCCAAGAACCCACCCAAGTACCGGTACTACGTCGATGAAGGCCCAACCGCTGGGAATCTGGCGATCCCGGCAGGAGACCCCAATGCTGAAGTCGTCTCGGAAATGACGGCGCAGATCGATACGCAGCTGGTCTACATGCAGCCCCACATGCACCTGCGCGGCAAGGATTATGAAGTTCGTTTGATTTATCCGGATGGAAAAATGCAAACGGTCTTCAGAACCAAATGGGATTTCAACTGGCAGATCGGGGTGGACCTCGTTAAGCCGATACCGATTCCGAAGGGCACACGCGTCATTGGGATCGCGCATTTCGACAATTCGGCTAACAACAAGTGGAATCCCGATCCGACGAAGCTGGTCTTCTGGGGTCTGCAAAACTGGGAGGAAATGCAGAACTGCTTCATGGGTTACCTGATCGATCCCAATTTCAAAGACGTCAGGAACATATTCAAGAGATCGGGACCGAGCCTGCTGCCGCGAAGCACATCGGGACCCGCGCTTTCCACGTTGGTGATCAAGTAAGGAGTTATCGCCTTTTTGTGGCTATTTCTTCACTCGATTTCGCGGAGTAATCGCTGCTCGATCACGCGAACGCGTTCGATCTGGCCTTTGGCGGGAAATCGTTCGTAGAAGCCTTCATTGCGGAATTCGTCCTTGAGATTGGCCCAGGGCGAGATCAGCTTTTCGAAAAGCCGGGGTGTTGGATTCTCGCGCCACTTTTCGATCAGGTCCTCGCGAAGCGTCAAATCGCCGAGGACTCGAATCACGGCCTTTAATGTGACGCTCGTTGTGAATTTGTAGCGATCATTATTGCCCCAGACCCGCTCCATCACCGTGCGAACCGCCTTCAGGTAATCGACAATCAGTTCGAATGCACGATCGGGTTTTCCCCGGAAATCCTTCATGAAAAGTTTTTCGTTTTGGACGATGAGCTTTTTAATTTCATTGAATAGCTCGGCTTGCAGAATCCATTTCTCTTGCCGGCTGCGGCCGCCGAGACGGTTGATCTTGTATTGAAGCGGCGAAGTGGTTTCCTCGTACAGCTTGTGCACCAGAGACGCGGCCAGACGCGTCTCGTCGTCGTAGCGGCTGATACGATCCAGCAGGTCGACCAGGTGCGATTTGTTGATGCGCGTCTGGGTCGAATTGATGATGACGAACATTTCTGCCGCAAAATCGCCGGTTTTGCCGTCGAAAATCACGCAAGGCACTTCGATTTGATCCAACATGCTGCCGTTGCGCGCCCCATAAAAATGAAGCCCGGCGAGCCGGTGTTGGCCGTCGATGATGAGGAAGCCGGATTTGGGATCTTCCAAATCCCCAACCGACTGGTACTGACCTAAAGGACGGAATTTCAGGACTTCTTCAGAAAACAAGAGAATGCTGCCGGGAATAGCGGGCTGGGTTTCGGCGGAATCGTAAAAATTGACGATATCGCGCACCTTCCGGCGGCTCAACATGCGCTGGAAAGCTTTCTCGCTTCGCTCTACTGAACCGATGAACTTTGCAATGGGATCATCCGCGTCGGCCTCAGCTTCAATGGTTGCGCCTTCAAAATAAAACCGGCTGGTGAACTTCACCCGATTCAGGATGTCGCGAGCCTTGAAAGAAACGAAGTAGAAGATCCCGTCCTTCTGCCGTATCCGTGTTGCGAGCATAGAGTACCTAACACGATATTAGCATTAAATGCGGCTACCCTCTCCCTCCGGCAGAGGGTAGGGTGAGAGATCGGGATTTGCCGGAAACTTTTTTGGGCTTCGCGCTATCGCGCTCGCGCTTCGCGGCGCCGCAGCCTATCCCAGAAGGAGAGGCGGACGCTGGCCCGCAGCCAGGTTGTCAGATCATCGATGAGGGAATAAGCCACGGGACACATCAGCAGCGTCAAGAGCAGCGAGAGCATCTGCCCGCCGATAACCACAACTGCCACGGCTCGTCGCTCTTCCGCTCCCGGACCAGTTCCAAGGGCAAGCGGCAGCATACCGCCGACCAGAGCCATGGTCGTCATAAGAATTGGGCGCAGGCGGTCGCGGTTTCCTTCCAAGATGGCTTCCAGCTTCGGCATTCCTTCGGCCCGCAAATCATTCATGTGATCGATCTGGAGAATGGCGTTCTTCTTCACAACTCCGAACAAAACCAGCATGCCCAGAGCGGAATAAAGATTCAAACTCTGGCCAAGCACCCAGAGCGAGAATAGGGCGAAGGGAACAGAAATCGGCAGGGCCAACAAAATCGTGAAAGGGTGTGTGAGGCTCTCGAAGAGCGACGCGAGAATCATGTACATGAAGACAACGGATAAAGCAAATGCGATGAGAAACTCTTTGAACGTTCGCTCCAGTTCCTTCCCGCGTCCAGTGACCAATACGGAATAGCCGGCGGGCATGTTCAGTTGGCGGGCGGCCTCGAGGAGGGCCTGGTTGCGGTCGGCGGTACCGTATCCTGGTGCAACGGATGCTTGCAAGGTGATTTGCCGCTCCCGGTCAAAACGACTAATCTGAGAGACGCTTTGCGTGGGTACAACGCGAACGAGATTATCGAGCCGGATGAGTTTCCCGGTCCTTGAAGGCACATAGAGACGGGAAATGGTATCGAGATCATTGCGAGAACCTTCAGCGAGTCTCAATTCGACATCGTATTCCTGATTCACCGATGTGTCATGGAACCGTGAAACCTTTTCGTCGCCGCCGACCATGATCCTCATCGCCGAAGCAATATTCGCTACATCGGTCTCGAGATCTGCGGCGCGCTGGCGGTCGATTTGCAGGTGCAATTCCGGCCGGTTCAATTGTAGCGAAACTTGCGCATCCAACAGTCCCAGTTCGGGGCCGCGTGCGGCGAGAGCCTCTCCGTACTGGACGAGTTTCTGAATATCCGGCCCACGAAGCGTTAAATTGATATCCGTTCTTCCCCCGACGCTGAGATTGATCGATTGAATATTATTGACCTGAAACTTCAGATCGCGAAGCTGCGCCAGTTCGCGGCGCACATTTGTCATTACCTCACGCTGGCTGTAGTTATGACGAAAGGCCCCGAAAGGATCGGCATGAATGACGCCGTTCATCAAACGCACCCAAGAGAACACGCGTTCTTCGTGCGGAACGAGCTGCACGTAGATTCGGCCGGAGCTAAGCGTTCCGCTGTAATCTCCTCCTGACGTGCTGGCTATTACCTTTACTCCCCGCACAGCGCGTACTTTGTCTTCGATCATCTTCATGACGTCGTCCACTGCAGCCAGGCTCAGCCCTTCGGGTGGGGTCACGCGAACTTCGAATTGGCCATCGTCAACGTTGGTCGGCAAGTAGTCCTGACGAATCAAACGATAGGTCGGAACAGCCAGGGTTATGACGCCCAACCCAACGACGGCGATAGCAAATCGATGTTTCATCGAAAATTTCAGGCTTGCCATATAACCCGCATCGATCCACCGATAGAAGCCCCGCCGGGACCGCGCCCCGTCATGGCCGCCTTCGGCCCCGGAGACGCGCAACATTCGCGCACACATCATTGGAGTCAGCGTGAAGGAGATCAACAAACTGACCAGCACCGCTGCAGCCGCAGTGATTCCGAATTGATAGAGGAAGCGTCCGGCAATGCTCGACATAAAGGACACGGGTATGAAAATAACGACGAGGCTGAGAGTCGTGGCCAGTACCGCATGCCCGATGTCCGCTGTCGCGACACGGGCGGCCTCAAAGGATTCCAGTTTCTTCTCTTCCATGAATCGGAATGTGTTTTCGAGGACCACCAGGGCATCATCGATAACAATGCCTACCATGAGGACCAGCGCTAACATGGTCACGCTGTTCAACGTAAAATGCAGCGCCCACATCGCCCCAAAAGCGGCGGTCAAGGACGACGGAATCGCCACCGCGGCAATGACCATGGCGCGCCAGTTGCGCATGAAGAGAAACACCACGAGGCTGGCTAGAATGCTGCCCACAATCAAATGGATATTGATTTCGTGGAGGGCCGCGTAGATAAATCCGGATTGGTCTTCCAGCAACTGCAGCTTCACGTCCGGAGGAATCTGCGAGGCGACGCGGCCTAAAGCCTGTTTGACGCCTGCGATCACAGCAACTGTATTCGCTCCTGACTGGCGCCGAATTTCGAGCGTGACCGTTGGCTTTCCGTTCAACCGAACGGACGAGCGCTGTTCCTTGGTGCCGTCTTCGGCCCATCCGACATCCCTGATGCGAACCGGCGCGCCGTTGATTGTTGTGACGACGAGATCGTTAAAATCCCGCGAGCTGGCCATTCGTCCAATGGTCCTCAGATTTCGCTCTGAGGTGCCGGAGGTCACATTGCCTCCCGGAACGTCAACGTTTTGCCGGACAATCGCATCGCGGACAGCGTTAATCGGAAGCTGGTAGGCGGCTAATCTATCGGGATCGACCCAGATGTTAATCGCGCGGTCCAGGCCGCCGTTAATCCGGACTTCGCCCACGCCGGGACTGCGCTCCAGTTGTTGCCGGATGACCTTATCCGCCAGTTCCGTCAATTCACGCACGGGCCGGTCGCTGATCAGCGCAATGGAAATCGAGGGATTCTGGTCGCTGTTGCTCTTTGTAATCGTCGGGGGATCCGCGTCCGGAGGCAACAAGCGAATAACTGTGGCAACGCGATCACGCACATCTTGAATTGCCGTCTCGATATTCCGATCAAGATTGAAGGTAGGAAATACTCCCGCCGTACCCTGGCCCGAGGTGGAACGCAATTCGGCCAAATCTTCAACAGTGTTTACCGCCTCCTCCAGAATTTGAGTAATCGAAACTTCAAGTTCCTCGGGTGACGCGCCAGGCAGAAATGTACGGACCTGGATTAAAGGAAGCTCAACATCCGGATGTTTGTCCACGTCCAAGTGGAAATAGCTGACCACGCCGACGACGACAAGGAACAGCACAATCATCGACGCGAAGACGGGAAGACGGATGCATAGCTCAGCCAGTTTTTGCAAGCTTCAAAACTCCTTGTCCGGTTAGTCGATGGCGACGGTTTCGCCGTCCTTCATATTGCCGGGATTGATGACGACGGAATCACCGGTGTCGATACCTTCCAGAACCTCGACGCCTGTCTCCATGTGGCGACCGGTTCGGATGCGTTTTTCCGACGCCTTGCCGTCCTTCACCACAAAGACCCGGTCAACTCCGGCAAAGTTAACGATCGATGACGGCGGCACCATCAGCGCACGTTGACCTGAGGAGACGATGATTTCTGCTCGTGCGAAGGCGCCCGGCCGCAAAATGCCGGCGGTATTCGAAACTTCGGTTTCTACCAACAGCGTGCGATTGGCTTCATCGAACGAAGGGCTGATCCGCGCCACCCGGCCTGGATGAATACCGGGGGCGCCTTCGACGGTGACTCGCACCGGCAGGCCAGGACGAATACTCCGCGCCTCACGCTCGGGTACCGCAGTCTTCAAGCGGAGGGGATGCATTTGGACCAGCGTTGCTATCGGCGCACCGGCGGCGACATACTGGCCGGCATTCGCGTCTCGCTGCCGGATCACTCCGGGTATCGGCGCGTAAAGGACAGCATCAGCAAGTTGCTGTCGTGCGATTTCCAATTCCGACCGGCGTTGCGCGAGCAGCGCCTGGCGGTTTCGCGCTTCCTCCAGCGCATCCTCGTATTTGGTTTCGGCGATCTTGTAAGCGAAGTCAGTCGCATCAAAATCGGCCTTCGGCAGCAACCCCTTTGTGAATAGTTGCTGAGCCCGTTCCATCTGAGATCGCGCCGCGTCGGCAGTTGCCCGCGCCTGCCTGGCGATGGTGGTTTGTTCGAGAACGACGCTCTGATCCGAAGCATCCGGCGCTAACCCCAATCGCACTCGAGCCTGTTGCAACCCAGCGTCCGCCTGGCGGACGCGAAGTTCATAATCCATCGTATCGAGTTTTGCGATGGGGCTGTTCTTTTGAACGGCGCTACCAAGATCGACGGGGATTTCCGCCACTCGGCCGGGCACCTTGAAACCCAGCACGACCTCTTGATCCGCTGCAAGAGTACCGGTGACTACAGCAGTCTGTTCGATGTCCTTCTGGTTTGCCACGGTAGTCTGGACGCGGCGAGACTGTTCGGATCCACCATCAGGACGTTCCTTGGCATCTGAAACTCCTGCGGCTTGAGGCGTACTGCCGCAGGCCGATAATAAGAGAGAAATGAAGACTGCGGTGAATGAACTCTTTAAAAAGTGCATAGGATCCCTAATTAGAGCAGACTTTCGTTCAAAACTGCTATTTCTGTCCGGCTAAATTCTACAATAAGTTCGTGAAAGTTCGATTAGAACGCCTTACGGACCGCCAATTGCTCGATCTCCGCTTATGCGACTTGCCCCTGCGAATTCGCGGCACGCATTTAGAGCTACGGCTCGAAAGGCTTTATCGCGAGCTCGCGGCCCAATCGCTCGACTTTCGCCCGCACGTGTGGCTTGCCGAGGAATGGTTCACGCCCGATGGCGTCGCGGGTTTCGCGATTCCATTTTATCTGGCGCATCCCAGGCTGATGAAGCTGGAACGTGCGCAGATGCTTGAAGTCGAAGGCGCTAGGGAAAGCGAATGCATGCGTATTTTGCGGCATGAAGCGGGACACGCGATCGACAATGCCTTCCGGCTCCATGCGCGCGGGAGCTGGACGGACACGTTTGGTTCATATCGAGTTCCATATCCCGAGTGGTATCAGCCTCAGCCCGGAAGCCGCGATTACGTTCTGAATCTGGACGCCTGGTATGCCCAGGCGCACCCCGCCGAGGATTTTGCCGAAACGTTCGCCGTCTGGCTCAGGCCCGGGACACAATGGAGGCGGCAATACGCAGGATGGGGCGCGGAGCGAAAGCTCGACTATGTCCAGCAGATTATGAGGGATCTGGCGGGAAAATCTCCGAAGCGCCTGGCCCGGCGTGAGGTTGATCCTCTCGAAACTCTGAAAAAGACACTGAGAGAACATTACCGGCGGAAGCGGGCTTACTACACTATCCACTGGCCGGCATCCTACGAGCGAAATCTCTACCGGGTCTTTTCGGAGGAGCCGCGACACCGATCATACCCCAGCGCGGCTCAGTTTTTGCGGCGCATCCGAGGCGAGATCTGCGAGATCGTCGCTCGAGTGACCGGAGTGCACCACTACACGATCAACCATATTTTGAAACATATGATCGTGCGCTGCCGCGCGCTGAATCTGAGGCTGACGATCCCTGAAGAGGCGGCTCGAGAGCTCAGTGTTGTCGCATTGACCATGCAGGTGATGCAGGTCTTGCGCACGGGCTACCACCGGATTCCGTTGTGAGCTTCAAGCCGAAGATCAAACTCCGAATCCTCGTCCTCCTGTCTCAGGAGCTGATGCCGCCGGACGTCATTCCCGAAGGCATCGAAAAAGAAGAGCAGCCGTGGAGGACGGAATATGACGTCATCTCCACATTGAAGCAAATGGGTCACGACGTCGCGCCCGTTGGACTGCGCAGCGATCTGGAAGTCATTGCCAAAGCGCGGGAGGAGCACAAACCGCAGATCGCCTTCAACCTTCTGGAAGACTTCGAGGGGCGCGCGCTGTACGACCAGCACGTCGTCAGCTATCTCGAGCTGATCAAGCAGCCGTACACCGGCTGTAATCCGCGCGGATTGACGATCGCGCATGATAAGGCGCTGACCAAGAAAATTCTCTCGTATCACCGGATATTGGTGCCCGGATTTGCCGTATTCCCTATCGGGCAAAAAGTAGTGAGGCCCCGCCGGTTGAAATTTCCGCTGCTCGTCAAATCGGTCGTTGAAGAGGGTTCCGTGGGCATTTCGCAGGCATCGGTCGTCGCCGATGATCAGAAATTGGCAGAACGCGTGGAATTCATCCACCGGCAAACCAACAGCCACGCGCTCGCGGAGCAATACATCGAAGGCCGCGAGATTTACATCGGCGTTATCGGCAATCGGAAACTGCAAACGTATACGCCATGGGAATTGATGATCACCAACTTGCCTGAAGGCGCGTTGAACATCGCAACAGGCCGCCTCAAATGGAACACGGATTACCAGAAAAAAGTCGGCCTGGTTACAAAACCGGCCGATCTCCCATCCGAATTGCAGCGGAGTATCCTTTTATTGTCCAAACGCATCTATCGTCACTTGAGCCTTAGCGGTTATGCCAGGCTCGATTACCGGTTAACGAGTGAAGGCAAGTGTTACCTGCTGGAGGCCAATCCCAACCCGCAGATTGCGAAAGACGAAGATTTTGCCGACTCTGCGGCGCACTGCGGCATCAGTTACCCGCAACTGCTGCACAAGATCGTCACGCTGGGCCTGAGCTACAACACGGCAGAATACGTCATCATCTGAGGGCGCTAATCGCGATACTTGTCGCGGAGAACATCGACATCGCTCATCGAAAGGCCTGAGTGTCTGGCGATATCGCCACGCGACTGGAGCTTATTGCGGTAGCGCATGAAGTAGTCGAGAATGTCACCGCCGTATCCGAAGTAATACATGATGTCCTCGAACTTGCGTGTGTGCGAGAGACCAACGGCGTGGCCAAGCTCGTGAACGCATGTCAGGTAGACGATCGTGTCACGGAGCAGGACGTCTTGAACGGCGCGGCTGGCCAATGGCTCGCCCTGGACGGAGACTTGCGGCATCACGTAAACAATCGCTCCCGGTTTTCCGTTCACCTCGACGCGCTGGGTTTCGCCGTAGAGTCCTTCGGTTGGTGAAATCCATCGCAGCCGAATAAGCGCTCGCTCGCGCTCTTTCGATTCGATGAACTTCAGTTTCCCGCCGCTCTCTCGCGACCATGCGGCGAATGCCATCATCGCTAAATCGCGGTCCGTCTCGCGATAACCCGGTACGCTTCTCCCCTCCTCGATAAAAAACGAAATGGCCTCGCGGGCATCGAGCACTCCGAGATTCGAGCGCCCGAATTGCGGTCGAAACGCGAGTGCCACAAGAATCATCGTTGCGCCAAGCTTAAGCATCCTTCAGTAACTCCTTTGCCGTAAAGAGCGCGTAAAAAGGATAGCGCTTCGCGATAAGTTCCGCGCCCCCTTCTTCGCGATCGACCACACAAAATGCTGCCACCACTTCGTAACCGGTTTCTTCGGCTCGATCGGCGGCCTTGAGGATCGAATCGCCGGTTGTGCAGACGTCATCGACAACGATCACTCGCGAGCCGGGCTTACCGTCATAGCCTTCGATCAATCTTTGTGTGCCGTGGCCTTTCGTTTCTTTGCGAACAATAAAGGCCGGAAGCGGCTGTCCTTCAAGAGCGCTGACCACAGCGACGGCCGTTGCGATGGGATCTGCGCCTATCGTCAAACCGCCGATGGCATCCGCCTGAATATTACGTTTGCGGATGCAGTCCAACATCAGGCGGCCGATGAGGAGGGCACCTGTCGGATCAAGCGTTGTCATTCTGCAGTCAAGGTAGTAGGAACTTCTTTTTCCGGACGACAGCGTGAACTCGCCAATGCGCAGTGATTTTTGCCGAATGATGGCGCGGAGCTGCCGAAGTGCGTCATCCATGGGACAGTATTATATTTAACTGCCAGCGCATACAATCGGGCTCCGTTCTAAACTCGGACGACATATTTCGATCATCTGACAAATCTATAACACTTCTGGTCTATTGAGCCGTGCGGATGAAGGAATCAAAATCGGTGAATGACACTCAGGACGCGGTTCATAGCGTTCACACTGATTTTTTGCTTTTCCTGCGGCGGTGGTTATGCCGACGTGATTTACCTCACAGACGGCAGCGTCCTATTGGTCAAGAAAGCCTGGGAAGAGGCAGAAGAAGTCAAGTACACAAATAATGAACAAATTGGCACTTTGCCAAAATCCCGCGTCCTGAGGATCCAGCAGGAGAAGGAAACTCCGGCGCCGCCGCCGGCCCAGCGATGGGGCATCGGGGTCGCGCAGGGCGGTCCCGCGGGACAGAGTTTCAGCCCATCAGCGCCGAACGCCATGGCTGGCGGCAGCACTGTTTCCAAAGAGGCGCTGGCGCGCTTGAGGGAGAATCTGAACGCCGATCCGTCGGACACGCGAGCCAAGGGCGAGTTGGTTTATGCGCTAAATTCAGTGGCCGCTTTGGAGATGGCGCAAGGCGATCTGAAATCCGCTCAACGGGATCTTGAAGAAGCCCTCCGTCTCGACAGGAGCAACCCGATGATCTCGTCGAATCTTGCCGTCATCCTCCTTCGCCTGGGCAACTACCGCGCGGCTGAAGAGCTGTTGCTGACCTCTCTGGAATCGGACAAGAAGAATCAATGGACTTACTACCTGCTGGGCGAAGCGTATTACCAGCAGGAAAAACTTTCGCAGGCCATCAATCAGTGGATGGCCGGATTAGAGTTGGGCCCCAGCCGGCAAATCTCAGACCGGCTCGAAAAAGCCCGGCGCGAAGCAGGCACACACAACGAACTCGCTGTCCTTCAAAGCCCGCACTTCATTCTGCGATACAACGACAAAGCATCGGATCGTCGGCTGGGGCAAGAGATCCTGGACACGCTGGAAGACTTGTACAACCATCTCAGCCGCGATCTGACGTCGCTGGCACCTGCTACAGTGGCGGTGATTCTTTATCCGGATCAAATTTACTTCGACATTACGCAGGCGCCCAGTTGGACAGGCGCGGTATTCGACGGCAAAATTCGCGTTCCAACCAGAGGACTGACCGGCGTCACGGACCGGCTTCGCGCGATTCTCGCCCATGAGCTGGCGCACTCCTTCATCGCTTCCCTGCCTGGCCGGGGGAGCCCAATCTGGTTTCAGGAAGGAGTGGCGCAACTTCAGGAAGGAAAGTCTGCTGCAAACGCTCGAAAGCTGCTCGCCCAGCTTCAACGCGAAAATCACCTGACGCCGCTCAAGAACTTGAGAGACTCTTTCATGGGACTGTCCCCGGACCTGGCCGGCATCGCCTACGCCGAAAGCTTGTCTGCCGTTGAATATTTGGCTTCACAATTCGGCAGGCCCGCAATTCGTAACCTGCTCGACCTGATGGGCCAAAATTACAATTTTGAAAACGCCTTCAGGACCGCATTGCAGCGCAGCGTTTCCGAGTTCGAAAGTGCCTGGCAGCAAGACTTGACGCAGTAAGCGGCTGACGCTGCCTCAGTGAAGTGATTTCGCGCGCTTCATCTCACCATCGTGACTCATTTCAGAAATTCAAGTGCTCCAATGTCATGGCGAGGTCCTTTCCGGTGCCGATATCGAGATAATCGTTCCCGACGGCTTCCATGGAAAATCCGACTAAACGGCGACTATGCCGCCGCGCGCGTCTTACTGTGCCAGACGCAGTCTGGAAAATGAAATTATCAAAATAAATGCTATGTTGCGAAATAACTCGGCTTGTATGATAAATCTGGTCCTTATCCACTGTATTGGAGAGGCATTACATGGCAAACGCGCCAGTCGATTCGCCGGTATCCGCGGCTGCCGGCAAAATCAAAAACAAAAAACTTCTGGATTGGGTCGAAGAAGTAGCTGCAATGTGCAGGCCGGATCGCGTTCACCTTTGCGACGGTTCCGATCAGGAATACCAGCTCATGATTCGCATCATGCTTCAGAGCGGCTCGGCCATATCACTCAATCCGGAAAGGCGTCCTAATAGTATTTACGTCCGTTCCACGACCGTTGACGTTGCACGTGTCGAAGATCGTACTTTTATCTGTTCCAAAACCCAAGACGAAGCCGGCCCCAACAACAACTGGGAAGAACCGACGCGAATGAGGCGCCGGCTCACAGAACTTTTCACCGGTTCCATGAGAGGCCGTACGATGTACGTCATTCCGTACTGTATGGGTCCCCTCGGTTCTCCCATCGCCAAGGTGGGTGTTGAAATAAGCGATTCGCCTTATGTCGTCGCAAACATGCACATCATGGCTCGCGTCGGAACGAAAGTTCTCGAGCAGCTCGGTGCCGACGGCGATTTTGTAAAGGGATGGCATTCGGTCGGTGCTCCCATCGGTCCCAACGAGCAGGACTCGGCCTGGCCGTGCAACTCCGAACATAAGTACATCTGCCATTTTCCAGAAACGCGGGAGATTCTGTCATTCGGCTCCGGTTACGGCGGCAACGCGCTACTCGGGAAAAAGTGCCACGCGCTACGGATCGCATCGGTGCAGGCCCGCGATGAGAGTTGGCTCGCTGAGCACATGCTCATTCTGAAGTTGACAAGCCCGAAAGGCGAAGTGAAGTACGTGACGGGCGCCTTCCCGTCTGCATGCGGAAAAACCAATTTGGCGATGTTGATTTCAACCGTGCCAGGCTGGAAGGTCGAAACCATTGGCGATGACATCGCGTGGATGAAGTTCGGAGACGACGGGCGGCTTTATGCCATCAATCCCGAAGCCGGGTTCTTTGGAGTTGCACCGGGAACAAGCATGAAGTCGAATCCCAACGCGATGCTCACGATCACGAAGAATTCCATCTTCACCAATTGCGCGCTCACGCCGGACGGAGATGTCTGGTGGGAAGGAATGACCGACGAAAAACCAGCGGAATTGATGGATTGGTTGCGCCGGCAATGGACACCGGATTCAGCGCGGCTCGCATCTCACGCCAACGCCCGCTTCACTACTCCCGCCAAGCAGTGCCCCGTCATCGCAAAAGAGTGGGAAGATCCGAAAGGTGTTCCGATCGATGCCATATTGTTCGGTGGACGACGCGCCACGGTTATACCGCTGGTGATCGAATCTTTCGATTGGCAGCACGGGACGTTTCTGGGCGCGACCGCCAGCAGCGAGACGACGGCTGCAGCAGCTGGAAAAGTGGGACAACTGCGCCGCGATCCCATGGCCATGCTGCCATTCTGCGGCTATGACATGGGAAGTTACTTTGCGCACTGGCTCAAAATCGGTGCGACTCCAGGCGCAAAGATGCCGAAGATTTTCGTCGTGAACTGGTTTCGCAAAGACGAGAAAGGTAAGTTCTTGTGGCCGGGTTACGGGGAAAACAGCCGCGTACTGAAATGGATCTTTGAACGATGCAACGGGACGGCGAATGCGGTCGATACTCCGATCGGGCGACTGCCGCGTCCTGAGGATCTCGATGTGGGCGGTTTGGACATTCCCGCGGCCAATTTGTCGAAGCTCCTCAACGTGGATGTCGAAGGCTGGCTCGGTGAGATTCCGCTCATCCATCAGTTCTTCGACCAGTTTGGTGAACGCCTGCCAAAAGCACTTCGCGACGAAGTCAATCGGTTAGAACAGCGACTAAAGAAATAGCGGGGAAAATTCGGGGCTGTGGGTTTGGCCGGCTTGGTTGTTTCCTGGGCCCGAGGGGTAATGTGCGGGCCCGTGACCATTTCTTTGTAGCTCAGGCCGGGCGCGACCATCGGGAAGACGCAAGCATCCGGGTCGATCATAATTTCGAGGAACGCCGGCCCATTATGATGCACAAACTCCTGTAAGACCCGTTCGACCCGATTCTTCTCACTCACCCGGACGGCAAATTCGAAACCGTCTGCCCTTGCGGCGTTCACGAAGTCCTTCCGGTGAAGGAATTTTTCCGTGCCGCAGAACCGTTCGGCAAAGAACATCTTTTGCCACTGGCGAACCATGCCATCGCCTTGGTTATTGAAGAGAATCGTTTTTAGCGGCAAATTATAGTTCGTCACCGTTTCCATCTCGCCGATGTTCATCCGCAGACTGCCATCGCCGTCGATGTTAATGACGAGACGATCGGGACACGCGAATTGCGCGCCAATGGCGGCCGGCAACCCGAACCCCATGGTGCCCATGGAGCCTGAGGTCAGGAATGAACGGGGATGCTTGTAGTCGAGATATTGTGCTGCCCACATCTGGTGCTGGCCGACGCCGGTGCAAATAATCGCCTCACCCTGCGTAATCTTATTCAGACATTCCATGACGTAGTGCGGCTGAATGAAGTCACAACTCCGGTCGTAATCCAAGGGATGATTCTTTTTCAATGCGGCCACGTGGTTCAGCCATGGTGAGAAATCCTTATGGAAACCCCGCGCGAAATTCAACAGATCCTGCAAGCCGTTTCTTGCATCGGCGACGTGAGACCACGTGACCAGCTTTACTTTTCCGATCTCGCAGGCATCAATATCGATATGAGCGATGTTGTTTGTATTGGGTGCGAACTTGGCAGCATTACCCGCGACCCGGTCGTCGAATCGCGCGCCGATCGCAATTAGAAAATCGCAGTCTTCGACGGCATAATTCGCGTACGCTGTGCCGTGCATGCCAAGCATGTGCAGCGATAGCGGATGCGTGGTATCGAATGACCCTATTGCCTGCAAGGTCGTCACCACGGGAATCTTGAGCGTCGTTGCGAAGCGCCGCAAGTCGCGCGCCGCGTCGCTTTTGATGACACCCCCTCCGGCATAAATCAATGGCCGCTCGCTCTTGCGGAGAATGTCGAAAAACGCAGTTCCCTTGGACTCCGGCATGCGCGCGCCGTACAGATCCTGCATCCGCTCTCGATAACCTCGAAGGTCCAGCACGCCTTCACCCCGGAAGGTGCCTTTCCAGTTCTGCACGTCTTTAGGAATATCCAAAACAACGGGTCCGGGACGATCGCTGCGGGCAATTTCGAATGCGGTTCGAACGGTCGCTTCGAGCTCTTCCGGATCGAGCACCAGAAACGCGCGTTTCGCGCACGCGCTCATGATGTTAAAGACCGGCGCTTCTTGAAACGCATCGGTGCCGATGGCGGCGCGCGGAACTTGCCCGCAGATGAGAACGATGGGAATGGAGTCCGCCATACAATCGCGCACGGGCGTAACGCTGTTCGTGGCCCCTGGACCTGAAGTCACGATCGAAACGCCGACTTTACCGCTGGCCCGCGCGTAGCCGGCCGCCATGAAACCGGCACCTTGCTCATTGGCAGGAACGACCAGTTCGATGGGTTTGCGCCGCTTCGATTCCTGTTCAATGGTGTAACGTCCAAGTGCGTCCCATGTGGGCAGAATCGCACCGCCGCTGTAGCCAAACACGATCTCTACGCCTTCGTCGGCGAGCACCTGGATAACCATGTCCGCCCCGGTCATTGTTTGGCCTGCCAGCGGATGACGCGACGGCGAAGTCAACTCGGCTCGAACGGTCATTACCTCTCCCGAGCGCCGGCGGCAGCTCCAACCGGCGCCGATTTTTGTTTAGGTTTCTGGAGGAAGGACATCATCTCGCGGAGCGATTTGCCGACTGCTTCAATCGGGTGCTTCGCTTCGTCTTCACGCATCTTCTTGAAATTCGGCCGCCCGGCTTCGTTTTCCGCGATCCATTGTTTCGCGAATGTTCCGTTCTGGACCTCGTTCAAGATCTGCTTCATCGTCTCGCGAACATGGGAATCGATCACTCTCGGGCCGCGAGTGTAGTCGCCGTATTCGGCCGTGTCGCTTACCGAATACCGCATGTAGCTCAAGCCGCCCTGATAAAAAAGATCGACAATCAACTTCAGCTCGTGCAGGCACTCGAAATAGGCGATTTCGGGCTGATATCCGGCTTCAACCAGAGTTTCGAAAGACGCCTTCACCAAAGCGCTGACGCCGCCGCACAGCACGGACTGTTCGCCAAAGAGATCACTTTCGGTTTCTTCTTTGAAGGTGGTTTCGATCACACCCGCTTTGAGATTGCCGGTCGCCCAGGCATACGCCAACGCGTTTTGCTTTGCCTGGCCCGATGCGTCCTGGTGGATGGCCAGCAACGCCGGTACGCCGACACCCTCTACGAAGAGCTCACGCATGCGGTGGCCGGGACTCTTCGGCGCAATCATCGAGACATCGATGAAAGGCGGCGGTACGACCTGGCCAAAATGAATATTGAAACCATGAGCAAACATCAATGTCTGTCCCGCACGCAGGTGCGGCTCAATGGAGGCCTTGTAGACTCGCTTTTGAGTCTCGTCCGGAATGAGAATCATGATCACGTCGGAGGTCTGGGTTGCCTGCTCGATTGTGGTTACAGCAAGTCCGTCTTCCTTTGCCCGGGCCCCCGACGGACTGCCGGCATATGTCGCCACGCAGACATTGACGCCGCTGTCCCGCATATTCAGCGCGTGGGCATGTCCCTGGCTGCCGTAGCCGATGATCGCGACTTTCTTCGATTGGATCAGGCTCGGATTTCCGTGTTTTTCATAATAGACGTTGGCCATGAAATCTCCTTGGTTGTCATCTCCACGGAGATGACATCGATCTGCTTGTGAACTTGTTTAACAATTTGTTCCGCGAGGGCCGGACTGCAATGCGCGGTCATGGTGATGCGTGAAACCCCGGGTTCCGAATCGGGAACCACCATCAGACGCTCGATGTTATAGCCGCGCGAGCTGAATAGAGCTGTAATATTGAAGAGGACGCCGAAGCGATTCTCCACCACGATCTCAAAAGTAAATACGGGCAGTTCTTCCATAGAGAATACCTACCGACCGATCGGTAGGTAATTGTAGCATGGATGAGGTTCCACCGCTATGGTAATGTGAGCCTTCTATGACACGGCTCCTGGAAGGCAAAACCGGCCTTATTATGGGCATCGCCAACAAGCGCAGCATCGCTTGGGGAGTTGCCAATTCCGTCAATTCCGCGGGCGCTCGGCTCATTCTCACGCATCAAAATGAACGGCTTGGAGAAAATGTCCGGGAATTGGCGCCGCTTTTGAACAATCCGATGGTACTTCCATGCGACGTAGCGAGCGACGAACAAATCCAGGCACTCATGGATCGCATACGCGAGGAAGCCGGCCATTTAGATTTTCTCGTCCATGCCCTCGCATACGCACCGCGTGAGGCGCTATCCGGAATGTACGCTGAAACCAAGAGGGCGGATTTCGCGGTTGCGCTCGACGTCAGCGCGTATTCGCTGGCTGCAATTTCTCGAGCCGCTTTGCCACTCATGCAGGACCGTCAGGCCAGCATCGTCACACTGACGTATTTCGGGAGCGAACGCGTCATACAAAATTACAACGTCATGGGTGTGGCTAAGGCAGCGCTGGAAGCATCGGTTCGCTACCTGGCCAACGATTTAGGCCCACAAGGAATACGTGTCAATGCGATCTCCGCGGGACCCATCAAAACACTGGCATCTTCCGCCGTTAGCGGAATTTCCAACATGATCAAGCTGCACGCCGAACGCGCCCCTCTGCGCAAGCAGGTCGATATCGAGGAGGTCGGCGATACCGCGTTGTTCCTCGTCAGCCCGCTTTCCCGTGGTATTTCCGGGGAAGTGATCTACGTGGATGGCGGATATCACATCTTAGGCGTCTGAGAGCCCCCTCCCCCGCTGGGAGAGGGCGGCGCGGCAGCCGCAGGCTGGCGCGCCGGGCGAGGGTACAGGATTTGGAAAGACCCGACACCCTCACCCGGCGCTTCGCGCCGGCCTCTGCCAAAGGGAGAGGCTATCTCCTGTGGATCTCGCCAGTGATCAATGACGGATATCTTCTGAACGCATCCGACAGTACAGTGAGGCGCGCACGTTTTTTTGGTGAAATATTCCCGCTCGATGTCGGCGAAAGTGTATTGTTCGAGCGGGATGCCAGGATAGCCGCGTTGTTGGGAGCAGTAATGGACGAGGCCGTCTTCGCAAATGTACAAATAGCGGGCACCGGCGCGGCATCGCCAATCATTCGGTTTGCCGCGGGCGAGATTTTCCTGGAACCAATGTAGACGGCTGTAGCTGTGCTTGCCATAGGTCTTGATTTCGCGATAGACGCGTTCTTCGCGGCGGTTCAACGGTTTCACCGAGCCCGTGCCGTCGTGAATGATGCCGAGGGAACTGGCGAAACCGAGATCCACAGCGCGTCTCGTAATGACCTCGGCGTCTTCAGGATTGCGAATACCGCCGCCGATCACAGAATTGATGTTTACAGCGAAGTCAGCCAACGCGGCAAGATACTGGAGTTTCTTGTCCAGGACTTTCAGGCTTTTTTTGGAAACATCGTCCGGCTCAATGTTATCAATGCTGATTTGAAGGTGTTCGAGTCCGGCTTCATTCAACGCGACAATTTTCTTTGGCGTCAGTAAGTATCCGTTAGTGATCAGTCCGGCGATCATTCCGTGATGCCGGATTCGTCGGATGATGGCTTCGATGTCCGGATGCATCAAGGGCTCGCCGCCACTGATCGTCACGATGGCGGTTTTCAAATACGCAAGCCTGTCGATGCGGCGCACCATTTCATCGGTTGGAACAGGTGGTGAAAAGTCGTCGTATTCGTTGCAATAGGCGCAAGCGAGATTACACCGGCGGATCGGAACGATGTGGGCCAGGAGAACATGCTTAGTGGACACCAATCCTCGAACAATCATCTGGATTTCGCGGCATCGCAACCGGAGCTTCTTTGACTGCTTCATGTTGTACCGTTAACGGACCAGCAGGATGAAATCGAGTAAGATACCACATTCGAATTGCGAATTTCGAATCACCACCTTATAGTGCCAACCGGATGTCCTTACCAAACTTGGCCGACATTCTCAGTAAGATCAGCGAGGGTGTTTGCGTTCTCGATAAAAGCCGTCACCTGACGTTCGCGAACGAGACAGCTTCACAGATTATGGAAACGGATGACCAGGCGTTTCACGATCGCATTGCTCAGGTCTTGAACAACCCGGCCCCGGTGCGTTTCGAGCATCTGCATGTATCGATGAAACGCTGGTTCGAACATCAAACGTATCCCAACGCGGATGGTGGTCTTACGCTGTTGTCGCGCGATATCACCTCACGTCGCCGCCTCGAAGAGGCGTTACGCGCCAGTGAAGAACGCTTTCGGACGTTTGTCGAGTGCGGCAAAATTTTGGCTTCGTCTCTGGAATGTGAAAAAACGTTCGTCGAAACGGCAGACTTCTTAGTTTCGAAACTGGCTGATTCATGTTTCATTTTTGTCAAGGAAGAAGACACGCTCCTCTGTATGGCCGCAGCACACCAGCCACTCATGGCGGCAACAAACGGACCGGCCGCGGCGGAAATAGAACGAATCCTGTCGGGTGCGGATCCCGAGAACATCGTTTACTCTGCGTCACGAGTTCTCGTACCCATTCCTACTCGAAACGATGTTGCGGGAGTAATTGTGGTGACGCCGGCAAAACCCAGTGGTTTCGATGCTGAAGACGTTCGATTTTTCCGTGTTCTCGGGCGCCGGGCCGGACTCGCACTGGAGAACGCGCGTATGTACCGTGAAATGCAGCGAGCGAACCGGCTGAAAGACGAATTCGTCGCCATCATTTCACACGAGCTTCGCACGCCGCTCACACCCATTCTGGGTGGTGTGTATATGCTTCGCAGCGAACCGCACGACGAAAGGATATTCGCGCGGGCCCTCGACCTAATCGAACGTAACGCGAAAACTCAAGTAAAAATCGTTGACGATCTTCTCGATCTATCTCGTGCGCTGAGCGGAAAGCTGCGTCTGAATATGGAAAACGTCGATCTCGCCGCGGTGATCGAGGCTGCGGTCGAAACCATCCGCCCGGCCAGTGAAGCAAAAAGTATTCGTATCGATCTGCAATTGAAAACGATCGATACCCCCGTCTCAGGCGATGCGGACCGCCTTCAGCAGGTCGTCTGGAATCTGCTAGCGAATTCCGTCAAATTTACTCCCAACGGGGGCCGCATTTTGGTCAAACTTGCGAAAGCCGGCAATCATGCCGAAATCGACGTGACGGATACCGGCGTCGGAATCGAAACCGAATTTCTTCCATACGTCTTTGAACGATTTCGTCAGGCCGATACTTCACGAACGCGTTTGCGCGGCGGATTAGGCTTAGGACTTGCGATCGTCCGGCATCTTGTTGAGTCTCACGGCGGCACCGTCCACGCGTACAGCTCGGGTGAGGAGCAAGGATCCACCTTCGTTATAAAGCTGCCGCTGCGCCCGGCCGCGCAGGCCGCAAAACCATAGGAACCGCAATCACGGCAGAAATTCCAGAACGATTCGGATCTTTGCAGCGTCTCGTTGAAACTTCCATTCACGAATCGCAGCAGTGGCGAGAGTGCCGAAGATATCGGGCATCGCCGAGATGAGCCACATTCCGCCGACACCCCCTTCGTTTGTTACTTGGACATCAACAATTACTTCACCAGACAATTTCTCTTCGGCAAGCTCAGATGGATAGTATGGCGCGACGAACCTCTCGAGTTGCGGCTGAGTTTCAGATTCGGAGAAAAGATCGTACCTGAAATGGTCAGCCGTGGCTTGCGCGTAATGGCGCCGGGAAGGTTCGGGAGCGTAGTCAACGGCGGAAACACGCGGCCGGGTTACAGGCTGTGGGCTCTTTCGTGAAACCCGAACGGCCTCTTCGATTTGGCGTACATCCTCGCTGTAGATTTTGGTTAACGCCAAATATACCTCGGGATTTCGCGTACGCGCAGCCGCAGCCATTTCCAACACGTTCCGAACCGCGGGAATGTGCAACTCGCCCAGTTCCACCAGTCGAACAGCAGCGCGCGGCGCCAGAAATGGGTCCACTAGCGCATCAATAAAGAACTCCCGCGCACCGGCAGTTCCCGAAATCCCGGCCAGAACACCACGATAGTAAGAGACTCGCGTCGAATCCGGCGCAGTTGTGGCCAGTATTTCAAGATGATGGCGTGCTTGCTCGGCCTTCCCATTGGCCAGGAATATTTCGGCTATCGAGATCTGAGCCTCGGTATCGGGAATGGAACGGATATTCATGGTCCATTGTTCAGCGGAGGCTTTTACAACGGTTCGCTTGGCGCGCGGCAAAGAGACCTTCACGTACGTACTGAAAGCCGACTCCAGGTCGCGTTCACTGACGCCCAGGTACTCCAACAGATTGGCATCGCCTGTCGCCAACGCATCGATATAGCTCTTGAAGCGCGAGGCGTACTCGCCATGCATCAGATAATGAACAAACGCCCATGCCTGGACATAAAAGACGTTAGCCTTCGCCGATTCGTTGTAATACGAAGAAGTCGTATCAATGGTGAAGAAAGTTTTAAGCGGAATGAGTGATGCCGTCCTGAGTAGCTGCATCCGATCGGCGGATAGGCCGCCCAGCCAAATCGTATCGTCCCGAATCTCGGCAGCCGCGAAATATTCCGACAGGCCTTCATTCAGCCACGCAGGCCGCACGGCCAGAGCGCGGCCGAGAAAATAATGCGTGAGTTCGTGATATACAACGTTGGTCAGCGTCTCGGGAAACACACGGCCCGAAAGCATAATGAAATCGCGGTCAGTTCCTCGCTGATAGTAACCGGCTACGGCGACTTTGCGGCCATTGTATTCGGGTTCGAGTTCCCTCATCGTTGGTTCGTCGCCGATCAAAAGTACCTCGATGGGGAGTTCCGGAAGTTCGGTATAGCGAAATACCAGCGTGCCGACGAGCTGGTGGAAATGCTCGAGTTCTCTCAGGACACGCTTGGCGCGGTCTTCGCCCGCGGACGATTTCACGATGTAGGTTTCCGAGCTGACCTGAACCCAGGAAAGGAATAGCGAAACGGCCAGCGCGCCGAGCATAGGGAAAAGTTTAGCACCCTGCCGGAATCTCAGTTTCCGATCTTCTTCCCCTGAGCGTCGTACACTTCTACCGGTCCGTACTTTTCCATGATCGGCTTAATCCTGCCGGCATCGCCGACAGCGACAATCTGAAGGTTCTCGGGGTTTATATACTTCCGCGCGACGCGCTGAACATCATCTGCTGTAACCACCATAATCTGGGCAGGATATGTGTCCCAGTAATCTCGCGGAAATCCGTAAATCTTTCGAACGATCGCGTAACCCAACAACTCTGCCGGTCTCTCGAGCGACAGCGCAAAAGATGCAACAAGGGCGCGCTTGGCTTCTTCCAATTCCTCTGACGGAACTTTCTCGTCGCGAATCCGCTGGAATTCGCGGTAAAACTCGGTCATGGCTCCGGCGGTAACCTCTGTGCGAACATCGCCCCCGGCGCGCCACGCGCCGGGGTATTTTACGGCGGCAAAGCTGCTGTACACGCCGTATGTATAGCCTTTCTCTTCGCGCAGATTCAGGAACAGTCGGGCCGCGGGTCCGCCGCCCAGAATATGATTCGTGACGGTCAACGCGACGTAATCCGGATCGCGCCGATCGATAGCGATATTGCCGAGCGTAACCGTCGTTTGAACGGAATTCGGGCGGTCCACCAATACGACTCGTTTCGATACGGCCGGCTTGGGGTTGGGCGGAAGTAATTCTTTCAAGTCCGTTTTTTTCCAACCAGCCAACCACTTCTCGAGCTTCGGTACGATTTCCGAAGCCTTGACGTCGCCGGTAATGCCAAGGATTGCATTTTGGGGCGCATACCGCTCCTGATGCCATTTCGCCAACATGTCGGGCGTGATCGCGTCGATCGACTCGTTTGTCGCCGAAACAGTGGCAGCTGGATGGGAGCCGTATACGGTCTTGTTGAACGCCTCGCGAGACAAGAAGTTGGGATTTGCGCGCTGCTGCCTGAGTTGTGTTTTTACCCGCTGTTTCAGGCGGTTTAATTCGTCGCCGGGAAAGGTCGGATTCAGCAGAAGATCATTCGTCAAGACGAACCACTGCTCGAAATTATCACTCAACCCCGAAGCATTGATCACAGTTGCGGGATCGCCAAAGGGCGCCGACGCCGAAATCGATGCTCCAAGCTGGTCCATCTGCTCGGCAATTTGCAGGCTGCTTCTTGTTTTCGTCCCCTCCCTCAGCATCTGTGCGGTAATGCCGGCCAAACCGGGAAGGTTCGCCGCCTCGAATATCGGTCCGGCGCCACTCAGGTTGAACTGCAGCGAGATTAGCGGCAGCCGGTGATTCTCTATGATGAGAACGGTTAAACCATTCGACAGCGTCGCTTCACTAGGTTTGGGCAGCGTAACCTTAAGGAGGTCCTTTGAAACGGGAGCGCGGCCCTTCCGCTCCACCTTGCTCGTGTCGGTTCCATGTTCCTCCTGCGCGTAGCTTGCGCCAATCCAGACCAGAGCGGTTACAAGAACAATTGCAATTCGCTTCGAGCGTTTCATTGAGCGCCTCCCACTCGTGGTTTCGGGACCGTGGTGAGAACTGTTCGATTGCTATCGATCAAATACGTCCGTGCAACCTTTTGGATCTGCTCCTTCGTCACGCTCATCAATTTGTCATTGCCGGTATTGATCACATTCGGATCGTTGTAAAAGAGCGCATTCTCTCCGAGAGCCTGTGCGCGGAATAACGTGCCTTCGAGTTGCTCTACTTTTCCGCGCTTTACTTCCATTCGGATTTTTTGGAGTTCTGCGTCCGTAACCGGCTGGTTCTTCACGCGCTCCAACTCCTCATAGACCAGCCGTTCAACCTCCTTCGGATCTTTGCCAGGAACGAGCAGAAGATCCACAATGAACAGCGATGGCCCTCTCCGCTCGAATGGTCCCGCTCCTTCCTGTACGGCGACTTGCTTTTCGCGAACGAGATTTTGATAGAACCTGGAAGATTGACCTGTCGACAGGATCTCGCCGAGAACGTACAACGCATACCAGTCCGGCGTGTTTCCCGGTGGAATTTTCCAGCCGATATCGAGCCGTGGAATCTGCGCCAAAGGATCTTCGATCGTCTTTCGACGCTCGGCGGTTTGCTTCGGCTCAGTCATATCCGGTGCCGGTGGTGGCGCCTGCGAGGGAATATCGCCAAAATATTTTTCGATCTTGGACAGAGCGTCGCTGGGTTTGAAGTCTCCGACCAGCGTCAGGACCGCATTATTGGGTGCGTAGTATGTCTTGAAGAAGTCGGCGACGTCCTTAACGGACGCAGCATTCAGATCTTCCATGGAGCCGATCGTGGAGTGTTTATAACCAAAGCTATCGTAAGCGGTCTCGAACAACGTATCGAATGTCAGTCCATAGGGCTGGTTGTCGTACCGCTGGCGCCGTTCTTCCTTGACGGTTTCGCGCTGATTATCGAGATTTGCCTGGTTGATCACGAGCGACCGCATGCGATCGGATTCGAGAAACAACCCAAGATCAATCTGATTTGCCGGCAGCGTTTCGTGGTATTCCGTGCGATCACTATTGGTCGATCCGTTCATGCCGCCGCCGTTGTTCTCGATGAGCACAAAGTGTTCGCCCTTGCCCACATTTTCCGAGCCCTGAAACATCATGTGCTCAAAAAGATGGGCAAAGCCCGTTCTTCCGGGACGTTCGTCTCTCGAACCGGCGTTGTAAACGACCGAAATCGAATATGCGGGGGCGGAATGGTCTTCGGACAAGATAACACGCAGTCCATTCTTAAGCTTATGCTCCGTAAACTTGACCGACTGAGCCATCCCTGCCTGAATCACCAGCAATAGTGAAAGTACGGCCATGAAGAGAATGCGTTGATTTAACTTCATAGAGTTCAGGTTCTGTTCTTCATCCATTCGATGCATTCTTTGAGCTTTTGATGCATCAGTTCTTCCGATTGGTGCCCGCGGCGGCCATGGCCGGGCAGCACCCACTGGAACCTCAGATCCAGCAGACGTTTCATCGATTTTGTTTGCTCCGGCCAAGAGTACCATGCCACATCGCGGAAAGCGATTAATCCACGGCGCGAGTCGGACCAGGCCAGGTGATCACCCGTAAACAAATATTTATCACGGTACAGCAGCACGATATGGCCACGAGTATGCCCAGGCACAGGCACGACAAGCAGATCTTTATCCAAAGCAAGGAGGTCTTGCCCATCGATCAGTTCTTCCGCGTTAATTCCTCGCGAATCCGCACGGTGGACGATGCGCCGGCACTCGAAGTGTTCGTGGAATTTCTCGTGGTCAGCAACATCGTCACGATGCGAGAAGACCATGAGGGAAACACCACCCAATTCCTCCAGCCGCCCTACGAGCGTTCGGGCGAACCGGGGCGAGTCAATCAGGACGTTTCCCTCCGGACGCAAAATGATATAAGACGCTGCGCCGTAGGAATTGGGGGATGCGAAGCCGCAAAAGTAGACGTTCTCCTCGATCAATTCCGGATATGCCGCGGCGGCCGTCTTAATGTCGATTTTGCTGCGTGTTCCAATCGATCCTGTGGGACAAGCGACCAGAGCCATAGCCGCTCGGTGCGCCTCGATGGGAGTCTCTGGTTGGCGATAAACGATGGAGTGATCGTCGTCTTCCGTAAACACCGCCGGGGCAATTTGCCGGCACAGATCGCAGTCGATGCAAGTGTCGTCGACAAAGAACGTTCCGGAGACATTCTCCGAATAGGCGCGCTTCGGATTCGCCATACTACCATTATGTCGTTCTTGCCATCCCGGTCCAGCAGAACTGACATGCCTCAGTTCACGCCGAACAGAACGCGATTCGAAGATCCTCCCGTCGGATTTGTCACGACGACAGGTACGAGACCGGGCTGAGTGACCAAATACGCAGGGACAGTGACGGTTATCGTTGTGGACGTGACCAACGCCGGAAAAAGTACCGCGCTGCCGAAACTGACGACGGCGCCAGGTTGAAAGTTCGATCCTGTTATTGTGAGAGTGAAGGCTGGAGAACGAGCGGGTGCCACCGGCGGGAACAACCCAAGGTTGGGTGCGTTGTTAAACGCCGGATCGTCGATCGTAGGAGACGACGATGGTGTGAAGGGAACAACATTGAACGCTAATGTCTTGGACACGCCTCCGCCTGGCTGCGGATTGCGGACGTCGACCATATATTGACCCGTGCAATTGATGGTAACGGTCATGACCGCTTCATGGGAACCGACCACTGTCGCTCCGACTGCCCCGACTCCGGTAACACCTCCTGTAGTCGCAGCGGGCGTTGACGTTATCGTCACCGTGGCCACCGCAAACTTAGTGGGGTCTGAACTACTAGTCACTTTGACACTGACTGTTGCAGGATCCGGGACTGCCGGCGGGGCGGTGTAAAGACCAGTGGAGGATATCGAGCCGACAGTGAAGTTGCCTCCCGCAACGTCGTTCACGGTCCAAGTAACGGCCTTGGTGGCTACACCATCCAGATAAGCGGTGAATTGCCGCGTACCGCCTATCAGAACTGTTGCAGATGTCGGAGCGATCGCAAGCCCCTTGCTACATAGCGGTGGGGTCAATTCGAAAACGGATACTTTGCTGAAGTTGGACCCACGCAGGACAATCGGCGCATTATACGTCTCGCCTGGCCGGGTTGGATCAAACGTCAGCAAACTATCCGTTTCGACGGCAGCCAAGATCGGAGTCAAATTTGACAACAACACCGGCAGCGCCGATGAGGGACCAACCGATGGGTCAGGGTTCACCACAGACACCGCGAACGCCCCACCAACCTCTAGCGACGACTGTGGAATCGAACCACTAAGCGAGTTCGAATTTTGAAATGTCGTTGGAATAGCCGTTCCGGCCACGAGTATTGTGGCGCCTTGCTTGAATCCAAATCCGCTTACGGTAATGGGCAGCGCCGGCGCGTTCGTTTCGAGACGCACATCGGCGCTGTTCGGTGATATCGAAAGCACGACTGGTACGGGATTCATGACGGGCAGGTCCAGCGCATTCGATGCGCCAACAGTCGGTGACGGATTCATCGCGGTGACTTTGACAAGCCCTCCGATTGCGAGGTCTTCAGGCGGAATCGTTACCTGAATGGTGGTCGGCGTCAAAAGGATCGTCGGGCGAGGCACGCCATTGATAAGAACAGATACGCCCGGGAGAAAGTCTGTTCCGGTAACCGTTGTCGTGAAGCCGGCATTGCCGGCAATCAGCGGCACGGGCAGTACGCCGAAACTCGTCAACGTTGGGGCGGCACTCCCGCTACCCGAAGGTGCGGTGGGGCCGACAGGAGTTGGTGGTGGTGGTGCGGTAGAGCTTGGCCCTGCGTAGTCGGGCTGCGAATGCATCGCGGCAAGGTTGCCCAGAACCGAATTGTCTACGGCCACATGGAGCGCTGTCGCAATGATCGGTACATCCGAACTCACGTAAACGAAACCAGCACTACGCACGCCCGAGAAAAGGTTCGCCAGTGTACGCATCCCTTGGGTCGAAGGATCAACGGTCAATGTTGTGGACGATATTATGGCGCCGGCGTCGGAAACGTACTGCAACATTAGATTAGCGATCGATGAGCTCGGGTTGAGAAAGACGAGTCCGATAAAGACCTGTGGATTAAAGTCACGAACACTGAAGACAAAGTTCGTGTCCGGCTGCGGACCCGCTGGTATGACCACGAAACCGCTCTGGTTGGCACTGGCAATGGCTTCGGCTGCTATAACCGGTGTCGTGCTTTGAAAAACAATAGAACCAAGAGTGGTTCCCACACCCAAATTAAAGACCCTTTGAACGCTGCGGCGCGCGGCACCATTGGCCGGCAGAGCCACCGTTGCCACTGGAGTGCCTGGCACGAGATTCCCATCGATATCACGCGCGGTCAGAGTCACAGTGCCGGCGTCGCTGCTGGTATTGACGAATTGAAGCTCCGTCAGATAATCGCTGCCGTGGACAAAAAACGGAATGGTACCACTCAAAACCGCAGAACCAACTGGCACTGCTGTGACCGCCGAAAAATCGCTGTGAGGCACTACAATTCCTTCGGCGGCATCAGAAAAATTGATCATCTCCGCCTGGACGAACACACGGTGGTCTGGGCCGAGGACTGATTTAGGAACGCGAATCAACAGATGCGATATATCTCGAAGCGGTCCCGTACTAGGCTGCGGAAAGAGAGTGGCGATGTCTAACTTAAGCGTGCCCAGCGCCGCTACCGTGGGAGCAGCATTACCCAGTACGGTTCCGTCTGGCGCAATCGGCAAAATGACAACACTCGTTGATCTGTCATCAGGATTGTAGATTGTCGCTTTCATGCGGCCCGTCGTTCCCTGCGAGAAAGGAATAATCAGATCTGTCCCACTTGTTGCGGGAACTGCGGATTCAAACCCACTGCCCGTGGATAGCGTTGCAATGACGGATAAGCGGTTTGAACTGACGACGATTACGGTCCCGTCGAAGGAACTCAGAGCAAGAGAACCAGCGGTCAGTCGTAGTTGGGCTCCAGCAGGGATATTGATCCCGGCGTCGGCAACCTGGGCCTGTTCGGAGTTGCGAAACGTGACTTTTGCGCTGGCCAGCACGCTGCTCAAGTTACTCAAAATGAGTTCCGACCCGGAATTGCTGTTGAAATGCGGAATCACATATTGGAAACTTCCAGTGGTTTGTGTTGAAACGGGAATGGCGGTCGCCAGTATCGCAACGGTTGCCACCAAGCTGCAAAATAATCCGATGTAAATTCTCCGATCCATTAGCCGCCATCCTTCCTATCAGCCGCCTGAAATTTGACAAAAGCCTTGGCACATTAACCAAGGGACTTGGGGATGTCAATAACAGCTATCTGTAGTGGTGAGAGTCCTGAGTCCCCACCAGGGTTCGAGCATGTGGATTCTGTGAGAGTCAACTTAGGGCAATGGTTCTGGGGCAACTTGAGTTTATTGAAACAGAGATTCTCGTAAGAAGCTCAAACTCAAGTCAGCAACGTTGAGATCTGGTTTTCCGAAGCAATCGCTTCGCGGGGTATTTTACGGGAATCGATTATTGCAGGTTCCCGATTCCGTTCACGCAGCTTTGCTCATGGCCGTCATGACCGTCGCATGTCTGTGTCAAGTTTGTGCAGCCTTTGGTTCTTACCTCGCCCACGCCAGCACGTGATCGGGACGAATCTTGTAAGTCACTCGAACTTCGTTCGGCTGCTTGTAAGGGTACTTGTCCTGGTTGATGTATTTCTTTGCCAGCGCGTTGATGTGATCGTCGGTATTGTCTGTGATCTCTACAACCTGTCCACGCAGCGCGATGAAACGATAAGGATTCTCGGGATCTTGGATGCTGAGTGCGACCTGGCGGTTGCGGCGCATATTTTTATCTTTAATTCGGCCTTTTGCGCTATTAATCCGCACGTGAGTGCCATCGTAGTCGCACCATACCGGCGTGACTTGTGGGCTGCCATCATTCATAACCGTCGCTAAATGTGCAAAAGCCTTCTTCTCGAAGAGATCACGAAATTCGTTAGGTATTTTCGTGGCCATGCATGTCTCCTGTTCAGAGTTAGACCTATTAGACCTATAGGTTAATAACACGTTAATTAAGGGGTAATCAACCATGAGTACTGCGCGGAAGCGCTAGACTACGCAGTCGGCTACTGGACGGTCTGCAAATCGCTTGAAACGCGCTTTGATGGCGTACATACGCTTGTCGGCACAGTGCATTGCCTGTTCAATGTTTTTCCCATCAACAGGCGTAGTTGCTAATCCGCAGCTTGCGCCAAACAGCATTCTCTTGTAAGGCTCGTGGGCAGGATACCACACGACCATCCGGCGGAAGTTTCGAATCTGCGTGCGCAGGGTGCGTCTGTCGGCCTCACTAAACACGACGAACTCGTCTCCGCCTAACCGGCACGTCAATTGAGCGTCGTAAAAAGCAGCCTGCAGATGTGCCGCAATACGGACCAAAACCGCGTCACCGGCCTTGTGGCCGAAATTATCGTTGATGCTCTTTAAACAGTTCACATCGACGACAACGACGGAAACAGGCTTCCCGATAAGCTTGGCGGCCATCAGTTCCAAACCACGCCGGTTCGCCAAACCGGTCAATTTGTCGACCGCCGCTTCCCGCTGCGCGATTTCGAGAGCCAGCACTTTATTGAAGGGACCTGAGATTTTCTCGGCTACCGCTCGAATCAGCGCCACCTCATCGTCGTTGAAAGGTGCGGTGGGATGGGTAACCGAAATCGTGGCAATGGTCTGGTCTCCGAACTTGACGGGTACTCCTTCATGTGCCCCCGCCTTTAATTCGACCCCGCACTGCGGAAATCGGTTCGTGATCAGATCCGAGACGAGTTGCGATATCTGTTCTGTCGTCGTTGCCTTTGCGATAGATTTTGTGAGCTCTTCCAGAATCTTGACGTCGGAAGTAACGCGCTCAATGCCGGAATAAGCTTCGGGGGAGGTCGTCCCCCAGTTGACGACATCGCGATAGATGGACTCCCAAACACGAACAATTTCCGGATCAAAGCATGTTCCGCTGCCTTGCCGTAATGTTTCCATGCCGCCGTTGATCGTCTCTGCCGAGTCCAGCCGCCCGGACGTGTACGCATCGAATACATCTGCAACCGCCAGCACGCGTGCGCCGAGCGGAATCGCTTTTCCGGCTAGGCCGTTGGGATAACCTTTGCCGTCGAAACGTTCGTGATGCGCAAGGATCGAATCGGTCACGGGATATCGAAACTTGATGTTCGAGACAATTTCGGCGCCCAATTGCGGATGCAACCGCATTTTGCGCATTTCCTCGGGAGTGAGGGGACCTTCTTTGCTCAGAATGTATTCGGGAATGGCCAGCTTTCCGATATCGTGAAGGAGCGCGGCAGCCGCGATCCCTTTAACTTCCAGTTCACTTAAGCGCATTGCTTCAGCGATGGCATGCGAATACTTCTGCACGCGCTGAATATGGCCGTGAGTATTCTTGTCCTTCGCATCGATAGCCAACGCGAGCGTCGATAAGGTTGAATTGAAAAGTTCCGTCGCGTGTTGCTTTTCTTTCTCCAAGCTTTCGATGTAGACACGATACGAGTAATAACAAAGATAGAGTACGGGAGCGACGACGAGTAGCAGTGTGGTGCGCTGTGAGCCAATGAACTCCGAAACGAGGAACGACAGGAGACCGGCGACGACAAAGGATGGCGCCGTGTAGAGGAAATTGTCGTGCCAAAGGCGCAAGATCGACTTCTTACTCGACAGGCCAACAATCATCGAGACACAGACCGAGCACCCTAAGTAATAGACGATGGATGCCACCAAAGCTCCGGTCAGGCGGTCGATGCCCATCGCATGGATATTCCGGGCTACTGTGTAGTAGGCGGCACTGGACAACCATGTGGTGAGCACGATCATTCCGAGATTGAAAATCAACTGATGGAAAACGAATTTTCGTGACGGGAATATGGATTGGACAAAGACACCGCAAATTCCAACGAGGGTTCCCGCCGGCGTGCCGAGCATCATAACGGCGATTAGAACGACTGTTGTAATCAGCGATAGTGAAGAACCCGCGATCAATCGCACTTTCGCCTGCCCGGTGACAACCGCCAGGAACAGCAATAGCCAGAAATATGAATAATCTAAGAGCTCGAGCGTGAGGATCGCCCCGATCAAGCCAGAGATGCCGATCATCCCAAACACACAAACAGCCACCTGTGCTGCCCGTGGAAGTGCCCAGAGTTGTCCCTGCTTACTCAATAGAACCTCATCCTATTTATCGGCGGATGATTATGAATCGTTAGTCTTTGTGGAGGCGGCAGAAATCAGTAAAGACAAATGAAAAACCTGCCGATAAGAGAAGGAAGAATCCTCAGGAACTCGGAATGCCGATAAGCGGATGCAGGGTGGAAAACGGTTCCGAGTTAGCTACCCGATCCCTGTTCTGGCGGTGCAGAAGTCTTTTTCTTCGCCCGCTTGCCGGCCGGACCGGCAGATTTACGCGGCGCCCCAGTCTTACGTTTGATTCCGCTCGGAGTGCGGCGTTTGCGAGCCGGTGATTCTTCGAGCGCCGCCGGAGACGTCAAGTTGAATTCTGTAGATTCGGGCTGTGTTTGGACGGGCTCTTCGGGAGGAGCTAACGTGGGTTGTGGTTCCGATTCTACGGCCGGCACTTGCTCTTCTACATCGTACGGAACCGCTGCCTGTTCGACACCGGCAGGCTCCTCGACGGGGGGCATGGGAGCAGGCTGAAGCTGAGACAGCAAGGCACCCGGAAAAACCCGCAAGATGCCTTGACGATTCCGCTCCAAACGCAACAACCCGGCGCGTTGGGCATGACGTACCGCATCAAGAAAGCTATGAAACCCGTAGCGATGTTCATCGAATGCCGGCGACGAATTCTTGATGAATTGCTTTACATTTCTCAAATACATTGGCCAGTGCGGCGTAATGGGTGATCTTTGAAACGCCTCCTGCATTGCACGGACACCTTCTTCCGCCTGCACTGGAATTGGTGCGGCGCGGGCGGCGTGCGAATGTTCAGCAGATTGACCGTTCCCCGGCGCTGCCGCAATTTCTCGCTCAGGTTCTTCCGATTGTCCGTGCGCTTGTTCTTTTAGTTCGACAAGCAGACTGCGGTCAACCTGTTTCAGTTTCACGTAACCGGCGGCAGCCATCTTTTCGATGAAATCGCGAAAGGTGCTGGCGCCGTAATCACGTTCCGAAAATGTCGAATCGAGTTGAAGAAGCGTGCTCTTCAGCAGTCCGAGTTGCGGAGAGACCTCGCGGTCCGTCAAAACTTTCAGGGCGCGCCGGACAAGAGGAAATGCTTTGGAAAGATCGCCCTCGCTCACGGCCCGACTCCGCTCCGCCTGCCGGCGTGGTCCGGGTTGCGGGCCGATTAGGTTCTCGTAAGCGATGAACTCATGACAGTTCTTTTGAAGAATGATGCTGGTAAAACTGCGCCCGCCGACAACGAGGACTTTCTTGTCGTATTGTTTGAGCTTTTCGACCAGCGCGATGAAATCGCTGTCGCCGCCAACAATAACAAAGGCATTGATGTGGTTTCGCGTGAATGCCATCTCCAGCGCGTCCAGCGCTAGGTTAATGTCGGCCCCGTTCTTGTCGCCGCCGGGCGTCAAGTTTCGTTGCACCATCTGGATCGCGTGCTGGGTCATGCTGCGACTGTGTTCGCCCGCGCGCTTCCAGTCACCGTAGGCAATCTTAGTAACGACTTCGCCGCGTTCCTTAATGGCCTCGAGAACTGCGCCGATATCGAAGTGACGACTCAGCGTGGTCTTCACTCCGATCTCGATATTGTCAAAGTCGATGAATACGGCGATCTTTAAGCGGTCTTCAATCAATGGATCAAAACCCCCCACAAAAAAGGATAGCCACAAAGAGGCACAAAAATCACGAAAAGTTGATCTTTCATGTTGCTGATTCGATGGCAGCTTATAACCGCCGGGCGGCAGCGCTCACAGAACGGCGCTAGAGCTTGCATTTACTTCTTAAACAGATTATCGAAAGCGCTGCGAGCGTCAGACGGCTTTACGGAAGGTGCGCCACTAGTTGCGCCGCCGGAGTCCCGCGTTTCCCGCTCGATGGAGCTACGGGCCATGAAGAAATCACATCGATTACGCAGGTCTTTCTTGCTGATGCGTTTGGGAATATCTTGCGTGCACTCAAAACGGGCGGCAGTATCGAAATGACGGCAATTCTTGCAAGAACGAAGGTCGGCTTTGCACTTCGGGCACTGGCTTTCCAAAGCGATCTCTACCGGTGGCGGCACGATCGTTCCGCACAGCGCGCAACGCAGCACTTCTTGAAAGCCAGGCATTTTCATCGGGCGCGGTGCGTCTCTGGCCTTGGAACCGCGCGGTCCGCCTTTCGGCTTCTGGCGCGGTTTTTCAGTTTCGCTCTCACCTGCTTGGCGATACCCATCCATGTAGCCGCGCGAGCCGTATTTTCGTTCCATAGGAATGTCTAGAAGAAGGAAACCCCAGCGTTCTTATTCTGGCATGCTGAGCATACCATTTAAATTACAAATTGTCTCCGGAAAGCATTAGTACTTCTTTCCGTAGCACATTCGTAATCGCCCCGTAAGGATCGCTAGCTTGTGCGAAACTCTTCGGATCGATCGGCTTTCCGAAATGCAATTCGACTGGGTGGAACCGGAAACCACCCCCGCGCGGCCAAGCTTCGAATGTTCCCCGAATTCCCACTGGCACAATCGGGACGCCTAGCTCAAAAGCTAAGATTGCCGCGCCTTTCTTGAATTCTTGAACGTGGCCATCGATGGAACGTGTGCCCTCCGGAAAAATGAGCAGCACGCGGCCGTACTTCAGGCCCATGGCGCCAAGCTGCATCGCACGGATGAGATTGACGTTCGGATCAATTGCGACGATGTTGCACACTTTGGCCAGACGCCGTGAAAACGCATTGTCCCAATAATCACTGTACCCATGGATGAACATGTTGTATATGACACGCCGAGGCAGAATCGCCGCCAGCAGAGGACCGTCAAGAAACGATTCGTGATTTGGGCAAATGAGGAAGGGCATTCTCTGGGGCAAGTTTTCGAGGCCATAATATCGGAGACGGAAAAAGATTCGTGAAAGCAGTTTCACGATGCGCATGGTGACAAAAGCAAAGGGATCCAGAAGGTACCTTTTATTTAGAACGTAATGCCGATTCAATTCATCGCCGGGCGGAACGTTGAGAATCTCTTTCCAAGTCCAGCCGCCCGCGGATTCCGCCGCCGATGCGGCCTCGAAGGCCTCTATTAATTCACCGAGCGTGAATATTCGGGCAGCCTTGTGCTCGGCGATATTCACACCGAGGCGTGCTTCCGCCAAGGACAGAAGTTCGACACGGCTGAGCGAGTCGTACGCAAGGTCGAGTTCGATGTTCATTCGAGGATCAAGCGGTCCTACTTCCGGTTTCGTTTCGCGGACGAGTTTGGCAACGGTGGCGCCCACCTTTTCCTTAAACCGCGGATGGTCTTCGCCGGCCGGCTGCGCCGGGTTATCGGCGCGCATTTTTCGGCGCTCCAATTCCTCCGTCTGGATTTCGAAGCGTTTTAACTTGCGAGTGACGGTACGAGCAAAAGGCTCGTTTCGTACCGAAAGCGAGTGAATGCGGTAATACGTAGGTAGCTGCTTTGACAGGTTCTCAATGTCGAACCGGATCATCTCCATAATGGCGGTTTGCCCGCGGCGGCGAAATTCGTCCATTTCGGGGACAACCATGGCATGAAGAATTTCGTTCGCCGGAGTGTGGTCGTCCTCGGGAATCCCGACGATACAGATCTCTTTAATGAACGGCGACTGCGAGTAGTGCGTCTCGAGTTCTTCGGGGTACACGTTTTTCCCATTTGCCAACACGATCACATCTTTGCTGCGGCCGGTGATCGAGAGAGCGCCAGCGGCGTCGATAAAGCCGAGATCCCCCGTATGCAACCAGCCGTCGAGTATCGTTTCGGAGGTCTGATCAGGCGCACGGTAGTATCCCTTCATCAACACTGGACCCCGGACCCAAACTTCACCGATCCCTTCGTGATTCGGCGAATCGATTCGGACCGTTACGCCCCGAAGTGGTATCCCAACGGTTCCGATATGATTGTCGCCGACTGGCGTGATCGTTGCCGCAGCGGACGTTTCTGTTAATCCATATGCCTGCAGCACTGTGTACCCAAGGTCGTGAAGATCCTGCGCAATCCGGGCCTCGAATCGGGAGCCGCCACTGGCCAGCAACCACAGATCTGGGCCGATCGCGTTGTGAATTTTTGAGAAAAATTTGCGACGCACAGCCGGCTTGTTGATCCGTTTGGCGATTGCTTTCATCGCCCCAAACAACACTCGCATATAGAACGGCCGCGAGTCGACCTGGGAAAAGATTCGTTTGTGAAGAACATAAAAGAACTGGGGAACGCAAACGAACAGCGTGATGCGGTGGCGGTGAAACGCATCAATGATCCGCTGCGGCGAGATCGAATCTAAAAAAACGACGGCGGCTCCCGCGCATAACGGGCCTAGGGCATTTGCAATGAGCGGAAGAACGTGAGAAAACGGCAGGACCGAGAGAATACGATGATTCGGAGTAATCTCGAGCAATTCGATGGCTCCACGAATTTCATGGTTCAAATTGTCGAAGGTCAGTTCCACACCTTTCGGGTTGCCTGTGGTGCCGGAGGTGTAAACAATGATGGTCGTATCGCTGCTCTCCCCTTGGGAGAGGGCGGCGTAGAGCGCCGCCGGGTGAGGGTCACGAATTTCGGCAAAACCAGTGCCCTCGCCTCTGCCGGGGGGAGAGGCGAGGGCGCACTTTAGTTCTCTACACACCCGTTCGGCCTTCTCCCAGTTCTGCTCGTCTGCGACGATCATCCTGCAGCCGGCATGCTGCGCGATAAGGCGAAGGGAATTTTCCGGTAGAGTGGTTGCGAGAGGGACTGTCACAGCGCCCATCCTCATGGCACCTAACAGCACGAATACCCACTGAGGAATATTCTCCATGAGGATGCCGACCTTATCGCCACGCTGGATGCCATGGTGCTGGAAGTCCATTACAATCGCGTTGACGTGATCGAGCACATCAGCGTACCGATGCTCCTCAACCCCGTCCCGGCGGTCGACCGCAAATGCCAATTGATTCGGAAATCGCGCGGCCCATTCTTCGAGACGATCGAAGACCCACCGCGCGGGTAGGTCGGCGGTGACTGGAGGACCGGAAATTTCGGTCAGGAAACCCATACGCGCTAGCATAGCGCGTATGAGCGCGGGGCTAATACGGCAGAATCCGGAAGCTCAGGACCTTGAGGGGTTTCGTCGTTGGCGGTGGCGTCCAATTAAAAGCGTCCATCAGCTTCGTGCTCCAGCAGTGATCGAACTGAACGGCGTTGACTCCGCCGCCGTTCCACTTGAAAGTCGGTGACCCAAGGCTGCTCAGTTTGGTCTTGGTCGTGTAGCTATCCCAAATCTTGGCGTCGATCAACTGTCCTATAATCTGCCCGTTGCCGCCTCCATTAAATTCCATGTGACCGTCGCCTATGACGAGGACCAATCCATACCAAGTGAAATTTCCACTCATCGTCAGTGTGCCTGTCACGACCAAAGTACCGTAACCTGTGGCGTTTCCGTTCAGTGTCAGGTCTCCCTCGACGTAATCGATAATTGTGTGACAGCTCGCGTCCGAAGTGTTGTGGGTCGGGCAGTCCCCTAGAGCGATACTGCTTGGATTGTTCCCGTAATGATTCGCACCCGTCTTGTTGTAGATCGTATTAATCAGTGATTCCAATCCCGCCGGCGTCCCCATGCTTTCACCTAACGACGCGTAGCCGTTTTGGACGGAGGGAGTTCCACCCGAGCCGGTGTAGTGATCCGGCCTTGGAAGGGAACTGATGATGTCCTCCACCGAATGTGTCGGCGGACTCGCGTTCGGATCATCATAACCATCGATGGCCGGATGATCCGGGTCTGCGATGTCGTTGCACAGGTTCTTGTCAGCTCCCTTAATTGTAAAATTCAGGGAGTTTGGCATCGCGTCAATCACAGGATTTGGGCCATCGAGTGTGAGTGCGCCGCCGAACCCAAATCCCATAACGGGAGTGGATACCTCCATTTGCAACATCGAACGTCCCCCAGTCTTGGTTTGCGCCAAAGCCGTGACCAAATACACTTTGCCGTACTTAACTCCACCATTGATCTGCGATACCGCAGTTGCTCCGCTGCCGGGTCCGCTGCCGATAGGACAGCCAAACATACCCGCGTTGTTGGTACCGCAAATAGTTATCGTAGGATCATAGGTATAACCCGAACCAGCCGTATTGACGGTGATCGTATTGACAGAATACCCTCCCGTAAGTTGCTGTCCGATCGTGGCCGTCGCTGCAGCGTTCATGCCGCCACCCCCGCTGAAGCTGACCGTGGTCAGCGCCGATGTATAGCCGGAGCCACCCGTGTTGACGTCGACATGGTCGACAGGATACGTCGTGGCAGTGGTTCCAGAGATATTTGCCATCGCCGCAGCGCCAGAACCGCTAGTGCTGCCGAAGCTCA